>CALWZZ010000099.1 GCA_944386145.1 uncultured Clostridia bacterium | reverse complement strand
TCTGTTTGTAAAATAAACATTGCTTTTAACAATTTATAAAATTGATTTGCTTCTACTAAACTACTAATTTTGATTTTATAAGGACTTCTGATTTTTTCATATACTTCTGTTTCTCCTACAATATGAATCGATAATTTTTCACTTTTATCATATACCTCATAAGTTAATGGCCAATCTTTTGTAAATAACCATAGATAATTTTCTAAGTCCTCAAATTCTGCTTTTTTATAATAGGTCGTACTATATGTGACATTTCTAATAGGCACAAATATTTTCCCTATTTTCTTTTTTTCTAATTGTTTTTTTAACAAAAAGAAAAATGTTGAATAATCTGTATCTTCTGTTGGTACAAGCATAAAATATTGGTCTGTATCTTCTGCATAATAGATTTGCCATAAATAGTTTCCTTCATATTTAACTTTAAATGGAATTTTTTTCGTTAGTTTTGCTTGTTCTTCTTGTACTTTTTCTACCTCTTCTATTTTAAAATCTTTTAACATTCTTAAAAATGTGGTATGTTTTAAATAATTTCTTTCATCTTCTGTGTCTAAATATTCAGATATTGGACTTGCTTTTTTATATTTTTCTTGTATATCGTCTAATCGATTAGTTGGTGTTAACAAGATTTGAATATCTTTTATTGGTATATATCGATATTGTCTATATTGTTTTTCATCATAAAATTTTGGTACCCTAAATCTTAATGGTTCATAATTTTCAAATTGATTTTTTGCTTCTTCTAGATTTAGTCCTAAGTAATCTAATTTTTCTTTCATTTCATCAACAATCTTTTCTCCTGTTCTCTTTGGCAAAACAATTCTCCTCTCTTCTTATTATTAATTTATCTTAATTTTGACTCCATTATACATATTTTTTATTTAATTGTATAAAAAACATGGATGCGTAGAAAACTTTGATTTCATTATGCATATTTACACTATTTGATGCAACACTATCACGAAGCAACATTCTGGTATAGGAATTTTTCGATTTTTTCGTATACCAGTATACTTACACTTACTTTATAATTTCATAAAAATTAACAAATGTATAGCCTTGCTCTTTTAAATATTCAATCATGCTAGGTAATGCTTCCACAGTCACTTTCTTTGCTTCAGCGTCATGCATTAATATGACAACACTTTGTTTATTGCCGACTGTTTCTTGTAATCGTTGCATTTCATATTCTACGGTAGGCTTTGTAGTTTCAGCATCTCCATTTAATGCATTCCAGTCTACATGAACAATATCATTTTGTAATAATAATTCATTTGCTTGATTTTTTATATCTGCATATTTTCCGCCAACGAGTCCTCCTGGAAATCGAAATAAATGAGAATTATATTCTTGTTCTCCAATAGCATTTCTTACCGCTTGATTACATTGGTTATATTCTGCTAAAACATTTTCAGGCGACTGGTAAATGGATTCATACACATGTGAATATCCATGATTTGCAATAAAATGTCCCTCATCATACATCCTTTTCACAACATCTGGCTTTTTTTCAACATTTGAACCTAGTACAAAAAATGTTGCTTTAATTCCATTTTGATTTAATATATCTAATATTTGATTGGTGTTACTAGAAGGTCCATCATCAAATGTTAAAAAAGCTCGTTTTGTATCTGAACTATAAATATGTTGTATGTTTTCTTTTCCTACTTCTGTTAAATTAGGTAATTTTTCTCTTCTTTTTCGCTCTGCTTCTTCCTGTTCTTTTTGTATAGCTTCTTGATATTGCTGATAAGCGAATTCATATTCTGCATTAGCCTTCATAATTTGTACAAAATTTATCCATGTAATAATGATACCAATTATCATTAAAATAATAATGATTAGCATGATTATTTTTTCTTTTTTGGTAAAGCTAAAATCAGATGGTATTAACGCTTTTATTTTTTCTTGGTCTATATTGATATTCATTTCTTTTTCCTTTTTATTTTTATATTTCTCCATGTTATATTATATACTATTTTGTCAAGAATTGATATAGGAATTTTAAAAAAAATGAGACAATTCGGGCCAGGTTGGATTTTGTCCCTTTCGTGTCGAACTATGTCGAAAACAATACACTTTTTTGGAACATCTTTAAATTAGATTTATTATAAAACCAAAATACTGTATATACTATTTAATGAATAAAAGAGTATATACAGTATTTGGGTTAAATTTTAAATACATCCAAAAATATCTAAAAGAAAATATATTGTTTTCGACATAGTTCGACACGAAAGGGACAAAATCCAACCTGGCCCGAATTGTCTCATTTTTTCATAACAGATTTTAAATATTCTACTTCTTCCTCTACTTTCAATCTCATGAAAATAGGTTCTCCTTTTTCAATTACTTTGATATCTTTTAAAGTATCATATGCATATATATCATTCCATTTAATCTTATCAACATCTAGTATACCAATTTGTCTTAAGATGTTATTAGCCGTATCTGTCATAAATGGTTTGATTAAAATCGCAATTTTTCTTAAGTTTTCAATCAAATGATACATTGCTGATTTTAATTCTTCTGTTTTTTCTTCTTTTGCTAATGTCCAAGGCATGGTTTCATCTATATATTTATTGGTTCTTGCGATGAAATCCCAAATTTCTTGAAGTGCATTTGCAATTTCATAGTCATTTAGTTTTGCTTCAAATGCTTGTATTTTTTCTGTTGCATAGTCTTCTAGTTCTTTATCCACTGCATTTGGTGTTCCATTGTATTCTGGAACTTTTCCTTCAAAATATTTATTTACCATTGATACCGTTCTATTTACCAAATTACTCAAGTCATTACATAAATCAAAGTTATATCTTTCTACAAATGCTTCTGGTGAGAAAATCCCATCTTGATTTACTGGCATTTCACGTAATAAGAAATACCTAGTTGGATCTAAACCATATCTATCAATCAAAGTTTCTGGATAAATGACATTTCCTTTTGATTTTGACATTTTTCCATCTTTCATCATTATCCAATTGTGTACCAAAATGGTTTTTGGTAATGGTAAGTCTAATGCCATTAAGAATATTGGCCAATAAATCAAATGAAATCTGGCAATGTCTTTTCCTACAATTTGTAAATCTGCTGGCCAGTATTTTTGGAATAAGGTATCATCATCAGACATATATCCTAATGCTGTTAAATAGTTGGTCAAGGCATCTAACCATACATAAATCACATGTTTTGGGTCTTTTAATACTTTAATTCCCCAATCAAAACTGGTTCTGGTAACACATAAATCCTCTAGTCCTGGTTTGATAAAATTATTAATCATTTCATTTTTTCGAAATGCTGGTTTGATAAAATTAGGATGTTCATCATAGTATTTCACTAATCTATCAACATATTTCTTCATGTTAAAGAAATAAGCTTCTTCTTTCATTAATTTTACTTCTCTACCACAATCTGGACATTTTCCATCTACTAATTGCGTTTCTGTAAAATAGGTTTCACATGGTACACAATACCAGCCTTCATACTCTCCTTTATAGATGTCTCCTTGTTCCATAAATTTGTCAAATATTTTTTGAACAATTTTGGTATGTCTCTCTTCTGTTGTTTGTATAAAGTCATCATATTGAATGTCCATTTTTTTCCATAATTCTTTTGCCTGTTCTGCCATTTCATCAACATATTCTTTTGGTGTTTTGCCATTTTTTTCAGCAATTCCTTCAATTTTTTGACCATGCTCATCTGTTCCTGTAAGCATATATGTGTCTTCACCTTTTAACGCATGATATCTTTTCATTGTATCTGCTAGTACAGTTGTATAGGCTGTTCCTATATGGAATTTTCCACTTGGATAATAAATTGGTGTTGTTACATAAAATGTATTGTTCAAATTTTTCATCTCCCTTATTATTTGCATTATACTTGTTTATCTTTTATTCTTTGCAAAATTTACAAATATATTATCATAAATTTAGGAAAAAGTCTATATATATTTTTAGAGTTAATTTCTCTTTAAAAATTTGAATGTTACAGTTCAGTGTACAATATTTCTTTATATCATTTGCTTTTCAAAATAATATCGTATATACTTAGGTAAAATAAGAGTTTTGAAAGGAGCATATGTTAGCATTCATAACATATACAAAAAATATGGAAATTAACTACTCAATTACAATATATGATAAAAATACATATGAAAATATACATTCCATTTTACGAAATGAACTACAAATTTCAAATCGTTTATTAAGCAAATTGATTGAAAAAAATTGTATTTTTCTTAATGGTTCTCTTTGTAATACCAGAAATTCCTTTGAAGTAAATGATACTTTGATTGTGAATTTTGATTATTCTGAAGATAACACAAATGTAGTTTCTACTAAAATGGATTTAGAAATTATTTATGAAGATGAATGGTTTTTAATTGTGAATAAACCTGCTGGTGTCGCTATACACCCTTCTATTTTACATTATGCAGATTCTCTATCAAATGGTGTAAAATTCTATTTTGATTCTATTGATTTACAAAAGAAAATACGACCTGTTAATCGTTTAGATTTTAACACTTCTCGGATTGGTTATTTTTGCAAAGTGCGAATATATTCAAGAAGCTTTTAGTAGACAAATGACTGAAAATCTTTTTAAAAAGGAATATCTTTGTTTTGTGGAAGGATTTTTAGACAAAAAATCAGGAAAAATTGATTTACCTATTGGCAGAAAGCCTGGAAGTATTATTGAAAGATGTATTGATGAAAATGGTCAAAAGTCTATAACGCTTTATCAGGTTTTACAAGAATTTCAATGTAACCCTCAAAATGATGTTCCTCCTTTTTCTTTGGTAAAGTGTATTTTAGAAACAGGTAGAACGCATCAAATTCGTGTACATTTTAGCAGTATCGGACATCCTTTACTTGGAGATACATTATATGGTAAGCCTTCTTCCTTGATTTCTAGGCAAGCATTGCATAGTTATAAAGTGTCTTTTGTACATCCAATAACAAAAAAAGAACAATGTTTTACTTGTCCTTTACCAAATGATATGAAAAAAGAGTAAATCTGTAAGCCGGGTTCTGTCGTTTAAAATAGTCATTTATCTAGGATATATATCACTATATACCTCAAGCCACGCA
>CALWZZ010000098.1 GCA_944386145.1 uncultured Clostridia bacterium | reverse complement strand
CAACTAGAAGAAATACCAGCCATGAAAAAGCAACTAGAAGAAATACCAGCCATGAAAAAGCAACTAGAAGAAATACCAGCTATAGAGCAACAGTTAAAACAAATTTGGAAAATATTAGATGAAATTCCAAAAATTAAAGAGGAATTACGAAGACTTAACGGTTCAGTAGTAAAAATCAAAGCAGATAATGCAGAGAATAAAGAAGAATTACAAAGGCTTAATGGTTTAGTAGTAAAAATCGAAGCAGATAATGCAGAGAATAAAGAAGAATTACAAAGGCTTAATGGTTTAGTAGTAAAAATCGAAGCAGATAATGCAGAGAATAAAGAAGAATTACGAAGGATTAGCGGTTCAGTAGCAAGAATCGAAGTAGAGCATGGAGAAAAATTAGTAGCTTTATTTGATGCATTTAAAGCAAATACAGAAAAAATAGAAGAGCAAGACAAAAGAATCACAAAATGTGAAAATAAAATAGAAAAACATGATGACCAAATATATTTTTTAAATTCAAAAGTTCAAAACGCATAAAAGCCTATTGATGTGCTTTTATAATTAATAGGCTTTTTTAGTAAATTATTTAATCATATCAGATTTATTTCTATATATCTAAAAAACAAAGGTTGACTAGTCAATATTTTTTTAAAATCTTTAAATTCATTATCATATTATAAATGAATAATTTTACTAACGTAAAATTGGCACGCGAGCAATGAAGCGGACTTTAAAATGTCATAAACAGATATAATGTTAAAAAAGCCCGCTATTGTTCTCTTGAAAACAAAATAGAAACGTGATAGAATCGCTATTGAGGTGTCAAAAATGATAGATTTAGAAAAGGCAGAAAATGAATTTATAGAGTATACAAAAAAATTTGATTTAGAAAATAAACGATTAAAGGGAAAACAAGAACACTCTTTAAGAGTTCGAGATATTTCTAAAAAAATTGCTGAAAATTTGCAATTAGATAATAAAGAAATACAATTAGCAACACTAATTGGCTTATTACATGACATTGCAAGATTTGAGCAATATACACAATATGGAACTTTTAGAGATAGAGAAAGTGTTGACCACGGAGATTTAGGCGTAGAAATTTTAAAGAAAAATGATTATATAAAAAAATATATAGAAAACGAAGAGGATATTCATATCCTATATTTGGCAATTAAAAATCATAATAAATATCAAATAGAAACAGGGCTAAACGATAGAGAAAATCAATTTTGTAAGATAATAAGAGACGCGGATAAAATCGATATTTTCTATGAAGCATCAGAAATTTTTTATACAGAGAAAGAAATTGAAGAAATCAACCAATCTATTATAAATGATGAGATTGTTTCAAAAATGTATGAAAAATCTTTGATTGATAGAAATCAATTTAAGAAAAAAGAAAAACTAACTGAGATATTTGTTTTTTTAGCCTTTCTATTTGATATCAATTATACAGCCTCTTATCAAATTATTTATCAAGAAGCATATATTAATAAAATCTTTCAAAGATTTCATTTTGAAGATGAACATACAAAACAAGAAATGCAAAAGCTACAAGCATTTTTAAACCAGTATGTTAAAGATAAAATACAAAATGAAAGTATTAGATAAATAAGTTTATAGGTACAAGCTGATAAAAACCTAAATATATAGTAAGGAAAGAAATATAAAATTGAGCAAAAAATTAATTATAACAGAAAAACCATCAGTTGCAATGGAATTTGCAAAGGCATTAAAAATAACAACCAGTAGAAAAAATGGATATTTAGAATCTAATGATTGGATTATTACTTGGTGTGTGGGACATTTAGTGACAATGAGTTATCCAGAAAAATATGATGAAAAGCTAAAATTTTGGAGGCTAGACACGTTACCATTTATTCCTAAAGAGTGGAAATATGAAATTATCCCACAAGTGCAAAATCAATTTAACATTGTACAACAATTATTGCAAAGAGAAGATGTAGAAGAAATATATAATGCAGGAGACTCTGGAAGAGAAGGAGAATATATACAAAGACTAGTCTTTATGATGGCAAAGCCAAATCCGAAAGCAAAAATGAAAAGGGTTTGGATAGACTCTCAAACAGAAGAAGAAATTTTGAGAGGAATTCGTGAAGCAAAAGATATGAGTGAATATGATAGTTTGTCAGATAGTGCCTATTTAAGGGCAAAAGAGGATTATTTAATCGGAATTAATTTTTCAAGACTACTTTCTATCATATTTGGAAGAAGATTGGCACAAAATATCCATGAAGATAGAGCGTCTATCTCAGTTGGAAGGGTTATGACTTGTGTATTAGGAATGGTCGTATCGCGAGAAAGAGAAATTAGAAATTTTGTAAAAACCAAATATTATAAAATTGTAGGAGAATTTGGAGAAGAAACATCATCCTTTAAAGCAGATTGGAAGGCAACAGAAAAATCCACAGTATGGGAATCTCCTAAATTATATAATGAAACTGGGTTTAAAAAAGAAAAAGATGCTAAAGAATTTATATTAAGTTTAAGCAATGAAAAAGCAGTTATAACAGAATTAAAAAAATCAAAACAAAAAGAAAATGCACCATTGCTATTTAACTTAGCAGAAATTCAAAATGAATGTACCAAACGATTTAAAATCAAGCCAGATGAAACTTTGGAAATTATTCAAAATTTGTATGAGAAAAAGTTGGTTACCTATCCTAGAACAGACGCCAGAGTGTTATCAACTGCAGTTAGTAAAGAAATCAATAAAAACCTAAATGGAATTGCGAAAGGCTGTAAAAATGAAGAAATCCAAGGATATATCAAAAAAATGGTAGAGGAAAAATATTCTACCAATTTAGCTAAGACGAAATATGTTAATGATAGCAAAATTACAGACCACTATGCGATTATTCCAACAGGGCAAGGATATGAAAATTTCAATAGTTTACCACAATTGCAAAAAGATATTTATCTTGTGATTGTAAAGCGTTTTCTAGCGATTTTTTATCCACCAGCAGAATATAATAAAATTCAATTAACCATAGAAGTAGAAATGGATAAAGAAAAGAAAGAAACATTTACAACAAGCGGAAGAGTATGCGTAAAGCAAGGATTTTTGGAAATTTTAAAACCAATTGATAAACAAGAAAATAAAAAGAAAAAATCCACAAATAGTGAGCAAGATGTGGAAAACAAAGAAGAAGAAAATAAGAATAGTGAAAATAAATCTACAGACTTAGAAATTTTGAAAAAATTGAAAAAAGGACAAGAAGTTTTGATTAAAAATTTTGAAATTAAAGAAGCAGAAACTTCGCCACCAAATAGATATAATTCTGGTTCGATTATTTTGGCTATGGAAAATGCAGGAAAGTTAATAGAAGAAGAGGAACTAAGAGAACAAATAAAAGGTGCAGGAATTGGAACTAGTGCAACAAGAGGAGAAATCATCAAAAAATTAGAAAAAATTAATTATATAGAAATTAATAATAAAACACAAATAATTACCCCAAGCCAAAAAGGAGAATATATTTATGATATTGTAATGCAATCAATGCCAGATATGTTAAACCCTAAATTAACAGCCAGTTGGGAAAAGGGCTTAGACATGGTGGCAAAAAAAGAAATTAAGCCGGATGAATTCATGAAAAAATTAGAAAACTATATCAATAGCAAATTTAATAAGTTGGTAGTAAAGATGTGAAAGATTAGAGAGGATTTAAATCATTCTTTTTGACACTGCCCCACAATTCCTACCAGATATGATAAGTATAGAGTTTTTCGGTTCAATACGATAATTAAGAATTTCTAAAATAATTTTTTGAGCCTCTTTCACTCAGACCCTCACTTTCGTGAGTACCGTGAACATTCCTCAAAAAATTATTTAATAAATTCTAAATTATCTCCAATCACATTCAAAACTCTATACTTATCATATCTGGTAGGAATTGTGGGGCAGTGTCAAAAAGAATGATTTAACATATCTCTTAAACAATAGTGCCTCCATTTACATGGATAATTTGACCAGTAACATAGCGGGAATCATCAGATGCTAAGTATAAATAAGCAGGAGCAAGTTCAAAAGGCTGACCTGCTCTTTTTAGTGGTGTTTCAGTACCAAAAATAGAAACTTCTTCTGCAGTAAAAGAAGCAGGAATTAAAGGCGTCCAGATGGGTCCTGGTGCAACAGCATTTACTCGTATTAAACTATCTGCCAAAGATAAGGCTAAGGATTTTGTAAATACGGTAATAGCTCCCTTAGTTGAAGAATAATCAATTAAATTTTTCTTTCCATCAAATGCAGTAATAGAGGAAGTATTAATAATACTAGAATTTGCTTCTAAATAAGGAAGTACAGCTTTTGTTAGATAGAAAAAAGAAAAAATATTAGTTTCAAATGTATTTTTTAATTGCTCAGCAGAAATATCTAATATACTATTTTGTGGAAATTGAACACCGCAATTGTTGACTAAAATATCAACTTTTCCAAACGTTTTTAAGGTTTCGTTAATGACTTGGGTTGAGGCTTCTTCTTTTCGTAAATCGCAAGCAATTAATAAACATTTTCTACCATAATATTCAATTACCTCTTTTGTATAATTTGCGTCTTCATGTTCATTTAAGTAAACAATGACAATATCACAGCCTTCTTTAGCAAATAGGACGGCAACAGCTCTTCCAATACCACTATCGCCACCAGAAATAATAGCAACTTTTCCTTGTAATTTTCCACTTGGTACATAATTTTGATTATCAAAAATTGGAAGTGGATTCATTTCACTTTCAATTCCTGGTTGAACAGATTGATGTTGTGGTGGAAATGTGATTGGCTGTTGCTTACAAACTGTTTCAAAATTATAATAGGGAATAAATGGGTAATCATTCATAATTCAATCTCTCCTTTATATCATACACATATAGCGACTTTGGTTATTATTATGTATGCTTCTTTATTATATGCATAAGTTTTACATTTATACTTAAGAGAGATATATGTTAAATGAGAAATAGAATAAATATTTATAATAACAAGAAATAAATATAAAAAATAGGAAAAGCCTCTCTATGACAGAGAGACTTTTCTTTTCGGAGGTTCAGCTAAGTTTCTGCTTAGCTGAATTTTTGGCAGGCCCAGGCTCGC
>CALWZZ010000097.1 GCA_944386145.1 uncultured Clostridia bacterium | reverse complement strand
GCAATGCTTCCTGTATAAATCATGAGTGAGATTAATAATGGTATTAATATATTCATAAAGCCAATGAGATTATTACAAGTATCTTTTACCACTTGGACAATATCTGAAAAGTTCATCATGACAATGGTTACAATTAATATGTATTGTACATAGTAAATCAGTTTTGAAATTGTGTCATTTTCTAAGCTTTCACTAACAGATTTTAAGATACTATGAATAATCACAATTGCTAAGATACTTCCTAATACGGTTAAACCATCTACTAATTCCCCTCCTAGCAAATTTAATATTTTTTGGAAAAATGTTTGATTATCTACTTCTCCTTTTATGGCACTGTTTAAAATTTCATTCATATCCATATCTTCAAAAAATTCGCCTGAATAGTTTTGTGCTTCTTCTATGAATTCACTAATTCCAAATTCTTCTTGTTGCTCTTCTAAGGTTTCCTCTTCATTTGCTTTCGTGGTTGGCGTTGTTAAATTTAAAAGGAGAAAAATTATGATAACTATGTATACAATTTTTTTCATTTTAATTCCCCTTATCATATGTAAAATTTTTATTTATATTAGATACTTATCCACTTTTTAATGATAATGTAGCAGTACTAATAAAATACATCCCTTCCAGTCTACTGTCTATGGCAATACTTGTAATATAATTTCTAGCAAACTAGATATAATCGGAATTGACATAGATATAATAATAATTTTGCTTCCAAGTTCTATTTTGGTAGCAATTGCTCCTTCCCCAGAATCTCGGCAAATACTTACAGCAAATTCCGAAAGAAATGCAATTCCTGTTATTTTAATTAATAATGATAAAAATTGACTATTTATATTGGCTTTTCCTGCAATTGATTGTATTAAATTGACAATCCCTGATAGCTGGTCTGTTAGTAATAATAATATAAGTGCTCCTGTTAATAAACTGATATATATGGCAAATTCTGGTTTATATTGTTTTAATAATATAATGATAATTAATGCAATCAAGCCAATTCCAACAATTCTAATAATTTCCATTGGCAATCCCTTCTCTATGTCCAATTGAGGTGAGATGATTTTGGGGACGGAGCAAAAAATCATCATTATATATACTTAAAATTATATTATAAATTATTTTTCAATACTGATGATTTTTTGCTCCGTCCCCAAAATCATCTCACCTCAATTGGACAAAAAATCTAAAGTCCAAATATGGTTCTTACAGTGTCAAACAAATCACTAATTTCTCGAATAACCATTGTTAGAACAATCACTAATCCTGCTAAAGTGGTCATCATTGCTTGGTCTTCTCTTCCTGCCCTTACTAAAACTTGATGTAGTACTGCAACTAATATTCCAATTGCCGCTATTCTAAATAACAAATTGATATCCATATTTATATTCTCCCATCTTAAAAACTTTTCTTTCCTTTTCTAATTTAACTATATATATAATTTTTCTATGCAACATTGTTTTTTCTACACAATTTTATTTTTTTACATAATAGGAAAAACTTAATTTTTCCTATACCAGAATGATAACAATTGCTAGCCCAATTGTTGTTCCTAGTTTTCGATACAATTTTTCATTCTTATTTTTTTCTTCTACTGCTTCTGCAATCTGTTTTTCTAAAAATGTTTCTGTAACTTCGATTTGACTAATTTGCCCCTCTACATCAGTTTGTCCCAACATTTTAGAAAGCATTAGTAAGACATTTATATCCTCTTTAGTCAAATTGGTCTCACTTGTCTTTACTGCTTGCTCCCAAGCTTCTCCTGCACTGTTATATTCCATATCTTGTCCGTGCATTTTTAAAGATATTTCCTATATTATCTTTTGCTTTGTCTGCAACTTCTTTAAATATTTCTGGAATTGGTTCATATGTAAATCTGATTTTTGACTTAAATACATTTAGAATATTTTTAATTTCTTCTAATTCTTCTAATCGATAGCCATATTTTTTAGATATATATCTTCCAATAAGGCTAGAACCTATCAATATGAATAACAACATAATATATTTTATAATTTGCATAAAAAACACCTTGTCCTCTAATTTTCTAAACTTTAAATAAAATTCATTTTTATTAGTATATTCCTCAAGGTTTCGTTTTAGAACTATAAACTATATAAATATAATCTTTTCAATAATTTTTCCATCGACTAATCTTTTGATATTTCGATTGCTATTGACATCTTCAATCGTTTTTCCATGCATCGTAAAAATCCCCTTAACGCCTGATAACATAGCCTCTTCTATTGCTTGTATGTCTTCCACACTTCCAATTTCATCACAAGCAATAATCTCTGGAGCCATTGTCCTAATCAATATTTTAATTCCTTTTGGTTTTGATACATTGTCAATAATATCTGTTCTAATGCCAACATCATTTTGTGGAATTCCTCTATACATAGCTGCAATTTCTCCTCTTTCATCCACTACCCCACATGTTTTTCCTTTGAAATTTAACTCATTAATTCCATTACTCAACTTACGAATTAGATCTCTTAACATAGTGGTTTTTCCTTTCCCAGGAGGAGATACTATTAATGTATTAAATATGTTTTGATTTTTGGTATCTATCACTTGTCCAATAATGCGGTTACTACAATTTAAAACTTGTCTTGCAATTCTAAAATTTAAACTGGTTATGTATTTGATATTAATAATCTCTCCATTTTCTACAACTGTTGTTCCTGTAATTCCTACTCTATGCCCTCCTCTTATTGTGATATACCCTTCACATAATTGTTTTTTATAGGCATAAATTGAATTTTCGCATAATCTCTCTACGATTTGCAAGATTTCATTTTGCGTAATTTTGTATTCTACAATCATTTCTGTATTTCTCAATTTTAAAATTAATGGTCTATCTACGCGTATTCTAATTTCTTGCAATTCATCTTTAATTCTATTGTTAGAAATAATGGTGTTATATAAGATATTGGATAAATTCATCGGAAAAAACTTGACAATTTCTAAGAGTTTTTCCATTTTGTCTCCTTAACTAAGCAAAAATTTAGGTTTTTTAGGCTTTACCTATAAACCTCATGTTTATACATTTGTACACAATTTTTTCTATTATTATATATATTCTGTTGTCAATAATTTATTACTATTTTTGTCCAATTGAGACAGTTTGGGACAGGTTGGGTTGAAAGCGATGACTTTGGGGACGGAGCAAAAAATCATCATTTTTATAAAAAATCTTTATAAAAATGATGATTTTTTGCTCCGTCCCCAAAGTCATCGCTTTCAACCCAAACCTGTCCCAAACTGTCTCATCTTTTATTAATGACTGCTCTATAGATTAATCCTGTGCTAATATCTTTTTCAAATTCTACTCGATAGTTATCATCTACATTAATACTACTTTTTAAATAGGTTATATTTTGATCTGTAACTTCATATTCTTCTCCATCAAAATTGATTTCTTCAATTTTGTTATTTCCTTCTGTTTCATTATTGTTTTGTATTGTCGTTAATAGTCCTTTTACGGTTGCTCCTTTTGTATTGGTATTTTGATATAGTTCAAATTTTTCGTTAAAGGCATTTACATCCTGTTCATTCAAACTTGATGAACTTCCTTTCGACATAAATGTTGATGGTAATAGGAATTGAATTGGATTTGCTTCTTCTTCTACACCTAATTCTTCCATCTGAAGCCTATTAACTTCTGTTAACCTTTCTTCTATTGCATTTATTAAGTTTGTAACATATGCATTATCTTTATCATTTAATATAACTGCATTTTGATCTGTTAAATCTTCGATTTCTACACTATTTACAAATTGTACATTGTTTGTAATTGTATATTGATAATGACTTATACTGTTTGAATCATTTCCTTCATATACCAATTCATAAGTTTCTGTTACATTATCTGTACCCAATCCTGTATATTTTGTACTAAATGCAATATTATTTGCTTCATTTTCTGTACTATTTATTGAAACATGATAGGTAATTTCTTGTCCATTTCCTTCTTTATAAATAGTTAATGTATTTTGTGCTACTTCAATATCAACCCTGCTAAGATTTTCGCCATTTTGATAAACGGTTAATTCTATATTTCCACCAATTTCTAAATCATTTTGAACTGTTTCTATCAAATCTTCTATTGTACCTGAATCAAATTGAGACGTATTTCCCAATATATCTCCGATTTCATTTATTGTATTTAATGTTGTTTCATCTGTTTTCAATGCTTCCAATATCTGTACCAATACATTTTTAAATTCTTCTGATGTTAATGTTAGCCTATATCCTGTTAATTCTCCTTCTGTTAATTTAGAAAATTTGCTATCTTCCAACTGATTCAATATATTGTCAAAATAGGTAGTTTTTAAATTTTGTAGTTGTTCATTTGAAAATTTAAAATTTTGTAATTTTATAAATCTATTTAAATCTCCAAATCCTGACAATTCTTGATCATTTCTCACAGCTACAAAATTGCCACCAATATATTGTGTTTGAATACCTGTAAGGGTATTGGTTTTTCTATATATAAATGGAAAATTAACATCATCGGAATAATTGATACTAATTTCACTTTCTGATTTTGCATTACTTGCATCTGTTTTTCCTGAATAGGTAATATTAAAATCATTCACAAATTGTAATGAATCCTGTATACTAGGAATAGAAATATTAAGTGCAAGGTCTCCACTTGTTTCATATGGTGAACTTTGTTTTCTTTGAAGATATTGCATAACTGCATTATCTATAAAACCATCTTGTTCTTGCACTAGCTTAGCTGTATATTGAAAAAATAATTGCTTATTTGTTTTTAATAAGTCTGTAAATAAATATAAATATGCTATTCCAGCTATTAAAAGTAAAATAATAATTAAAAGAATAAGTATCGTTATGAGTAATCCTCTTCTTTTCTTTTGTCCCATGAGATCCCTCCATTTGAGCATGTATTTGCCCTAACTAATTTAATAAATAGATAAATAACTGTATTCCTACTGCCATTTATCTATTTCGTACATATGTATATACATTAAAATTTTTTATGTTTGCTTTTTTATTCTTCCCAATTATGATAAATATTTGAAACATCATCTAAATCTTCTAGATTTTCTATTAATCTTTCCATTTTTTCTGTTCCTTTTTCATCTAATTTTACAGTTGTTGTTGGTACCATTTGTACTTCTGCTTCTAAGAATTCTAATCCTGCTTCTTCTAGTTTTTCACGAACAGCTGTAAAGTCTGCTGGGTCTGTTGTGATTTCATATACTTCCTCTTCTGCTGAAAAGTCTTCTGCTCCAGCTTCTAAGGCTAACATCATTAAATCATCTTCACTTATAGATGTTGATTCTTTTTCAATAACGATAACACCTTTTTTATTAAACATATATGATACACAGCCAGTAGTTCCTAAGTTTCCGCCTGCTTTATCAAATACATGTCTTACATCTGCTGCTGTTCTATTTTTATTGTCTGTTGAAGCTTGGACAATAACGGCTACACCATTTGTTCCATATCCTTCATATGTAATTTCTTCATA
>CALWZZ010000096.1 GCA_944386145.1 uncultured Clostridia bacterium | reverse complement strand
CTCCATGTTATGCATGTCATGGTGCAAGACTAAAACCAGAAATTCTATCTATAAAAGTAGGAGACAAAAACATAAATGAATTGACAGCAATGTCAATTAATCAAATAAGGGATTATTTGGACAATTTACAATTAAATAAAACAGAAGCGATGATTTCAGATTTAATTTTAAAGGAAATTCATCAAAGATTACAATTTTTAATTGATGTAGGACTAGAATATTTAACACTATCTAGAAGTGCAGGAACTTTATCAGGAGGAGAAGCACAAAGAATTCGTTTAGCAACACAAATTGGTTCTGGTTTAACAGGTGTACTATATATCTTAGACGAGCCAAGTATTGGATTACATCAAAGAGACAATGATAGATTATTAGCAACATTAAAAAAGCTAAGAGATTTAGGAAATACATTACTTGTTGTAGAACATGATGAAGATACCATGTATGCAGCAGATCAAGTGATTGACATAGGACCAGGTGCAGGAAACCATGGTGGACAGGTGATGGCACAAGGAACTGCTGAAGAAATTAAGCAAGTGGAAAATTCTATTACAGGAAAATATTTAAGTGGAAGATTAAAAATTCCAGTACCACAAAAAAGAAGAAAACATACAAAATCAAAAGTAATTGAAGTGCAAGGGGCAACGGAAAATAACTTAAAAAATATTAGTGTAAAATTTCCACTAGGTGTATTTACTTGTGTGACAGGGGTATCTGGTTCAGGAAAATCTACTCTAGTCAATGAAGTGTTATATAAGAGTATTGCAAAAGAATTAAATGGTTCTAATGAAAAACCAGGAAAATGTAAAGGAATAAAAGGAATTAATCAAATTGATAAAATTATCAATATAGACCAATCACCAATTGGAAGAACACCACGTTCAAATCCTGCAACATATACAGGTGTATTTGATTTAATAAGAGATATTTTTGCCGAAACAGAAGAAGCAAAATTAAGAGGATATCAAAAGGGAAGATTTAGTTTCAATGTACCAGGAGGAAGATGTGAAAGTTGTAATGGGGATGGTGTTCACAAAATCGAAATGCATTTCTTACCAGATATTTATGTACCTTGTGAAGTATGTAAAGGAAAGAGATATAATAGAGAAACCTTAGAGGTAAAATATAAAGGAAAAACGATTGCAGATGTGTTAGATATGACAGTAGAAGAAGCGTTACAATTTTTTGATAAAATACCAAGAATTAAACAAAAAATTCAAACATTATATGATGTAGGACTAAGTTATATAAAATTAGGACAACCATCAACCACTTTATCAGGAGGAGAAGCACAAAGAGTTAAACTCGCAACAGAATTGTCTAAAAAAGCAACCGGAAAAACGTTATACATTTTAGATGAACCAACCACAGGACTTCATATTGCAGATGTTCATAAATTAGTGGATATTTTACAAAGATTAGTGGATACAGGAAATACCATTATTGTAATTGAGCATAATTTAGATTTAATCAAAACTTGTGACCATATTATTGATTTAGGTCCAGAAGGTGGAGATAATGGTGGAGAAGTCGTAGCGGTTGGAACACCTGAACAAGTTTGTTTAAATGAAAGAAGTTATACCGGAAAGTTTTTGAAAAAATATTTAGAATAGAGAATATGTATAGAAAAAAGATTAAAAATAACACAGAAAGAAATTAAATTAAAAAGGAGGAAATGCAAATGATAAAAAATGAATTTTATTATCCATCAGCAGATGGAAAAACACAAATCCATGCAGTTGAATGGAAACCAGAAACAGAAATAAAAGGGGTTATTCAAATAGCACATGGTGTTACAGAATATATTTTAAGATACGAAAATTTTGCAGAATTTTTTACACAAAAAGGTTTTGTTGTTGTGGGAAATGACCATTTAGGACATGGACAATCAATTGCACCAAATGGTAAACCAATGTATTTTGGACCAAATGGAAGTTGGAATTTTGTGGTAAAAGATATAGATACTTGTAAGCAAATGACAAAGAAAAAATATCCAAATGTACCATATATGATACTTGGATTTTCATTAGGATCATTTTTAGTAAGAACATACTTAATTGATTATGCACAAGAACCATTAGATGGTGCAATTATTATGGGTACAGGTTATATTCCTAATTTTAAAATTGCTATTGCAAAAATGATGGCAAATAAAGAAGCAAAAAAAGTAGGAGAAGAAAATACGAGTCCAGTAATAAAAAGTTTAACATTTGAAACATATAACAAATTATTTAAACCAAATAGAACAGCATTTGATTGGCTATGTTCTAATGAAGAAGCATTAGATGAATATATAAAAGATCCATTAAGAGGAGAAAATTATTCAGCAGGACTATTTAGAGAAATGCTTACAGGAATGCAATATACGGCTGAGTTGAAAAATATCCAAAAGATGAATAAAAAAATGCCTATATTTTTACTTTCAGGAGATAAAGATCCAGTAGGAGAATTTGGAAAAGGTGTAATAAAGACACATGAGATATTTAAAAAAGCAGGAATAGAAGATGTGGAGATTAAACTATATCAAAATTTGCGTCATGATATATTACATGAAAAGTGTAAAGATACAATTTATAATGATATATATTTATGGTTAAAAAAGAAGATGTCTTAAAAGGACATCTTTTTTTGAATTATATTACATTGAATAAAAATACAACTTTTTACAGATACTAAAAATACAGTAAAGTAAAAATGTCTCAAAAAGAAATGTCCCCAAATGGACCAAAATAAGAAAGGAGAAGGTTATGTTGAATTTTAGAACAGATTTGGCAACAGAGAGAAGAGAAATTTATAGAACTGCTAATAAATTAGAAAATGAAATTAATGGAATAGAAAGTGAAGAGGAACAAATTGATGAAAACATAAAAGTTGATAGAGTGAAAATAACCAATGAAGAAGGAGAGAAGGCAATTGGAAAGCCCAAAGGTGTGTATGTTACAATTGATATCAAAAATTTAAAAATTGCAGGAGAAGAGGAAATTCAAAAATCAGCAGATACATTATCAGAAGAATTAAGAAAAATTGTCGATAGTCATGTAGATAAAAATGCTGAAATATTGGTAGTTGGCCTTGGAAATATTTATGTAACACCAGATGCATTAGGACCTAAAGTCATTAATGATATTGAAGTAACAAGACATATGATTAAATATTTACCACAATATGTAAAAGAAGGTGCTAGAAATGTGAGTGCTATTTCTCCAGGCGTATTAGGAACAACAGGAATAGAGACAGTGGAAATTTTACAAGGCATTGTTCAAAATACACATCCAAAATTGTTGATTGTAATAGATGCTTTAGCTTCTAGAAGTATAGAAAGAATTAGTAGTACTGTTCAAATATCAGATACAGGAATTGTACCAGGTGCAGGGGTTGGAAATACAAGGAAAGAGATCAGTCAAAATACATTAGGAATACCAGTTATTGCTATTGGAATTCCGACAGTTGTGGAAACAGCAGTACTTGTAAATGATTCCTTAGATTTATTCATTACGAAATTGCAAGATGAAGCAAAATCGAATGATTATTTAAATCAATTGAAACAAGAAGATAATTATGAAGAAATAAAAGAGGCCTTAGTTCCACAGGATTATAATTTAATTGTAACACCTAAAGAAATTGATGGATTGATTGAAAATATGAGTAAAATTGTGGCGACAGGAATTAATCAAGCAGTATAAAATGAGATTAAGATAAATTCTAAAAAATGTAGAAAAATAGTTGAAAAAATTTTTTTATTAATATATAATTTTCATAGAAAAAGGAAGAATCTTACTGCAGAAAAAATTAGAGCAGTGACTGTTCGGATGGGAGGTTTCTATGGAAAATAAAGAAGAAAAAGTAGAAAAAATGGAAAAGGTAGAAGAGGTTAAGAATGAGAAAGTTGAAGAACCTAAATTCAGCAAAGTTACAGGAAAAGACTTAAAAAAAGAAAAAGACATGGATTCAATCGATAATAAAAAAGAAAAGAAAAAAAGTAAAAAGAAAACAGAAAATAAAGAAAAAGGTGGCAACAAAGTTGGATATTGGGTAGGAGGAGTTGTATTATTATTAATTGTTCTTGCTATTGTAACCGCTTTGATTTTATTACCAGAAACACCAGAAAAAACAGTAGAAGGAATGTTAAATAGCTTAAAAAATGGTGATTTTGAAAGTGTTAGTAAATATGTAGATTATGGAGAAATTATTAGTTTATCACAGATATTGCAAGATTCAGATGTGGATGAAGAAACCCAAGTTTTATTATTTGATAAGTTAAGTTGGAATATTTTGAAGATAGAAAAAGATGAAAATACAGCAAGCGTAGAAATAGAAATTACCAATAAAGATTTTGATCAAGTGATTTCAAATTATACACAAGAAGCATTAAGAATAGCTTTTAGTGGAGCTTCTTTTACAGTAGAAGATCAAAATAATCAGTTGAAAGAAGAGCTAAAAGATGAAGGATTAGGAACACAAACAGTAACGACAACTATGCAACTTGTAAAACAAAACGGAACTTGGAAAGTACAAGTAGATGAGAGCTTAGTAGACGCTTTATTACCAGGTTTACAAGAAGCATTAAATTCTTTAAATCAAATCATAAATGGATAAAAATATAGAAATCAAAATTTGTAAAAAGAAAAACACCTATTTTTAAATTCTAGGAAAGCAATTTCCTAGAATTTAAAAAATAAATGATAGAATAGGTGTTTTTTTATTTATGATTATTGGTTGGTATTGAATTTTTATTGTAACGATATAACTTACAAATATCACAGTTCAAGCAAATAGATACACGATTTTCAAATATCAATTGTAGGGTATTAATAAATTCATCTATTTGATTATCAATTAAGTGAATATAGATTTTTTTTGGTAATAGACTTAAAAGAGAATTTAAGGTATAGTCATTAGAAGAAAACGATATATCACTTAAATATTTAGCATTAAATAAATCTTCTGAATTCAAAATTAGATTTTTATTTTCATCTAGTAAAATAGATTCAGAAGTTTTATAAATTAAATGAACAACATTAGAATGACTTTCTTGAGAATGAATATATAATTTTAATAGAGAGATAAATTCCATATATTCTTTTTCAATAATATATTCATTAACTGATTCAGAGATCATTTCATCCAAAATGGCATTATATTTTTGTAATCTAAAGTTAATAAAACCATCAAGTATAAGGACTTTATTTGTTGAGATAAAGTTATATAAACTTTCATAAAGTACATTAAATTTCTTGTCAAACCATTCATAGTATTCATCTGATAGCAGATTGTAACAATTTTTTAGTATCTTTGATCTTTCTAATGAATCAAAATAAAAATAATTTTTATGAATACTTCGTTTTATTAGCATATCTTCAAACTCATCAATAATTAGAAAAGAGAGAAGATTACTGATTTTAGAAAAAAAGTAAGGATAATCTGAGGAAAGGTAATGAATAATGACATTTTTATAATGTTTAAACTGGTTTTGTGAAAAACAAATATTTTGAATATCGGCATATTTTAATTCGTTTAGTAGATAATCTAGTATTTTTGAATTATTTGTTTTTATACATAAAGATTTCATATGCAAAAATACCCCTTT
>CALWZZ010000095.1 GCA_944386145.1 uncultured Clostridia bacterium | reverse complement strand
TTTTTGACATTATGTAATAAAATAAAAAGCATAAAACAAGAAAAAAGAAAATATAAAAAAAGAAAATATAAAAAAACAGGGAAACCTGTAAAAAAATTCTTCATAGTAAGTGACCGAAAAAGACAAAAACCACAAAAGACAAGTAGTAAAATATAGCGTATATATTAGTAAAAAGGTGGTATGTAAAATATGTTTCAAAATATAAGTGGATATACAGTACAAGAAGGAAAGAAAGAGACAACCAATCGTTGGTCAGAAGTCTTGCAAAAAAACAATATTCTCATGTATATTCTTTCTTTCATGTTATCATTTGTTGGGATAGGAGGAGATTTTTCCTTATTTAGTGTTAGTATATTAGGAGCATGTTTTTCATCTTCAATTCCACTTTTAGGTGTTGTGGTAATAACACTTGTAGGAAATATGATTGGATTTGGTGCAGGAGGTGCCCTAGAGTATTTCCTAACAAGTCTAATATTCTTAGTTAGTTTATTTATCCTAAAACCAAAATATAATGAAGATGAAAGAAATGAAAAAATAAAAGTAGCAAAAAATCTAGCAGTTGCTGTTTTTCTTGTTCAAATTGTAAAAGCAATGTTTTCTAGCCTTACAGTATATGATCTATTGTTAAGTATTACCTATAGTATTATTGTGGTTGCTTTTTATAAAATCTTTGTCAATTCCCTATCTGTTATTGAAAATTTGGGAGAGAAGAAAGCATTTTCCATAGAAGAGGTAATCCGGGACAAGTCTTCTATTAGCGATAGCCGTAAGTGCTTTTGGAGATTTATCAATACTTGGATTTTCCATTAGAAATGTGCTTAGCATTTTAATTGTTTTAGTATTGGGGTGGAAAAATGGCGTATTGGTTGGTGCCACATCTGGTGTAACAATAGGGGTAACACTAGGTATTATTACAGGAGGAGAGCCAATCATTATTGCAGCATATGCGATTTCTGGTATGGTAGCAGGTATCTTAAACAGATTTGGAAAAATTGGTGTCATTGCAGGATTTTGTATAGGAAATGTCATTTTAGCTTACGCATCTAATGGTTACACGGTAGAACTCATTTACTTTAAAGAAATTTTACTAGCTTCTATTATTCTACTTGCCATTCCAAAAAATATTCGTATTGATATAGAAGAATTTACAGGGGGTTCAAAATTTTTACCAGTAACTAGAGAAAGAAGTTTAACAAGAGAAAAAGAAACTGTCCAAAAATTAAACCATGTTTCAGAAACCATCAAGAAAATGGCAAATGCTTATGCAAAAGATAGCAAAAGTCAAAATTATACAGCAGAAGAACGAGAAGAAAACAAGCAAATATTTATCAATGAACTATTAAACAATTTAGATGTCTATAAAGATAACTTATTATATGAAGATATAGTAAATGTTGATGGAAAAATTGTTGATGAAATCTTTTCTGTATTATTAGAAAAACAAGAAATCGAAAGAGAAGACTTATTAAAAATTTTTGCAGATTGTAACAGTTATATTGTTGGATTTGATGACAAAGAAGTCAGTGAGTATTTAGAAGAAAATATATTGCAAATGTTACGCACTATTAATATTTCTTATAAAGTTAGTAAAAACAATTTTGTATGGCAGAAAAAATTAGAAGAAAGCAAAAAAAATATGGAAACACAATTAAAAGGTGTTTCAAAAGTACTTTCTGGAATCGCAAAAGACATTCAAAAAGAAGTGACAGAAGAAAGAAGTTATACAAAACAAGAAATTGAAATTATCGAATTATTAAAACAAAAAGAAATAGAAGTAGAAGAAGTAACGATTAATAAAGAAGATAGATTTATCATTCATATATTTACAAAACAACCAGTAGACAATGCCATTGTAGAAAATATATTAACCAAAACCTTAAAAGAAAAAATTGTGCTAAACGAAGAAAATTCTACAAAAACAGATTTAATCTACATAGCAGATGATAAATATGTGATAGGATTTGCAACAGCAGACGCAAGTAAAAACCAAAGTGAAGTGTCAGGAGATAATATTATCCAAACAAGACTAAAAGATGGAAAATACTTAATTGCACTAAGTGATGGCATGGGAACAGGAAGAAAAGCAAATGAAAGTAGTATGCAAGTATTAACCATGTTACAAAATTTATTAGCTTCAGGATTTGATAAAAATACATCAATCGAACTCATTACTTCTAGTTTAATGAGTAAAAGTGAAGAAATTTTTGCGACTCTAGATGTTGCCATTTTAGACCTATATAAAGGCACAATTGAATGTATAAAAAGTGGTGCATGCCCAACCTATATTAAGAAAAATAAACATGTACAAATTATCAAATCAAATTCACTTCCAGCAGGAATTATCAACCAAGATAATATCCAAATATTTGATACAGATATACAAAACGAAGAAATTTTGGTTATGTGTACAGATGGAATTCTAGATTCAAATATCGAATACAAAAATAAAGAATTATGGGTAAAATATCTATTTGAAGATATCGAAACCAAAAATACAAAAAAAATAGCAGACATTATATTAAATGAAGCAATTGATAATAATTTTGGAAAAATTAAAGATGATATGAGTGTTATTGTATGTAAATTTATGAAAAAGGATGATTATGAAAAAATCGCTAAAAAACAATAGAACAATAAAAGTGTCATAAGTAAGTGTTATCTTAAACAAAATAGGAGGAAAAAAATATATGAGCAGAGGAAAAAGATATGAAGAACCAAAGTTAAATTTAAAAAAAGTATTTGCCGTGATTTTAGCAATTGTTGTTATTATCATGTCTGTATTTATCATTAGAGGTGTTTTTTCAAGAGAAAGTCAAAATGGTGGAATTACAAGTAAAACCTATTTTGCGGTATATCAAGATAACAAATGGGGAGTTATTGATGAAAATGGAGACATCGTCATAGACCCTTCTTATGAGGAAATGATTATTATTCCAGATAATAAAACAGATATCTTTCTTTGTACATATGATGTCAACTATGATACAGGAGAATATAGTACAAAAGCATTAAATAGCCAAAACAAAGAAATATTTACGGATTATAGCAAAATAGAAGCCATACCAAACCATGACAAAAATCAAAATTTATGGTATGAAGACAATGTATTAAAAGTAGAAAAAGATGGAAAATGGGGAACCATTGATAACACAGGAAAACAATTGTTACCAATAGAATATGATAGTATACAAGCATTAGAAGGTGTAGAAAATGCATTATTGGTTGAAAAGGATGGAAAATATGGCATAGCAGATGATACAGGAAGAACACTTGTAGACACAACATATGCAGAAATAACAAACTTAGGCAAGACCAATCGAGATGGCTATATTGTAAAAGACGATACAGGCTTATATGGAATTGTAGACAATGCAAACAATGTTATTTTACAAAATCAATACCAAGAAATTCAAAAAGTATCAGGGAACAATCTATATGTTGTAACACAAGATGGAACACAAAAAGTCGTAAATGCAAATGGAGAAGATGTTTTAACACAAGGATTTGAACGAATTGCAGGTATTCTAAAAACAGAAGGACAAGGTGTAATCTTTGTATCTGACGGAAAATATGGTGTTATGGCATTAGATGGACAAGTGCTAATTGAAGCACAATATGATAATTTAGTAGAAGCAAAAGCAAATGTATTTATTGCCACAAGAGGAGACACACAAGGAATTGTAGATATCAATAATGCAGAAAACGTACCATTTAATTATACATCTATCAGTTATAATGAAACTGCAGATATCTATATTGCAGAAGATGAAAACCTAAATAGTAACATCATGAATAATCAATTTCAAATTCAACAAACAGGAATTTTAATTGAATTAAATACAGATTCTGGCTATTTTGAATTAAGACAAGGTGATGAATATAAATATTATAATTTTAGATTTGAAGAACGAGATGTAAAAGATGTTTTGACAAATAATACATTATTTTTAGCCAAACAAGATAATCAATATGGATATGTAGACAAACAAGGAAATGTTGTGGTAGAATATACATATGATGACGCAACAGAACAAAATGCCTATGGATTTGCAGCAGTCAAAAAAGATGGAAAATGGGGTGTTATCAACAATAAAGGAGAAGTTGTCCAAGAACCAATATATAATTTGGATGATTATTTGATAATTGATTTTATTGGAAAATGGCATTTTGGAAGAGATGTTAATATGAATTATTATTGTCAAGAAGATATTAATTGATAAATTTCTAGACGTTGGAAAAGAATTAAATTTTGGCAATGCTGAGCTTGTTAAGGCTTTGCCTGTTACAAGGTCAGTATGCATAGCTGGAAAATTTTATTTAAAAGGCAAGGGAGCGTATGTATTATACGTGACCGCGTTTTAAATGAAATTTGACGTAGCCAAAATTGTAATTATTTTTCAACCAGAATAGGAAGGGAATGAAGAAAAAATGGAACTAAAGATAAACTACCAATACACCTACTTTATACATCCTTTTGTTGTAAAACAAAAGAAGTATCAAAAATATATTTTAAGATTACTAAAAGATGAAAATTGTAAATTAAAACGATTTGAAAAAGAAAAAGACCTAAAATTGTACAAATATTTTACGCCGAAAATGAGAGAGCTATTGTTTTCAAGTTTTAGTTTTACAAATGCAAAATATGCAAAATTTAAGGACATGCCAATAGAAACACAATCAGCGGTACTAGCAAAATACCCTTGTGTCATATTTGAATATACCATAAAAAAAGATATTCAAGGAAAAGCAGGAGAGGGAAAAGGCATTTTCTTTAAAATTCGAAAAATGGAATTGATTTGTTTTCAAACAGGGATTTGTTTCTTATGCATGAAAACAGATATTGATGAACCTACATTTTCAGATGTTTTAAACTTTAATTATAAATTTAGAGATATCAAGCAAGATAATAAAACCTTAAATAGTTATGACAAAATTCATATCCAAACAGATAGCTTTTCAAGTATTGATAAATTAACAGACTTTATCACAAACATTACTGGTTCTAATGTAGAAGCCATAAAATTGGATGTGGATACAGAAAGATTTTTAACATATGCTTATGTCTGCATAGACCAAGCAGATTGGAATACAGAAAATACATTTGATAAAATTGAGCATAACTTTATCAAATTTGCAAGAATATTACCAGCAGATAATAGTGCAAGCTTACAAGAAGAAGAAATTTTATCATTAGCAAAATGGAAATATACTAAAATGGGTATGACAAAACAAGGAATTACATTATTTTCTTCTTCAGCAGATATTAATAATTATACCATTTTACCAAGTGAATTTGAGCAACAATATTTATATACCTATATTTTTGAATTGTATAAAAAAATCTATTTGAAAAAATTAAGTTTAGAATTTAAGCAAGCATCAAAAGTAAAAGAAGTTAGAAAAGCATTTATTCAATTTACCAAAAATATCTGGATACAAGAAATAACAGAAGATGAAATTGGCACAATGTTTGCACATAAAGTAAAAGAAGTATTGGGATTAGACAAATTATATAATGAAGTGAAAAATGAGTACGATGTCTTGTATAAAGAATTCAATATTGAAAAAAATAGGAATTTAACGATTGGTATTTCTGTAATTTTAGTAGCTTCTTTAATTTTCAATATATTGAATTTTGTGTTATTGTCTAATTGGTAGTGGCTCATTGGGGACGGAGATGATTTTGGGGACGGAGGAGCGATGATTTTGGGGACGGAGCAAAAAATCATCATTTTATTTCCTAAAAAGTTTTAAATGAACTATTCTTTATAAAACGATGATTTTT
>CALWZZ010000094.1 GCA_944386145.1 uncultured Clostridia bacterium | reverse complement strand
TATGTATTAATAGCAGTAAGAGTAAGTAATAATGGTGTACATTTTGCAAGAACTATGTACATAATGGCTGATGAAAAAGTGGAAAAATATTTGAAACATAATTATTTTCATAAATTCTAGCTTGCAAAAAGTAGAAATGTATGTTATTATAATTATAGCATATAATAAATGTAGGAAAAGTTTCAGAGGACGGAACTGGTAGCCGTAGCCCATCTAACAGATGTAGGAGATGTGGGATTACCACCCCACCTAACTTTTCCAAACTAGGAAGTAGGAGTGCTAGAAATAGCACTCTTTATTTTTGAACAGAAAAATTGAGTTTTTCCTATACAAGAACGTTGCTTCTCTCTAATAATTGCACACACACAAATTTTGACTTGCGTAAAATTTAGCACACGAACAATGATGAAGGATTTAAAATGTTATAAACAGATAAAATATTTAAAAAAACCCACTATTGTTCATAATTGTTATTTAAATGAGGAAGTCTAAAAAAAGTAGAGATTGGTATTGAAAATTTTAAAAGGAAACGGTATAATACTAAACGATACATACGAAAGTAAATCAAGAAAAGAAAGGATATGAAAAATGATACAAATAGAAAATAAATCTGGAAACAATTATGGAAAAATATATGGAGAAACAAAAACAGCTATTCCAAAAATTAAAGTAATTGGAATAGGTGGAGGAGGCAACAATGCTGTTAGACAAATGGTTGAAGATAAGATAAAAGATGTAGATTTTTACTTTTTTAATACAGAACTTGCCATGTTAAATAAAACGAAAATGGATAATGTTTTACAAATTGGAAAAGAAACGACAAAAGGTCTAGGAGCAGGAGCAAATCCAGAAGTTGGAGAAAAAGCAGCCATAGAAAGTAAAGAAGACATTAAACAAGTATTAGCTGGAACACAATTATTATTCTTAACTGCTGGAATGGGAGGCGGAACTGGAACAGGTGCTATTCCAGTAGTTGCAGAAATTGCACAAGAAATGGGAATACAAACCATTGCAATTGTCACAAAACCATTCCTTTTTGAAGGAAGATTAAGAGGAACCAGGGCAGAGGCAGGAATAGAAAAATTAAAACAACATGTAAATAGTTTAATTTTAATTTCAAATGATAAATTATTAAAAATTGCAGGAAATCAAAAGATGAGCATTATTAATGCTTTTAAAATGGCAGATAATGTATTAGAACAAGGAATTAAAAGCATTACAGATTTGATTACATCTGTAGGAGATATTAATGTGGACTTTGCAGATGTTACAACAATGCTAACATATAAAGGAATGGCATATATGGGAATAGGAGAAGCAAAAGGGGAAGGCAGAATGGTAGATGCTGTTAACCAGGCAATTGACAATGCTCTTACAGAAAACAAAATTAACAATGCAAAGGGTGTTATTTTTAATGTTAGAGGAAATTCAGAATTGGCGTTAAGTGAGATTAACGATGGTATTGGTAAAATTAATGATTTAATTAGTGAGGATGCGAATGTTGTATTTGGAACGATTACGGATGAGTCTTTAGGAGATAAAGTTGTTGTTACTGTTATTGCGACAGGGGTAGAATAAAGTTGTAAAATTATAATAAGAGTGATATAATGCTACTACACATGGCAATGCCATATGTAAGGCAGACCTCGTGTTTGCTTAGAAACTCGTTGACATTTACTAGAAAAAATTTTGGAGGTAAAAATTTATGACAAAAAATGATTGCATTAAGAAGGCGCAGGAGATAAGTCCAGAAAATCTTACCCAAGATGACAAGAAATTGTTAGAGGGAATTAAAGAAAGTATCGAAAGCTTTATCAATGATATAAAAAGCGAAACAACATTAATTCCTATGATGCTAGAGTTAATAGGGAATAATGAAAAAATGCTTGTTCTACGGAACCCAATGGAGGAAATAATGCTTTTGAAACAAGAAGAACTCAAGGAATGGGAAAAGATACAGGATATTATAGAAGCACTGGAAAAAGATTAATGTGATTATTGTTACCAGTTCAGGCAGAACCTTAGAATGGCTCTGCCTGAATGCAGTTTTATATGCTTAAAATGCATTTTGAATTCTAATAGAACTCTTTTATATTTCTATAAATACGTTCCTTATCAAATATAAACATAAAACATAAATAAAATAGAACAAACAAAGCAATTTGAATAATTGTATTTAAAGAGAAAGAAGAAACTTGTATATGTAATATTTTAATTAATAAATAAGAGACTAAACAAGCAAAAACAGGTCTTACAATAAATTTTTTCAAATTTATAGAATAATTAATTTTTTTCTTTAACTGAATACTACTAATCGTGAAATTTAAAAGTTCACTCACAAAAATACTCAAAATATATCCATACATCCCCATAATCGGAACAATAAAAAAGATGATCGAAATGGTAACTACTAAATCAATAATATTGCAAACCATAACGCTTACTTGTTCATTAATGCCTTTTAACATATTGTCAATGATATTATCGATATACATAAAAAAGATAAGAGGAGATAGTATCTTAATCCATTTTCCAGCTTCTATGGATTGATAAACCATTAGACTAATGTCATTGGCAAATATGATAAAAATGCCTGTAACACAAATTGAAAAGATAAAAGTAACTTTAAAAATCGTATCACAAACTGTTTTTAGTCTGTTATAATTCCCACCAGCGAGCAGTCTGGAAAATTCCGGAACCAATAATCCACTAAAAGAACCAATTAGTACATTTGCAAACATAATCACAGGCATAACCATTCCGACCAATCATACCATAATTAGAAACAGCCATTGAATAGGACATTCCAGATAATTCTAGGCGAATGGGAATTAGAAATTGCTTTAAAGAAGAAAGCCCAGAACGTATGCAAGAAGTTATACTAATCGGAAAAGCAATCGTAAAAATTTTTTTCTTCATCTGCATAGGTAAGCTTCTTTTAGATATGTATTTTCTCCTATCAATTAGATAAAAGATAATATTTAAACTAAACGAAAATACTTCAGATATGACATCAGCTAAAATAAGTGAAATACAAATTGTTTCAACATCTTTAGTGGCATAAACATAAAGTAAAATAATGGTTGCAATAATCTTGACACCTGTTTCTAAAATTTGAGAAATTGCACTTTTATATGGTTTTTCAACAGAAGAAAAATATCCACCAATCACAGAAGAAACAGCAATTAATGGCAATCCTAGAGAAATTAGATAAAGTGGAATTTCAGAAACCATATCTTTTAACCAAATATCAGAAATGATAGGTGCAAACAAAATCACACAAAAAGAAGAAAGAAAGCCTAACAGCACGGCAAATAAAATAGATGTCTTAACAGCTTTTATACCATTAATATAATTTCCTTTAGCAAATTCTTCAGAAACAATACAAGTACATGCAATTCCAATTCCAGAAGTTGCAACCGTAATGGCAAAATTATAAACAGACATAATTAAACTAAAGATACCGATTGCTTCTGAACCTACTTTATTAGCTACAAATATATTAAAAATTAATCCAATACCACGCATAGCAAGTGCGGTTATGGTTAAAATAATACCATTAATCAAAAATAATTTTGTCTTTCTCAAAATATCACCTTCTTAAAATGATATTAGAAAAAAACAAAATTATGACCATTTCCATTTGTCCAATTGGGGACGTTTCTTTTTGAGGTATTTTTATGTTAACATTATTTTAATTAAAAAACAATAGTGAACTTAAAATGTCTCAAAAAGAAACGTCCCCAATTGGACACAAAAATTACTGTGCTTTTAAAGTAATTAGTGTCATTGTTACAGTACCATTGGCAATTGCTCCTTGAATTTTAATATCATTGCCAGTCTCGTTTTTAAACTTAAAATCATAACTACCATAGGCAACAGCAGCATCTTTACCCTCTGCAACATAAGGAACGTGATTACTATGTGGATGCCTTTCTACCACTGTTAAGCTAGGAACAGCAAGTACTGCATTATATAGTGTACTACTTACTTGACAATTACCACCACCATAGCCTTTTTTCTTCTTACCATTATGGTCATAAATGTCAGCTTCTAAATATCCTTTGCTACTTGTTGCTGGGCCGACAGTATTGCAAAATGAAAATGTTTCTCCATTTTTGACAATTGTTCCATTTAATGTAGAAATAGTGATTTCCATATTTTTGTTTCTATTAGAATCATTAGAATAAATTCTGGTAGAAAAGGTGGATAGTTGTTCTTCTACAATTTGAGGTGCTGGTGTTGTATTGCTGTCTGATGTATTTGTTTGATTTTCTTCAGAAGAAGTATTTTCTTGCGTATTTGTGGCATTTTCATTATCTGAATTATTTTCGCCTTCAGATGTATTGGTTTCAGTAGATGTTCGATTTGCCTCATAATTAGCTCCTTCATCGGAATTTGAAGTTGTATTTTTTACATAAATATAGATACCAATTCCAATTAATATAAGTAAACCAATAATAATTAAAATTCCCATTTTTTTATTCATTTTTATCACCAAATTTATTGTAACCAAAACCTTTAAAAATTATTGACAATTCACGAAAAAATATATATAATTATATATGGATATCAAAGGAAAAGGAGAAAAAAATATGCTTGCTAAATATTGGAAAAAAATAGGAATGCTTATTTTAATTGTAGCTTGTGTGTTTAATATTATGAATAAACTAGTGCATAAACTTTCATTAAACAGTGAAATGTTGTCTTCTGCACAATATGTATATGACCAACAACAAAATGAAACAAATAATGAAAATAACACAAATTAGGTCTTGAAAAATATAAAAAAATATGTTATGATTAAAAACAGTCAGATTATTTTGAGTTTAAGAAAGAGGTGAACAAGAAATGAAAGAAGGAATACATCCAAATTATAACCAAACAACAATTACATGTGCATGTGGAAATGTTTTAGAAGTAGGTTCAACAAAAAAAGATATAAAAGTAGATATATGCTCTAAATGTCATCCATTCTGGACAGGAAACTTAAGACAAGAAACAGCTGGTGGTAGAGCAGATAAATTCAAGAAAAAATATGGACTTGCATAAAAATAAAAGTAGAACAAAATCTACTTTTATTTTTTTTTCATAATATTTGGTTATAGGAATTTGCATTTTACAAAATATGAATAAATTTATTGCAAAAATCGCGAAAATATAATAAAATATGCAAAAGATGGAGGGTTTAATCGTGGATACAATAAATGAAGTAAAAAAACAAGAAGAGTATATAGAAAAAATAAAAGAATTAAATAAAGGAAAAACCTTAAAATATCACATTTTAACAATGGGATGTCAATTAAATGAGAACGACTCTGAAAAACTTTGTGGAATGTTAGAAAAAATGGGATATGTTAGAACAGATAACTTTCAAGAAGCAGACCTAAACTTATTTAACACTTGTTGTGTAAGAGAAAACGCAGAGGATAAATTATTTGGAAAATTAGGAGAGTTAAAACGTGTAAAAGAAGAAAAAGGAACAATTATTGCCATTGGTGGCTGTATGATGCAAGAAAAACATATAACAGATAAAATCAAAGAAAGTTATCCTTTTGTCGATATTTTATTTGGAACACATACATTATATCGCTTTCCAGAAGACTTATATAAAGCCCTAATTGAAAAGAAAAAACAAGAAGACATTTTAGATATAGACGGAGAAATTTATGAAGGTTTGCCAATAAAAAGAGATAGCAATATTAAGGCATCTGTTACGATTATGAATGGTTGCAATAATTTTTGTACTTATTGCATTGTGCCATATGTAAGAGGAAGAGAAAGAAGTAGAGAACCAAGAGAAATTATAAAAGAAGTAGAAGAGCTTGCAAAACAAGGATATAAAGAAATTACATTATTAGGACAAAATGTCAATTCTTATTTACGAGTAGAAAAAGAAAAAGGAAAACCATTTGAAG
>CALWZZ010000093.1 GCA_944386145.1 uncultured Clostridia bacterium | reverse complement strand
CAAGTAAAAGTACAAAAAGAAAATACAATTATTGTTGATGGTGCAGGAGATAAACAACAAATTGCTGATAGAGTTGCACAAATTAAAGCACAAATCAATGAAACAAAGAGTGATTATGATAAAGAACAATTACAAGAAAGATTAGCAAAAATTGCTGGTGGTGTAGCAGTTATCGGTGTTGGAGCAGCAACAGAAGTAGAAATGAAAGATAAAAAATTAAGAATAGAAGACGCATTATCTGCAACAAAAGCAGCAGTTGAAGAAGGTATCGTTGCAGGTGGTGGAACAGCATTAGTAAATGTTATACCAACTGTTGAAAAATTAGTAAATTCACTAGAAGGTGGAGAACAATTAGGAGCTAAAATTGTATTAAAAGCATTAGAAGAACCAGTAAGACAAATTGCAATTAATGCAGGATTAGAACCAGCTGTAATTGTTAATAAAGTAAAAAATGAAAAACCTGGTATCGGATTTGACGCAGCAAAAGAAGAATATGTAGATATGAAAAAGGCAGGAATTGTAGACCCTACAAAAGTAACAAGAAGTGCTTTACAAAATGCAGCATCAATTGCTTCAATGGTATTAACAACAGAAAGTCTAGTTACAGACGCACCAGAGAAGAAAGAGTGCTGTGGAGGACATGATGGAGCTGCAGCAGGAATGGATGGAATGTATTAATATAAATAAAAAAAGAACATTTAACCTAAGTATGGACTTAGATTAGGTGTTCTTTTTTTATATAATAGTAAATTGCATTTTCTATTATGTAAAAAAACAAAATTGCATGTTACAAAATATACAAAAATTCTTAGAGTTCAATACTCTAAGAAAGCATAAAAAATCCTGAAACCTTTAATATATTTAATGTTTCAGATTTTTTTGTTTACTATAAATATTTTTTTAAAATAACTTTTTTATAAAATTTTTCTTAAAATTTATTTTCTCTTTTTATTGACATTCCTATATTTTATTGTTAAAATCGAGTTGTAAAATTTTTCTTAGAGTATTGAAATCTAAGCAAAAACAAGAAATAAAATACGACAATATATTGACTTAATTCTTCAAAATAGATAAAATAAAAGTATAAAAAAATTATAGAAAATATAAAAATCTATAATATTACAAAAGCTATTTAAGTAAATAGTAAGAACATTGAAAAATAAATATCATTATTCGAAAAAAGTGTAAAACATGTGAATACTATTTACGAGAATAGGGAAAAATGAGTTAAAGGATTAAGAAAAAATTCAAAGCTCTAAGAATAAAAAAATATGATTAAGTATTTTAAAATTCTTGAACACATTAAACTTGAAACATGTTCAAGAAAAAAATAATTTTATATATTCAATAAAAAAGAAGTACACAAATGAAGTCTTACATAAAGTCAAAAGAAAACAAAAGAAGGGAGAGTCTAAAAATGGCAAAAATAAAAATAAAAAGCAAAAATGTGAAAAACAAAGAAGGACAGGATAATATGAAAAACAAAAAGAATAATGGTATTACATTAATAGCATTAGTGATTACGATCATTGTTTTGCTAATATTAGCTGGTGTAACAATTGCAACTTTAACAGGAGAAAATGGAATATTAACAAGAGCAAGTCAGGCAAGTGAGCAAACAGAAATAGCAGAAGAAAAAGAGGCTATAGGACTAGCATATACTGGCGTTTTGGCAGACAATAATGGAACTGGAGTAAGTGCAGATAAATTACAAGAAGAGTTGGAAAAAAATGGATACAATGCAACAGTAGTAGATAATGGAGATGGAACATTAACCGTAACATTTGAATCTGGGAGAGAATATACAATAGATGAAAATGGAAATATATCAGATCCAACTATATCTAATATAATTGCTACAATGAAAATAGTTGGAGAAAAAGTAACAAATCCACCAGTACCAACAGGATTTACTTATACAGGAGAAGGAACAGTAGATACAGGATATGTAATACAAGACACAAGTGGAAATGAATTTGTGTGGGTGCCAGTGGATAAAAATCAAAAGATTCAAATTAATGTAACAAGCAAATCAGGAAATATAGAAAGTATAGGTTTAACAGACCCATATGGAGATGAAATAACATTACCCAATATAGATAGTTTAGGAACAAGTTATAGTAATACAGAAATAGACCCAACAATTAATGGGCCATACAGATTAACAATAGTAGCAGGAGGAGAAACAAAGAAGGTCTTTTTAAATGTGCATAGTTTGTATGAAATAGATACAATGACAGATTGGCAAACAACAGATGGATATGCAAAAACACAAGGATTTGATACATTTGAAGAATTATTGGCTGGTTGGGGATATGAAACAGAAGAAGAATTTTTAATGGATGGTTCATTTATGAAAGAGTATTCAGAGCCAGAGGGTAATTATGCAGGTTTAGTAAAGGCCAATGGAGGATTTTATATCGGAAGATATGAGGCAAGTGAGAGTAATGGAAGTGTAGCAATTGTAGAAAATGTAAATCCTTGGAATAATATAGATCAAATCACAGCTTTAGAAAATACACAGCATATGTATGATAGTATATCAGAAGAAGATAAAAACTTTGAAAGTTCGTTATTAACAGGAGCAGCATGGGATAGAACATTGGGATGGTTGTATGAAACAGCTGCAGTAACGTCAGAAGAGATTGTAGCAAATAGTAGTAGTTGGGGAAATTATAGAGATGATACTTTTTCAGGTACAACAAGTTTAATAAATACAGGTTCTATGCCAGAAACAGAAAAAAATCATATATATGACCTAGCAGGAAATTTATTTGAATGGACAACAGAGGCCGACGACACCGCTTACAGAGTTTATCGTGGTCGGTAGTTACAACGACTATGGCTCTTATCGTCCGGCTTACAATCGCCTCAGCATTGGTCCTTCTTTCAGCAACGGCTACATTGGTTTTCGCCCAGCTTTGTACTTGGGTCATGCTGAAAGCTAAAGCCGTAAACCTGCTAAAAGTAGCAAACTATATTTAGAGGTAAATATTTAATTATAAGTCTTAACGACTTTAGACGTTAAGAAGGAAATTTTTTCAAATTTAACAAAATGCGTTTGAAAAACGGATTTTGATTAATTGGAAAAAATTTCCACTAACGTGGCGCCACTAACGTGGCGTTTTTTGTGCTTTTCAAGCACAAAAAACTGTCACAAAAAATTTATAGAAAAGTGGTGAACATAAATGGGATTTTGTGAAATGATGAAAATTTTACAAAAAAGAGAAAAAGGAAAAATTATTATATGCAATTTAGGAAGTTTCTATGTAGCAATTGGTAAAGATGCAATTATACTAAACAATTTAATAGGTTTAAAAATAAATTGTATCAAACCAGAAATATGCAAAGTAGGATTTCCAATTAGTTCATTAGAAAAATATACCAATTTACTCGTAGAAAAAAGATATAGTTTTATAGTATATTACTTTGACCAAGAAAAAGAAGAATTAAACATATTTGAAAGTTATGAGGGAAAAAATAAAAATACTTTAGAAATTGAAAATATGAATTGTTATATTTGTTCTAACAGTACAAAACAATATAAAAAGCCAGATAAGTATATATTAGCTTTATCAAAATTATATGAAAACGAATTAGAAAATATAGATAAACCTACTAAGCATGAAAAAGATACACCTGTAAGAAAAAAGCAATAACAAAGGAGAACAAATATGGTTTCAAAACAAGAAGAAGAAAATAGATTAGCTTTAATACCAAAGTCGGAAACATATATAGAATATATGTTAGATGTTATGATAAAGCTACCAAGAACAGAAAAATTTAGTATAGGAACAGAATATAAGCAAAGTATGTATAAAATGTTAGAAGAAATTATGTTATTAAATAAAGTGAAAAATAAGTATAAACCAAAAGATATTAAAAAGTTAAAAACAGAAAAACTGGAACATCATGAAGTTGATATTGCAGAAAATATTGAAGAACAAAAACAATATAATCAATATAAACAAGAAATATTACATATATTAAATACAATTGATAGTAGATTAAATACACAAAGAATTTATCTAAGGATTATGAAAAAATATAGATGGATAGACGAAAAGAAATTTAGAGTAGCAATGGAGCTTATCTATGAAATAGGAAAAATATTAGGAGGACTTATCAAATATTATGTCAAAAACAATTAGAAATTCATATTATAAATATTTGACTTATGAAAAGTTATTAGAGGCACATTTAAAATCCAGAAAAGGAAAAGGCTATCGAAAAGAAATTATTTTATTTAACTTAAAACAAGAAGAATATATCATGTGGCTTTTAGAAAAGTTGCAGACGAAAACATATAAACATGGTGGATATAGTACATTTTATGTAACAGAGCCGAAATTAAGAAAAATAGAAAAATCAAAATATATTGATAGAATAGTACATAGATGGCTTGTTGATAATTTTCTAGAACCAGCATTTGTACCACAATTTATTAATACATCTTATGCTTGTTTGAAAAACAGAGGAATGCACAAAGCTTGTTTAGACGTACAAAAGGCAATGAAACACTGTCAAAGAATATGGGATGAATATTATATTTTAAAAATGGATATAGCAAAATATTTTGATAACATTAATAAAAACATATTACTAAATATTTTAAAAAGAAAAATAAAAGATAAAGATGTTTTGTGGTTAATAGAAGAAATTTTATATGCACAAAAAAGGGAAAAAGGATTAGAAATAGGAAATTATACTTCTCAAATGTTTGCAAATATATATCTTAATGAAATAGATCAATATGTAAAACACATATTAAAGATAAAGTGGTACTTTCGATATCTTGATGATAGTGTTTTGTTTGTAAAGACAAAACAAGAAGCAAAAGAGGTATTAGAAAAAATAAAGATATTCTTAAAAGAAAATTTACAACTAGAACTAAACAAAAAGACACAAATATTTAAAAATAAACAAGGTGTAAATTTTTGTGGATATAAAATAAACCCATATCGACTAAAAATACGAGATAAAGGAAAAAGAAAACTAAAAAAGAAAGTAAAAGTACTAAAAGAAAAAATAAAACGAGAAGAAATAACAAGTAAAGAGGCACAAAAATATCTAGCAGGACATTTAGGATATATAAAAATAGCAAATACGTATAATTTAGAAAGTAAATTATTTTATCAAGAAGATGATATCAATTAAAATGAAATAATAAAAAGGCAATAAAAATATATTATAAATGATTTGAAAAATTAGTAAAAAAATAGGGATAAATTAAAAGGCCAACAACACCGATAACAGAGTTAATCGTGGTCGGTAATTACAACAACAATGGCTCTAATAATCCGGCTTACAATCGCAACAACAATGATCCTTCTAACAGCAACAACAACATTGGTTTTCGCCCAGCTCTAATATTTTTCTAGATTATATATTTTAAGGAATATATACAATGAAGTATTAGATATTAAAGGGATTTATTCCTTCCGTAAAAGGTAAAAATGTATCAGTAAAATATGTATTAGTAGAATTAATATAATTTGAATATACATATTTTATGACTTTAAATTTATGTGAGAGTATATATTATGTTTTTTAATTTTATGTTTAAAGATAGAATTATTTTATAGAAATAAAAATTAAAGTAAATAAGGAAAGAAAAATGAATATATGTTTTTTTATGGGAAAAATAGTAAGTGATATAAATTTTAAATTTATAATTAATGATAAACAAAATATTTCAATTGCAATATTTGAAATAGAATTAAATAATAAGAGTAAAATAACAGTTATAGGATATAACGAAATGGCAGATTTTTGTTATAGTAGATTAAAGAAAAATGATAATATTGCATTTCAAGGTTATCTATGTAGTGAAATAAAAGCTATTGCTATGACATTTTATATTTTTATTTGTTGAAAAAAAGAAAATAATGTTATAAACTATATAAAGAATGGAGGAAGAAAATGAAAATAAAGTGT
>CALWZZ010000092.1 GCA_944386145.1 uncultured Clostridia bacterium | reverse complement strand
TTTTTCCATTTTTTGGTTCTCCTTGTTGTTGTAGTTTTGCTCTTTACTTGCTTTTTGTATTTTTTCATAATATCTAAGAAATGTCAAGTGTCATTTTGTCCAATTGGGGACGTTTCCTTTTGAGACATTTTTATGTAAAGTTCTGCTCGCTAATAAAAATAATAAAAAATTTTACTTTTATATTTATATTTTTAAGAATAATAAACTTTACATAAAAATGTCTCAAAAGGAAACGTCCCCAATTGGACAAGACAAAAACAAAACAGACTACTATTTCGTAGTCTGTTATTTATTCTCTTATCCTCTTGATTCTACTATCAATTTTATACCTGTTCTGTCTTCCCCTTCTACTTCTACCTCTGCAAATGCAGGTATACATACTAGGTCTACACCAGATGGTGCTACAAAGCCTCTTGCTATTGCAACTGCTTTTACCGCTTGATTTAATGCTCCTGCTCCGATTGCTTGCATTTCTGCTTTGTTTGATTCTTTTACTAATCCAGCTATAGCTCCTGCTACTGAATTAGGATTTGATTTTGATGAAATTTTTAAAACTTCCATTTTCTTTTGCCTCCTATAATTTTTATTTTTTTGTTGCAACTCTTACATTTTGTATTTTACAATATCTGGAAATTTGTGTAAAGTGTTTTTTATAAAAATTTATAGGTTTTCATCGCAATAAAACTTTTAATTCGACATTTTTTTATACAACAAGGTCGACCTTCTTATACTCGTGAAGAACAATAGCGGGCTTTTTTAAACATTTTATCTGTTTATAACATTTTAAAGGCACGTAATTCCGTTGTATAACTTATCTGTAGCTCACTTTGTTTCCCACAGCTAAGAAATGTTCGTGCACCAATTTTATACAAGTAAAATTGTGTGCATTGGTTTTTCTTACATATTAATTCTAGTAATTGTTTTTACTTTGTTTGTATGTTCGTCTACATCAAATATAACACCATTTAACATGCATTCTCCTGTTGCCATTTTATATTTTTCTGGTAATGCTGTTTCAAATCGTTTTATGGTTACTGATACATCCATTCCCAATGCCGAATTTTTTGGTCCTGTCATACCTATATCACTAATATATGCTGTTCCTTTTGGTAATATTCTTTCATCTGCTGTTTGGACATGTGTATGTGTTCCAAAAATGGCTGTAACGGAACCATCTAAATAATACCCCATAGTTACTTTTTCTCCCGTTGCTTCTGCATGAAAGTCTATAATAATGATATCTACTTTTTCTTTTATCTTTTTTATAATGTCTTTTGCAATTAAAAATGGATTATCTGTTAAGATATTGATATAAACACGTCCAATTAAATTGATAACTGCTATTTTTTTATTTTTACATGTATATATCCCATATCCTTTTCCTACAACACCTTTTGGATAGTTGGCTGGTCTTATTAATTTGGGATGGTCAATAAATTTAAAAATCTCTTTTTTACCCCATGTATGATTTCCCATCGTAACAACATCAACATTTTGAGAAATAATATCATTAAAATTTTTTTCCGTTATTCCCATTCCTTCTGCCGCATTTTCTCCATTAACAATCACAAAGTCAATTTCTTCTTTTTGCCTTAATTGATACAATTTATTTTTTAATTCTTTAATTCCTGCTTCTCCAATAATATCCCCTACCGCTAAAATCTTCAAAACGATTCCTTCTTTCTATATCTTTTATATAGTATATATCATACTATATTTTTTCTGAATTCGCAAGAGCAGCTCATTTTGCTTTTTCTCTATTTTTATATTGACATTATTAGGTATGTAATTTTGTAGTAAGATTTCGTAAAAAAATGATGCAATAAATTTATATGCTATAGAGCTAACTTTAAACTTGGGATATACATTTTATCTGTAGAAAGCTTAAAAATTTTACTTTCCCTGAAAGACCGATATATCCGTCTTCAGACATACAAAAAGAACCCAGCCTAAAAACTGGGTTCCTTTGCTTATTTAGAATCTCCATAGATTCGATTATTTTTATTTTGCATAATCAACTGTTCTTGTTTCTCTAATAACATTAACTTTAATTTGTCCAGGATAATCCATTTCACTCTCAATTTTCTTAGCAACATCTCTTGCTAAAATTGTCATTTGGTCATCACTAATTTTCTCTGGTTTTACCATAACTCTAATTTCACGACCAGCTTGTATAGCAAAAGATTTTTCAACACCATTAAATGAATCTGCAATTTCTTCAAGATTTTGCAATCTTTTGATATATGCTTCTAGTGTTTCTCTTCTAGCACCTGGTCTTGAAGCTGATATAGCGTCTGCAGCTTGTACCAAAACAGCTTCTAATGTTTGTGGTTCAACATCTCCATGATGTGCTTCTACTGCATTGATAACTAATGGATTTTCTTTATATTTCTTCAATATTTCCACACCAATTTCTACATGTGTTCCTTCCATATCATGATCTAATGCTTTTCCAATGTCATGTAATAATCCTGCTCTTCTAGCACGCTTTGCATCTAATCCTAATTCTTCTGCCATAATTCTTGCTAAATTTGAAACTTCTATTGAGTGATTTAATACATTTTGTCCATAACTTGTTCTGTATTTTAATTTTCCAATTAGTCTCACAATGTCTGGATGTAGTCCAATGACACCTGTTTCTAATACAGCTCTTTCTCCTTCTTCTTTAATTGTTGCGTCTAATTCTTCTTTGGCCTTTTCAACCATTTCCTCAATTTTTGCTGGATGAATTCTTCCATCATCAATCAACTTCTCTAACGCAATTCTTGCAACTTCTCTTCTTAAAGGATCAAATCCTGACAATACGACAGCTTCTGGTGTATCATCGATTATTAAATCAATTCCTGTTAATGTTTCCAAAGCTTTTATGTTTCTACCTTCTCTACCTATAATTCTTCCTTTCATATCATCATTAGGAAGTGGTACGATAGATACGGTAGTTTCTTGTGAATGATCTGCTGCACATTTTTGTACGGCATAACATAAAATTTCTTTTGCATTTTTGTTGGCGTCTTCCTTTGCTTTTTGGTCTTTTTCTCTGATTAATGCTGCTTTTTCTGCTGTTAATTCCTTGTCCATTTCTGCAAGTAATCTTTGTTTTGCTTCTTCTTTACTTAAAGATGCTATTTTTTGAAGTTCGACCATTTCTTGTTCATGTAACCTATCTAATTCTTCTTTTTCCTTTTCGATGCTTAGTCTGTCTTTTTCTAATTCTTGTTCTCTTTTTTCAAAGTTTTCTGAACGCCTTTCTAAGTTTTCCTCTTTCTGAATCAGTCTTGCTTCTTGTTTTTGTATCTCGCCTCTTCTTTCTTTAATCTCTTGATCTAATTCTTTTCTATTGTTCATAATTTCTTCTTTAGCTTTAAAAATCTCTTCTTTTTTAAGATTTTCTCCTTCTTTTTTCGCTAAATCAATTAATCTTTTTGCTTCATTTTCTGCCCCTTGAATTTTAGATTCTGCAACTTTTTTTCTGTATACCATTCCTACTAGAAACCCTATTGCAAGTGAGATTAAGACAGCGGCGACAATGATTACAATAGTCATAATCATACACCTCTTTCTTATTTAATTTTCAATGTTCGAAATAAATATATATGTTTTTTTAAATATATTTTTTCCTACAGTATATATTTTATCTTTATTATTGTAAACTGTCAAGTACTTTGACATAAAAAAAGCATGTGGCAAAATTTTACCTTTTTAACACATACTCTTCTTATAGTATAGAAAAAATCTATTTTAAGCATTTACACTTTTTATATTTAGAAGTCTTGTCCTATTTTTTATTAAAATACATAATTAAATGTTCAATTGTTTTTTTATCTGTTTCAGATAATTTTTCATAACCTGCTAATGGATATGCTAAGCTTTTATTCTCGGTTATTGTTAAATATTCACTAAAAACTTGGTCTAAACTAATTTTAAATATATTGCATATTTTGATAAGTACTTCATATGATGGTTTTGCTCTATCTTGTTCGACATCACTAATATATCTAACTGATACCTCTACCTTTTCTGCCAATTGTTCTTGTGTATATCCATTACTTTTCCTAATTGTTTGAAGTTTTTTTCCGATTTTTATTGTACTTGGTTTTCTCATGACTACCACCTTTTATTTTTTTGTTTATCTTATCAAATTTTGTCACATCTATAAATGAAATATTTTCGTATGTATATATATTTTATTTCTATTATCCATTAGGGACGTGCCAAAATGGACATTTAAGAACAATAGTGGGCTATTTCGACATTTTATCTGTTTTAGACATTTCAAAGCCCACGTCATTGTTCGTGTGCCAAATTTTACAAAGTAAAATTTGTGTACAATGTTTGCAATTTTAGAAAAATCAAAGATTTTTCTAAAATCGTCCAAAAGGGACAGACCTCATATTTTTCTTATCTTAATTAAGATCTTGCAAATATTCTTCTAATAATTTATCCAGCTTTTTTCTTTGTTTTTCTATTTCTTCTTTTTGCTTATTTAAGCTTATCATGTCTTCCAATATTTCCAATTCTTTTTTTATATGATCTTTTAAATCATTCATATCCTTTCACCTCTTCTTTAGTTTTTACTATATCTGAATTCTTATTCAAAAAAACTAGCTTGTATTTTTATACAAACTAGTCTCTCTAAAATTCTATTTATTCTTAATTATTTTTATCTCTATATACTTTCACAATATCTTTAAACGTCATTCTAGTCCCATAATTTAGTATTGCATTTGAATAAATCTTAATTGCAACTTGTGCAATGATTAATATCGTAATCACTAATACAACAATTGATAATATAATTTCTGAAGTTGACGCAATTCCCATCATAATTCTAAATGGCATACAAAATGGAGATGAAATTGGGAAAATTGCTGCAAATTGATTTAATTCGCTTGTTGGATTCATCATAGTAAAATATGATAAGTAAAATCCAACAACAGCCAGTATGGCAACAGGTGTATTTGCTGATTGTATGTCTTCTGGTTTGCTTACTGTTGAACCTGTTAAGGCATATAGTAAAGCATAAGCAAAATATCCTAAAATAAAGTACACAATCGTCATTATAGCTAAATATGGTGTCATCATAGACATATCTAAAACAGCATTTAATAATTCTGGCTCTAAGAATAAATTTGCTGATATTAATGCTACAGCAACAATCACACATATTTGAATTAATCCTACAATTCCAATTCCTATCGTTTTTCCTAATACAATTGTTCTTGGAGATGTTGAAGTAACTAATGTCTCCATAATTTTTGATGTTTTTTCTGTCGTGATAGAACTTGATACTTGATATGCACAGAAGTAGATAGCATAAAATAAGACAATTGATAACATCATAATGACAAATAAGTTTCCACTTACTTCTTGTTCTTCCGTTTGTTCTATTGTAAATTCAAAATTTGGAGATAAACTTGCAATTTGTTCTTGTGTTAGTCCTAATTTTGAAATTTGTAAATTGGTATATAACGTATTCATGGCATTTATTAAATCTTCTGGAACAGAAGCTACTTGTGTCATATTTTCTACAATGTATCGTAATGTATATGTTCCATCTTCTTTTTGTTCAATTATCATTGCTTCATTTATATCATTGTTTTCAATTCGACTTTTTATATCTTCAAAAGAAACATTATTATTTGCTACTTGAACATTGTATCCTAATTCCATATAGTTTAAACTTGGCAAAGTCCCTTCAAATAAATTTGTAGTATCAACAATCAATAGCTTTGTCTCTCCAGAAGATTCGCTTCCATCTGTAAACATACTCATTATATTTGGTATATTAAATCCTATGACAATTAATACTAAAATAATTAATGTTGAAATGATAAAAGATTTTCGTTTTACCATATCTTTAATTGAAAATGCAATAACAGTTCTTAAATCTCTCATATTACTTTATTCCTTCCTTTATTCTCTCTTTATTTTAGAAAAATTTGAAAAAAAATTAGTATAT
>CALWZZ010000091.1 GCA_944386145.1 uncultured Clostridia bacterium | reverse complement strand
CTTCTCTATGTGGTTAGCGATATATACCCCCACTACGGACTTTCACCGATTAGTTAAATGACATGCCTGTCGCACATATAAAATAGGTAGAGAAAAAACTCTCTACCTATCACACAAAGAAAATACAATATAAACTTTCACATAAGCTCAATACTGCAATAGATTATCATGTGCTTAAAAAAACTTTCAAATTTATCATATGCTTTTGCCAAGATTGTGTTCTCATCACAAGAATTTCCATTGTCAGCTTTAGCCTTCGCTTCGTATAATTGATAAATTAAGTGAGGGCAAGGCTGTACCAAGAAGAACTCTGAACCATCATCTAGTTTTACTGAAAATCTACCATAATCATTTAGATAAACATTGTAAACATTTAACTCTTCACTAATATCATGGTTGAAAATGTAAAAATCAGTATATGTCCAAATAAGTCTTCTGATTCCTTTTGCCACCAATGATGCCTTTGTCCATAAATCTTTATTAACTTCTTGCATAATAATAGCCTCCTTATAAATTATAGTCTGTTGCTAAAATTGGTATCTCCTTAAAGCTTCTCCCCTCCTTCTCTTAAATTATCAATGTGCTTCTTTGTTTTTTTCACTCAAAAAGCATTTTACAAATAAGTTATATTAAACTAGCTATTCGGCTAGATTGCATAAGTGAATATATATAAAAAGCTATCATGCTTGTAGATATTTATTATAGAAGATTTTCTATCAAAAGTCAAATTTTACATAATGTATGCAGACTTAAAATTGTATTTATTTGCTCCTTCTAAAATTTTATTTTACAAATGTTTTTAAAAATTCATCAAATAGTTCTATTATATGCTTTATTTTATTCTATTTCTTTTTCTAATTTTTGTAATATAGTATTCAATACTTCTTTTCTATTTTTCGATGTATCTATATTGTTATATTTTTTCATTTGGAGCTCCCTTTAATTTTCTTCATAATTAACATTATATCTTTTTACATTTACTATCTTCTATTCTAGTTCAATATCTTTTTTATCATATTCTTCTGGTTTTAATCCTACCCTTGTTTTCATATAATCTAATACTAAAACAAATAATATTAAAAATACTAATCCAACAAATAATGTAGCAAACATTATATTAGTGCTATCTAACAATGTTCCTGCTAAAAATAGGGATATTGCTTCTATTATGTTTGTTGAAAATTCTATTGCAAAAGATATTCTTGACCTTGTTTTTGGGGTTGAAAAGTTTTTAGAATATCTTTCTGATAAAATATAATAATTTGCCATTGGTATTTTTATAAATGCTAATAATATTAAAATTAGTGGTAACACATTATTAGTCTGTAAATATAATAATAATCCCATTGCAATAAAACTAAGTATGTATGATATAGATAATACTGTTAAACTCTTATTTCTAAATTTTTCATGTATTTTATTTTGTAATGTTGCAGCTATTCCAGAAATAAATGTTAACACTGCATTGATTATTGAAAATGTCTCTGGTTTTACATCTAATTCTGTTAGCATATTTCCTTTATATGTAGTTGTTATTGTAATAATCGCATTAAATAATCCCATAAATATCAATAATGCTCTTAATCTTTGGACCTTTATTACCTTATCTTCCAATCTTAATTGGATTATATCTCCTATTTCTATTTCCAAAACTCGGAGATATTCGGCAGGAATAACCACTCTGCGAAGATCATCCAGTTCCCGAACAATCCCAATATACGGCTTTTTTTGTATATTTTCTCGTTCAAATTTTTTTATACAAATTTTGCCATATTCTATGGTTAATTCTACCTCCTGCCACTCAGCAGATAATTCCAGTTCATCAAGGAACTTACTTGGAATATTTAATCTTCTGCCTTTTGTAATTTTCCGTTTTTCCATGGTATTTCCTCCTAATAGATTTGATAAAATATGATATGTTACGAATAATATTATATCATATTTACATAAAAAAGTAAATGAATATCTATTTCTAAATTATATAGAATCAACTACAAAATTTCTATTTATATATCACTATCTATCAATTCAAATTTATCCTCCAGAACCTTCACCGAATCCCCACCAAATTTACATATCTATATAACTCTTCTGCCTTTTGCTTGATTCTTCCTTGAAAAAATTCTCCCACTAATATTGCTCCACATATGAAAATTGCTGTATCAATAATTGATATTTCACAATCCCATTCTCTTTTTCCTGTATCCATATTCACAAAATGATAAAAAAATCCATTTTTTCCTTCAACTACATTTAAAAAGGTATCTAATGTTTTGCTTACTCTTTTATAGGCCTCTGGATAAGAAATCCAATTTCTATTACAGCCTATGGCCAATGCTGCTAATCCATACCCTACTGATGCAATACTTGCAATTTCATCTGCATACATGTTTTTGTCTTTTATTAATCCATATCCCTCACTTTTTAAGTCTACATTTGCTTCTTTTATAAAGAAACGATAGCTTGCTTTTAGTTCTTTTTCTAATAACTTCTCCCCATATCTTTTTAATAATCTCATATATGAATTTCACCTCTAATACTATATTAGCATTTCTTTTTGCTTTTTCCTATGGGAATTTTTGGTGGTAAATTTATTTGTTGAAAAGGAAAAACGATTTTTCCTTTTCAACAAAAAGAAGCCATCACTGGCTCCCTTTTAATTCTTATATTTTTTCGATATATTTCTCATCCATTAAAATCTAACCCTTAAGATTTTTACTTATTTCAATAAAAAATTCTGAATTCCATAAATCTAATGAATCTTTATCTTCTATAAATGTCATAACATCTTCTTTGGCATTAGCATAATTTATTTCTCTAAATTTTTTATTTAATAAATTTTTTAGTTTTTCTCCTCATATATCTATACAATAAATTTACATTTGTAGAATTATAAGAGTTTGATATTTCTTCTATATCTTGTAAATTTAATTTGTTAAATTCATCCATATCAATTCTTAAATCATTAAATAAAACATTCTCTAATTCTTTCATATTTTTTAAAGGTGATAATGTATATAACTTATCACATAATGCTTTTTCAGGAATTGCTATTTGATATGAATAACTGCCTTCTTCTACAAGTCTAATTCCCAAAGGATAAACTTTCTCTGGAACATCTCTATATAAATAAGTACCAAATTGATTATTATATACTTTTTTCCTTTTCTTATTACATGTAGCATTTGTAAAAGCTGTTACTTTTTCAGGGATAAGTCCATAATAAGACAAAGCAAAATCAAATGATAAATATGATGGTCCATATATGCTCCCTGCCAATAAATAACCATTTACTGAAGGATCTGTTTCATATAAACCATTTATTATTTTTATTAAATTTCCTTTTTTAATTTCTCGACAAATTTTGGTATTTTGGTTAGAATATTCCTTTAAATTTTCTTTTATCATATTATTTGTTAATATCATATTTTCACCTCTTTTTATCATTTTATAATATTTTGCGGTGAAAATCAATACTTTTTTAATTTTTTTTATTTAATTATGTCTTATTTTATTCTTTATATTATTTCATCTTCTCCTTAATCTTTACCAATGTATTTAATGCATCAATTGGTGTTAGTTCGTTTAAGTTAATCTTATCAATTTCATGGGCAATTTCTGCTAATTTAAAATTATACATATCAAATTGTCCTTCCACTTGTTTTTTATCTTTCTTTTCTTCTTTTTTACCTGTTAAGATATTTTTCCTTTCTAAAGATTTTAATATTTTATTTGCCTCTTCTGTTACCATTTTGGGAACACCTGCTAATCTTGCAACATGAATACCATAACTTTCATCTGTTCCGCCTCTTACAATTTTTCTTAAAAAGATAATATCTTCTCCTTTTTCTTTAACGGCAATCGAATAATTTTTAACACCTTCTATTTTTTCTTCTAGTTCTGTTAATTCATGATAGTGTGTAGCAAATAACGTTTTTGCACCACATTTTTCTTTATTAGCTATATATTCAGCTACTGCCCAAGCAATAGACAAACCATCATAAGTTGAAGTTCCTCTTCCAATTTCATCTAAAATGACTAGACTGTTTGGGGTTGCTTCTTTTAAAATGGTTGCTACTTCCATCATTTCTACCATGAAAGTACTTTGTCCCATGCTTAAATCATCAGAAGCACCAACTCTTGTAAAGATTTTATCAACTACACCAATTTTAGCCTCTTCTGCTGGTACAAAGCTTCCCACTTGTGCCATTAAAGTAATTAAGGCAACTTGTCTCATATATGTTGATTTACCTGCCATGTTTGGTCCTGTAATAATTGATAGTCTATTTTCATCTTTATCAAGATATGTATCATTTTCTACAAACTCTCCTGCACCTAGCATTTTTTCAATTACTGGATGGCGTCCACCTTTTATATTAATCACACCTGAATTGTCTACTTGTGGCATACAATAGTTCATATCTTCTGCCACCTGTGCAAATGAAGCTAACACATCTAAAGTAGATACCATTGTTGCTGTTTTTTGTAATCTAACAATATTTTTGGCGATTTCTTCTCTTATTTTTGTAAACAAATCATATTCCAATATAACGACTTTTTCTTCTGCTCCTAGAATTTGGTTTTCTAAGTTTTTCAACTCTTCTGTAATGTATCTTTCTGCATTTGTTAAGGTTTGTTTTCTGATATATCTTTCAGGAACTTGGTCTAAATTTGATTTTGTGACTTCAATGAAATAGCCAAACACTTTGTTAAATCCAACCTTTAAGTTTTTAATTCCTGTTTTTTCTCTTTCATCAGCTTCTAATTGAATAATCCAGTTTTTTCCTTCTGTTGTAGCTGTTTTTAATTTGTCTACCTCTTCATTATATCCCATTTTGATAATTCCACCATCTTTTACTGTCATTGGTGGGTCTTCTACAATGGATTTCTCAATTAAATCATGAATATCTTGTAGTTCATCTAAATTTTCATAAATATCTTTTAACATTGGAGAGTTACAGTTTTGTAAAACACTTTTTACTTCTGGCAATCTTGCTAGTGAATTTTTTAATGTAATCATATCTCTTGCATTTGCATTGCCATAAGCCATTTTTCCTGCTAATCTTTCAATGTCATATACTTTTTTTAGGTTGTCAATCACATCTCCTCTAAGCATAACATTTTCTTTTAATTCTTTTACTGCTTCTAGTCTTCTATTTATTTCTAAAGTATCAATTAATGGATCATTTAGCCATCTTCTTAAATGTCTTCCTCCCATTGAAGTTGAGGTTTTATCTAACACCCATAATAAGGTTCCTTTTTTAGATTTATCTCTCATTTTTTCTGTAATTTCTAGGTTTCTTCTCGCATTGATGTCTAAAGACATATATTTGGATATTTCATAAATCGTAATTTTATTAATATGGTCTAAACTCGTCATTTGTGTTTGCTCTATGTATTCAATTAATGCATTGATACTTGCTACTGCAAAACTTCTTTCTTCTATATTTTCAATTGGCTTTTGGTTGGTATCTACTAAATTAAATCGCAATTTGATAATGTCTGGCTTTGTATCAAAAAATTTGTCTTGAAATCTTGTAATATATGCGTTAAAACGTTCTCTGATTTTACTCATTTCTTCTGTGCAATCTGCCAAATTAGAATTGATAACTAACTCTGATGGAGAATATCTTGCAATCTCATCTAACAGTTGTGGAAAATTGTTATTGTCCTTGATTTCTGCTGCATAGAATTCTCCTGTTGATATATCACATACACTAATTCCGAAATAAATTCCAGATTTAAAAATAGACATGATATAGTTATTTTTTCTTTCTTCCAGCATATTACTTTCTACAATTGTGCCTGGTGTAACAACTCTAATGACCCCTCTTTTGACAATTCCTTTTGCCGTTTTAGGGTCTTCTAATTGTTCACATATCGCAACTTTATATCCTTTTGCAATTAATCTTGATATATACATTTCAGCCGCATGATGTGGTACACCTGCCATTGGTGCTCTTTCTTCTTGTCCACAATCTTTTCCTGTTAG
>CALWZZ010000090.1 GCA_944386145.1 uncultured Clostridia bacterium | reverse complement strand
GATAAGCCTTCTCCATTACCAGTTATCATCGTGTCATATCCATGTGGTAAATGTTTTATAAATTTGTCTGCATTTGAAAGTTTTGCAGCTGCTTCGACTTCTTCGTCTGTTGCATTTAATTTTCCATAACGGATATTATCTCTTATGGTTCCTGTAAATAAACTTGTATCTTGAAGAACCATTCCTAATGATCTTCTTAAATCATCTTTCTTAATTTTTCTGATGTTAATTCTATCATAACGAATCTTTCCATCTTGAATATCATAAAATCTGTTGATTAGGTTTGTGATTGTGGTTTTTCCTGCTCCTGTTGCTCCAACAAATGATACTTTTTGACCTTCTTTAGCTACAAGACTAATATCATGTAAAATTCGTTTCTTTGGTTCATATCCAAATTGTACATTTTCAAATTCCACTTGACCACGAAGTCTTGTATAGGTGATTCTTCCATCTTTATGAGGATGTTTCCATGCCCACATTCCTGTTCTTTCTTCTGATTCCACAATTTTTCCATTTTCCATTTTGGCATTTACTAATGTTACATATCCTTCATCAACCTCTTCTTCTTGGTCAATCAAATCAAAGATTCTTTCAGCACCTGCTAATGCCATAATAATAGAGTTCATTTGTTGTGATACTTGACCTAATGGATTTGTAAATGCTTTTACATATTGTAAAAAGGCTGCAATACTACCAATTGTTAAAATACCATTAACAGATAAGATACCACCAATAACAGCAACTAATACATATCCTAAATTTCCTATATTCATGATACATGGCATTAAGATGTTTGCATACATATTGGCTTTTGTCATACTGTCACATAATTGTTCATTTAAGTCATCAAATTTTGCTTTTGAATCTTCTTCATAATTAAATACTTTGACAACTTTTTGTCCTTCCATCATTTCTTCAATATATCCATTAACTTTTCCGATATCTTCTTGTTGTTTAACAAAAAATCTTGAACTGTTTCCACCTAAATATCTTGACACAAATACCATTAATATGACCATTGCTAATACAACAAGTGTTAAATAAATGTTGGTTGCAAGCATAGCAATTAATACAGCTACCATAGAAACACAAGCTGAAAATACTTGAGGAATACTTTGGCTAAGCATTTGTCTTAAGGTATCAACATCATTTGTATAGGTACTCATGATATCTCCATGTGTTCTGCTATCAAAATATCTGATTGGTAATTTTTGCATATGATTAAACATTTGCTTACGAATTTTGTTTAAAACACCTTGTGATATATTAACCATTAATCGGTTATATGTGAATGTACAAACCACACCTACTAAATAGATAACTGCCATTATCATAATCACATTTAATAATCTTGTATAATCTGGAGACTGACTTCCTAAAAGTGGTGTGATGAAATCATCGATTAAGTATTTGATAAATTGTGTTCCAATAACACCAACTAAAGCACTGATAATGATACTAACTAATACAACTGCTAATTGTAATTTATATCCTTCTGTTACATATTTTAATAATCTTTTAATTGTCTTTCTTTTCTTTCCTTTGGTTTTAGGCATCTTCGTCTCCTCCTTTCATCTGTGATTCATATACTTCTCTATAAATTGCATTTGTTTTTAACAATTCTTCTGATGTTCCAATTCCATCTATTTTTCCTTCATTTAAAACAATAATTTTATCTGCATCTTCTACTGAAGAAACTCTTTGTGCAATAATGATTTTCGTTGTATTTGGAATTTCTTCTCTAAAAGCTTTTCTAATTAATGCGTCTGTTTTTGTATCTACCGCACTTGTTGAATCATCTAATATTAATATTTTTGGTTTCTTTAGCATTGCTCTTGCAATACAAATTCTTTGTTTCTGTCCTCCTGAAACATTTGTACCGCCTTGGTCTAGTACTGTTTCATATTTGCTTGGAAATTCTTTAATAAATCCATCTGCTTGTGCTAATTTACATGCTTCTTCCAATTCTTCTTGGTCAGCTTCTTTATTTCCCCATCTTAAATTTTCTGCAATCGTTCCAGAAAATAGTACATTTTTTTGTAATACCATAGCAACGGCATCTCTTAAAGCATGTATTTCATAATCTTTAACATCAACACCTCCGACTCTGATACTTCCTTTTGTGACATCATATAATCTTGGGATTAATTGTACAAGTGTTGATTTTGAACTTCCTGTTCCACCAATAATTCCAATGGTTTCCCCAGCTTTAATATCCAAATTGATATTTTCCAGAGCAAACTTATCATCATCCTGCTCGTCACTATATTGGAAACTAACATTTTCAAATTTGATAGAACCATCTTTTACTTCTGTTATTGGATTTTCTTTATCTTTAATTGTTGGTTCTTCATCAATTACCTCAATAATTCTTTCTGCTGATGATTGTGCCATAATAATCATAACAAACACAAATGATAACATCATTAAACTTGCAAGGATTTGCCACGCATATGTAATAATACTTGACAATTGTCCTGTTTGCATTTCTCCACCAACAATTAATTGTGTACCAATCCATGAAATTAGTAAGATACAAGTATAAATCGTAAATTGCATAACTGGTCCATTAAATGCAACGATTTTTTCTGCTTTTTTAAAGTTAGCATATACTTCATCATTAACTTCTTTGAATTTCTTCTCTTCAAAAGATTCTCTAACGTAAGCTTTTACGACTCTAATAGCTGATACATTTTCTTGCACAACTCTATTTAACTTATCATATTTTTTAAATACTCTTTCAAAATTAGGATGTGCTTTTATTGCTATATAGAATAGAATAGCCCCTAAAACTGGTATTGCCACAAAAAATATAGCTGATAATTTCATGCTAATTGTCATTACCATTAATAAAGCAAATATCAACATAATTGGTCCTCTAACCAAAATTCTAATAATCATTTGAAAAGCCATTTGTACATTGGTAACATCTGTTGTCATACGTGTAACCAAACTTGATGTTGAAAACTTATCAATGTTTTCAAATGAATAATCTTGCACTTTATGAAACATTGCTTTTCTTAGATTTTTTGCATATCCAGCAGACGCTTTAGCTGCAAATCTTCCTGACAACATTCCAAATGTTAAAGATAATATGGCTGAAACAATTAATAAAGCACCCATTTTTAGAATGTAATGGACATCTCCATTTTGAATTCCAACATCTATAATGTTTGCCATAAGTAATGGAATAATAACTTCCATAACGACTTCTAATATAACAAAAATAGGTGTTAATATGGTATCTTTTTTGTATTCTTTAATATAACTTGCTAATTTTTTTAACATTCTACTTCTCCTTTCTTGTATTGCCAAAGGGGACGGACCATTTTGGCAATTTTTTGTATTATAAAAATGCGTTTCCTATAATGCGAAAAATAAAATTGCTATTTATGTAATTTACAAGATGTTTTTTCACACTTATTTTTTAGGCTATTTTGATTTTTTTGAACATCAAATTGATATAAATTGTATGATGCCTTTTTCAATAATTTTAAAAATTGTTCTTGTTCTTCTTTTTCCATGTCACAAACAATAGTTTTTTCCATTACATTGATTTGTTTTTCAATTATTTTTTCAATTTCTAATGCTTTTTTCGTTAGTACAATCATTTTTAGTCTACAGTCTTCTTCTTTTGTTTTCCTTTCTATAAGTCCATTTGTCTCCATTAATTGAATAATTCCTGTGACAGTTGCTTTTCGCATATCAAATTCTTCTTCAATATCTTTTGCAAATATATCTCCTTTTTGTGATTTTTTAGCAATATATTGTATTATCATAGATTGTACGCCTGAAACATTATAACATTTTAATGTTTCATCCATATTTCTTTTAATTTGTCTGGAAACTATTTGAATATATTTTCCAATCTCATTTTTTCCCATATTCACACCTCTTTTTAGTTCGTGACCTAACTATTCTAATACTATATATTATTTTTGTCAAGGGTATTTTCAAAGATTTTTTTAGTTAAAATTACAGCTTTTCTAAAAATTTCTTTTTCATATCATAAGAGGAATGTACATAACGATTTAAAGTAACATCCACACTGGCATGCCCTAAAATCTCACTGAGTGATTTTATATCCATACCTACTTTTATACAATTGGTTGCAAATGTATGTCTTAACACATGAAAATTATATTCCTTTACTTTACTAGCTTTCAAGATTCTTTTAAACATATTTTGATAACTTCTTGGTTCAATATATTGTTCTTTTGAGCCCGTCAAAAAAAAAAACTTCTTCATCTTGTTTTTTATGCAAATCTTTTAATATATGATAAATCTTGTCAGACATGGGTATGGCTCTTATGGAAGATTCCGTTTTACTACTATCTATAATAACTTCTGTTTTCTTTTCGATTGTATATACCCTTTGTAAGGTTTTCTTTATATTGATTAATTTCTTTTCAAAATCTATATTTCCCCATTTTAATGCACATATTTCTCCTATTCGCAATCCTGTATTTAAACAAATCAGTACGCCTATGCTTTTTAAACTATTTTCTTTTAAACAATATTTTTCTAATCTATTAATCTCTTTTTTTGATAACACACTAATTTCTTTTGTGTGCACTTTTGGCGAAATAATCAAATCCAAATGTATATTCATGTCATATTTTTGATTGGCATATTTTAAAATTGATTTCAAAACATTCAGTATTTCTTTTACTGATTTTGGGGATAATTCTTTTGTTAAATCATTTGTCATTTGATTAAAATCGTATTTTTCTAAGTCTTTTTTTCTTAGTCTTCCTATTCTATCTTTTAAATATTTATCTATGCAATATGCATATTTATAATATGTAGATTGTTTGATTGTTGTCTTCTTTAAGGCTAACCATTCTACTGAAAGTTCTTCAAATCGAATGGTATTACTTCTACTTCTTAATTTATCTAATATCCACATATCTCCTCCCTTCCTATCCCATAGTAAACTATATCACTTTTTTACCTTTTTTATCAATCTAACAGTTGGTTATACATAAATTTATGGAAATAACCGTAGTATTTATATGTTGGAAAGGATATTTGGAAATTTATTGTGTGGATTTTTTAAATTTTTCCTCTACATTTCACAAAGTGAAACTATGATATTTTGTATGTTTTCTTTGGTTTTAATTTGTATTTTTTTATTTGAATTTTGAAAAGATGGGAAGGTATATATTTTCAAATTACGAATTAACGATAGCAGTAGTTTGTTTTGATTATTATGTTAATTTGTGGTATAATAAAGATGTAACTAAAATTGGTTTTTTAAAAAAAGGAGGAAAAGGCATGATAAAAAAAGTGCTAAAGACGGAACTTGTAAAACGGGTATTATTTTTAGGAGCAATCCTTCTAATAATAACCCTAGTCAGTTTCCTGAACAAGGAAACTCTTAAAGAGCAGGAAGCTTATGAGTACCTGCTCAAAAATGGAGACCTGTCTCCAGAGCAAGCGATTGGTATTGTTGCCAACATCCGGCAGCAGTCCAATTTTGACACATCTGTCCACGAGGGAGAGTTCCCCTCAACAGGACTAATGTGTTGGACAATGGCTCGTGAAGAGCAATTGTCCCAGTTCGCGGAGGCAAAAGGAGAAGAAGTCACCGACTTCTATCTCCAACTCGACTTCATTCTAGAAGAGCTGAAAACCTCTTCTGAATACGCTAACTTCCAGTTAGTGAACTTCAACGGCTATACCGTTGAGGACTGGAATGAAGTCCAGTCTCCTGAAGAGGCAGCTTTGGCCTTCGCATATTTATATGTGAGACCAGGGCACCTCAACGAGACAACTCTTAGGGACTTGGCAGCAGAACTTTCTGCTGAGGTCCCTCACTTCTCAAAAGGCAGTCAAGTTCTTTGACTGCCTTTTGTTTTTTATACATTGTTCAGTGTTTAATTTCTGGAAGGTATATATATTATATTTTAAGCGGGTTTCGTGGGGACCGACACGCTACATACTCTTATTAAATCAGCGATAGTCCCATGGGAGCTGATTTAGTTAGAGTATGTAAAGT
>CALWZZ010000089.1 GCA_944386145.1 uncultured Clostridia bacterium | reverse complement strand
TTTCATTAAAAATTCATAAAAAGTTTGAAAAAAGAAAAATAGGGACAGAGCGATGACTTTGGGGACGGAGCAAAAAATCATCATTTATTCTATAAAAAGTTTTATAAAAAAATCTTTATATAAATGATGATTTTTTGCTCCGTCCCCAAAGTCATCGGTCCGTCCCCAAAATCATCGGTCCGTCCCCAAAGTCATCGGTCCGTCCCCAAAGTTATCGCTCCGTCCCCAAAATCATCGCACCGCCCCCAAAATCATCGCTCCGCCCCTCAATTGAACAAAAAAATTCAAAAAGCGAGATTTGTTTGTTATAAATCACAATTTACCTTCATATATATAGTATAAAGAAAATGATAAGGAGGTAAATAATGGTTGTAAATACGATAAAAGAAAATTTACGTGTAAATAAAAAAGTAGCCACAAGAAAAGAAATCATATTTGTAGAAGGAGATGTAATTGTTCCAGATGCTAAGCCAGATGTTTTAAATATAATTTGTACAAGTGGGGTAGCATGTATTTATAAAAAAGAAATCATAGATGAAAAAATAAAAATAGAAGGAAATGTTGATACATATATCATGTATATGACAGATGATAGTGAGGAGAGAACAAGAGGGATTAATACTAGCCTAGATATATCAGAAGTCATCAATATTCCAAACATAACAAGTGAGATGGAAAGTAATGTATGTACTAATATTAAAGAGATAGAAGCAAAAGTAATTAATGAGCGAAAAATCTCTATAAAAGCAACAATTGAATTAAATATCGAAATTTTTTCAAAAGAAGAAATTTCAATTGTGAATAGTTTAGAAAATGATGATGAAATTAAAATGTTGCAGGAACAGTTATCTGTCAATTCATTGGTAGGAAGCGGAGAAACAAAAATCTATGCGAAAGATAATGTTTCCATAGATAATATTGACAATTTAGTAGAAATCTTAAAATTGGAAGTGGGAATAGGCAATAGAGATATCAAAATCAGCTATAATAAAGTTTTAACAAAGGCAGAAGCACAGGTCAAAATTGTATATCTAACAGAAGATAATAGAATTAATAAAACAACTGCCACTATACCGATTATTGGTTTTGTAGATATTCAAGATGTTAATGAAGGAAATTTTTGTGATACCAATTATGAAATGCGAAACATCATTGTGAAGGCAAATTCAGTAGAAGAACATTCTATTTATATTGAAATGGAAATTGCTGTGACAGCAACAGCATATGAAGAAAAAACAATTAATATGATTCAAGACTTATATAGTCCATCTGAAAATATTGAATTTAATAAAAAAACAGTAAGGACCATTGCAGGTAAAAGAGAAATTTCAGGTACGAAAGAAATAAGCGAAAGGTTGAAAATTGAAGAATTACAAGGCAGAAATATTGTTGACGTAGATATTGTACCAAATCTAATAAAACAAAATGTAATGGGCGATAAAATCATGTATAATGGAGAGTTAAACCTAAGTTTTATGCTTATGGGAGAAGACATGGAGATAATGGTAAAAAAAGAAAGCATTCCTTTTGATTATAGTATAGAAAATGTAAATGACGCTGATAACTTAAACGTACGTACCAATGTAGAAGTGGCTAATCAAGACTTTATCATTCAAGAAGGCGGAGAAGTTTTAGCAAATGCACAAATGAACATGAATACAGTGCTAGATAGAAATGTCAATATTAATACAATTGATGAAGTACAAACAAATGGAGAAAGAGAAGAACAAGATTATAGTATTATTATGTATATTGTTAAAAAAGGAGACTCTTTATGGAAGATTGCCAAAATGTTTGGAAGTACAGTTGATGATATTGCTAGAGTCAACGGAATAGAAAATGAAGATCTTATCTATCCAGGACAAAAATTATTTATACCAAGATATAAAAGAAAAGGCGTAAGTAGCAATCAGGCTTCTATGATAAACTATGCCTAAGATTTATTCAAGAACGAAGATACGAATTCCAAATGTATTAGGAAATATCAAAAATAAAAGAAAAATGGCTATGATACTTATTTTTATCACAGCCATTATCATATCTGGAAAAATGATGCTAGATGCTGTCAATCCGATTTTTGACACATTATGTGAAAATGAGGCCAAAAGTTTAGCAACCATCATATCGAATGAACAGGCAACAAATGTAATGAGAGAACATAGTTATGATGAATTATTTACAGTTGAAAAAGACTCAAATGGAAATGTTACTATGATAAAATCAAATGTAATTCCGATAAATGAAATTATATCTGATGTAGCAATCAAAATACAGGAAGAAATCAACAAGCAAGGCAGAAAAGATATTCAAATTGCTTTAGGAAGTTTTACAGGTATTAAATTATTAGCAGGAAGAGGACCAGGAATACAAATCAGAATATCTACTGTTGGAAACGTAGAAACAGATTTAAGAAGTGAATTTCAAGCACAGGGGATTAACCAGACATTGCACAGAATATATTTGCAAGTAAAATGCGAAGTAAGTATATTAACACCGTTTAAAGATATTACAAGAGATATTACTAATCAAGTATTAATCATGGAAAATGTCATTATTGGAACGGTTCCAGATACATATTATAATATAGAGGGAATTACTACAAATGATGCTTATGAAGTTGTAGAATAAGAAAAACATGTGTTAGGAAAATTAGAGATTGTGTATATAAATTGTAATTCATATACACAATTTTTTGTTGAATAGGAAAAAGAAATTTTTTCTATTCAACAAAAAACAACGTTGCACAGAAATGGAGGTTTTTATGTTAAAAATGATAGAACTGCCATATCCATTAAATGCTTTAGAACCATATTATTCTAAAGAAACATTAGATTTACATTATAATATCTTATATAAAGGATATGTAGACAATACAAACAAAACAGAAGAAAAATTGAATTTAGCAAGGGAAAAAAGAGATTTTTCAAATATTAAATGTTTGGAAAAAGATTTAAGCTTTTATGGGTCAGGAGCCATTTTGCATGAATTATTTTTTGAAAATATGGGACCTGCAATTCCTACAGAACCAAATATAGAATTGATGAAACAAATCATAAAAGACTTTGGAAGTTATGCAATATTTAAAGAACAATTTACAGAAGCAAGCAAAGCGGTAGAAGCTTCGCGGTTGGTGTATGTTAGTGTGGGTGCCAAAATGGAACAAATTAGAAATATTACAATGTGAAAAACATCAAAATTTGACATTGTGGGGCTGTAAACCATTGTTAGTTTTAGATATGTGGGAACATTCTTATTATTTGCAATACAAAACCAAAAGGCCAGACTATATTCAGGCTTTTTGGAATATTGTGAATTGGAATGTAGTAAATAGAAGATTTAAGCAGAGGTAAGTAAGGAAAATAAGACATTCTACAATGAACTGTAACGAGTTATGTTTCAAAAGCAACTGTAAGTATTGAAAATATAGGAGAATTAGAGTATAATAGTAGTGATTTTATATCATATAAGAAATATTAAAGGGAGAAGAAGATGGACTATATTCACTTTTTTGGAACAACAGGAAATAAAGATATCATTTTTAAAAACATAAGGTCAGCAGGAGGACTATATATAAACATTGATGATACACATATTGTTTTTGATCCAGGAATTAATACATTTTATAAATATATTCATACATATGGTGATAAAGAAACAATTGATGGAATTATCGTATCACATGTTCATATAGATCATGCGAATGATTTAAATATATTTATAGAATTAATGACAAATGGGGGAAGAGAAAAAAGAGGAAGCGTAATAGTACCAAAACAAGCGATAGAAAATCGAATTTTACAACCATATTTGGAAGGTTTCCCTGAAAAGATAGAAACGATAGAAGCCAATGGAACATATAAAATAAAAAATCTAGAAATTACAGCCTCTATACCACATAACCATGGGGTAGAATGTTATGGATTTACAATAAAAACTAGCAAAAATAAAATAGGGATTGTCACAGATACAAAATATTTCCCAGAATTATTGAAGACTTATGAAAATTGCGATATTTTAATCATGAATGTAGCTTATCATATAAATAATAAAGAAAAGGCAAAACATTTGGATATACCAGCAGTAGAAGAATTTATAAAAATAGTACATCCAGCTAAAGTGATTATAACACATTTTAATGAAAATATATTGAGTGAGAATCCACCAGAAATTGCACAAGATTTAACAAAAAAATATGCAATAGAAGTTATTGCAGCAGAAGATAATATGGATTTGTACATATAAATATAAATATTTAAAATCTTAATAAAAGGTAGGAAAGTGCATATGGAGTGGTTAAGAAAAATAATTCAAAAATTATTTAGAAAAAATGATGTAAAACTGATTGAAGCACCCAAAAAGATAAATACTACAGAAAATATAAAGAAAGATTTTCTAAGAGATTTACGACAACAAGCAAACTCAGAATGTGATGATGGAAATGGCTATAAAATAATACCGATTTTAAAATTAAAGGATATGATATAAATTATGGAAATAGAAGAACTTAAGAAAAAACATGATGTTCAAGTGGACTATCTTGAAGATTTTGTAAGGATTCAAGTGGGAGAAACGAAAACAGCAGAAACATATAAAGATTTAGCAGATGTTGTTAGAAATTATGATGGAAAAATAGTTGTAGCAAATGGAATTATGGGAAAAGCTACTAAAGAAGAATTTCTGAAAGGTGAAGAAGTTATTGATGAAATAGTAGAAGAAATAAATCCAGAATGGTCAAAAAAACAAAAGGCTGCATATGTACATTATAAAATGGGGAAATTAATTACTTATGCACCCGATTTCCATTTTGTTGGAAAATACGCCAATGATTTTACAGCTGGAACAAGAAATATTTGGAAGTCTCTTGCAGAAGGAAAGAGTGTTTGCAATGGAATTACATCTATACAAAGAAATATACTAGCAAGAGTGGGAATAAATACACGAGAATTATCATCTGATACACATTCATTTCTATTAGTTGAAACAGAAGAAGGAAATATTATCACTGATGCGACTTGGGATTTAAGTAATACTTTATTTAAAGCAAGACCTATGTATTTTGGCAAAACTTATGAACAATTGCGAGAACCAGAAAGAAATCTTTCAAATGCACATAAATTAGAAAATCCACCAGATAATGTCATTGGAATTTCTGATGAACAGCTAAGAGAAATTTATCATAGCATAGGTTTGACAAATGAAGATCGAACATTTCGATATCCAATATTTGAAAAATTTAATGAAGTAAATTCTCAAGAATTTGATAGTTTAGAACAAAAAATAGATACTTTTTTAGATATGTTTGCACAAAATTTTTCAGAAGAAGCGACACATTTATCTGAATCAAGAACAATGTTAGAGAGATGTATATATGAATTTGGAATTGACCCAAAAGATTTAACTACAAAATTTGTTTATACAAAAGATGACGAAGCATGTGAAGAACCATATTTAGCTTTTTATATAAATGATGAAAAAATGAAAAATCAAATAAAATTATTAGATTCAAAAGAAAGACAATTTAAAGATATTCAGTTAAAAGAATTTGACCAAGAGTATACTGTGCATAATCTTGATACAGTGAAACCATTTTGGAAAAGATATTTAGAAGAAAGGCAAGAAAGTCAGCAAAGAGACATAGAAGAAAATGATAAAATGATATAATAAATATAACAATAATAAAAAACCTCTGAAGTCTTGAAACTTCTGAGGTTTGATATTGTAAAAAGCTCTTTTTATCTCTTACTAAATTGTGGAGCTTTTCTAGCTTTTTTAAGACCGTATTTCTTTCTTTCTTTCATACGAGGGTCTCTTGTTAAGAAACCATTTGATTTTAAAGCTGGTCTGTATTCTGAATTTGCTTCATTTAAAGCTCTAGCAATACCATGTCTGATAGCTCCAGCTTGACCTGTGAATCCTCCACCTTTAACTGTACAAATAACATCATATTTAGAAGCCGTATTTGTAACTGTTAATGGTTGTCTAACGATAACTTTTAAAGTTTCTAAACCGAAGAATTCATCAATATCTTTACCATTGATTGTTATTTTTCCATTACCTTCAACAAGTCTAACTCTTGCAATTGA
>CALWZZ010000088.1 GCA_944386145.1 uncultured Clostridia bacterium | reverse complement strand
TTATCTTCCTCCCATTCCGGCCTCCGGCCACCTCCGCCGTCCGCCGCCTCCAGAGAAGCCTCCGCCTCCTCCAGAACCACTTGAAGAACTATGGGCTGCGATTTCTGCAACAGATGTTGAATATGCTTTTGATACCCCTTGGTTTAACATAGAGATTGGTGAAGTTCCAATCGTGTGTGCTGAAAAATAGATTGGATTGGTTGAAAAATAGATAATTGGATACGTATTTTTCATTTCTGTATCCCATGTTTCTTCAATAAATACCTTTGGATATTTTGCTTTCATTTGGTCAATTACTTTATTGGCAATTCCAAAAGCTGTTGCATAAACAAGATATTTTTCCCATATAGCCAATTGTGGTATTTCTTTTTCATCTAGCAATGAATAATCTTCTAAATATCTTTTTAAAGCTTCCCACTGTATCTTTTCATCATAACCTTTTTGTGTAATAACAGCAATTTTATTTTGAATTTTTGCTTTTAAGTTTAAAGAATATAAAATAACTATTATAAGTGGTAAGATTGCTATTGCAAAGATTGTTAATGATTCTCTCCATCCAATTGCCAAAGAAATATCTACTGGAATTTGAAGGAAAGGAATGTGTATTATTGCTGTAAAGGTTAATAAGAAAATGTACAAACCTAAAATCACATTGAAAAACATGCTTGCAGATTTTGATTTTCTATATGTGTTTTCTTCATTTTTATCTATTAATTCTAAATTGTATAATTCATTTCTAGTTTCATTTACCATTTTATTAATATATACACTATAATTTGTGTAATGTTTTTTTGCATAATCATTTAACTCTGTAATTTCTAATCTTTCTTTTCCTTTACTTGCCTCTGATAATAATTTATATACTTGATATTCTTCTTTTTTTAAGGAAGAACCATCTCCTACTAAAGTAATATAAATATATTTTCCTTCAATCTCTAATGTAATAATCTTTTTTAAACATAAATTTAATATCGTAGAAGCTACCATTTCAGACTGTACTGTTGAGGTTTCTAATTTTTCTTTTTCAAAATGATACAGATACACTGCTTCATTTGGTGTAGAGTCGCCCTCTCTCGGAATTTCTCTAAAATATTTTAGGTCTTTTTTGATAATACCATCATTTTCTTTTTTATTGATTTTTCTGTATTTTACAATTTTTATAATATAGATAATCAATATAATTGCATAGATGGCTATTAAAACGATTTTCGTTATCATAGATTGTCTATTGGTTTCATTTGACCATTCTGTTTCTTCTTCTATAATTCTGTCTAAATTACGATAGTTTCTCTCTTTGGTTTCTGATACATCAAATATATCTTCTGCTGTTACAACTCTTACCTCTAGCATAGCACCTGGTCTTAAATTCTGAATTTCAAATTTTACTAGATTATTTGAAGCTTTTTCAATATTTCCATTGATTTGTCCATGTCCCCATACCTTCAAATTTTCTATATTTTGAACACCTTCTGGTAGATGAATACTTCCTGTTAGAGATTTTACAGGAATAGCATTTTTTCCTTCTTCAATAAATTTCCAATAAAATTCTTGGCAATCATAATAGCTAGTTATGACATCTTCAATTTTATAAGAAATTTGATATTTTCGGTTTCCTGAAGATGTACTCATTCCAGTTCCCCAAGCGATTTCAAATACATTTCCTCCAATATCTAATGCATAAAACAAATTGTTTTCCACATGATATACCTCTTGGTAAATCTCTGTTAATTCTAAATTATTTTCTAAGTCTTTAACTTTTACATCTGTAATGTCTCCATATAAGTAATTAGAAAGTGTAAAATTCTTAAATAATGTCCCTGTATCTTTTACATATACGTCCCAAGTTTCGACAACATTGATGCTTCCATCTTGGTTTAAGGTTACATCATAATCTAAATGATTTAGATATTGAATTTTACCATCCTGACTATCTTCTGTAATTGCTAGAGACATAACGATAGAAATAATTACAGATATAATCAATATTATTAATATTTTTTTCAAAAATTTATTCATTTTCATCCCCCTTCTCGCATACATCATATCATAAAGATAAAAAAAAATATATATTTTTTACATTTTTTTAAAAATACTAGACATATTTTCAATATTTGTGATATCATATTAGAGAACTTATGATAAAGTTTTCTTAAATGGAGGTAAAAAAAATGATTAGATTTTCAAAAAAATTTTTAATTGGTATAATATGTATCTTATTCCTATCATTTACTTTATGGATTACAACTGTATCTGCTGTTGATATGGATATAAATGAAACAAATTCAGAAAATGCAACAAATAATACGTCAAATTCAACGAATTCAACGAATAATAGTTCTCGAAATACAAATTCATCAAATTCAAGTTCTACGAATTCGACAAACACTTCTACATCTAGCAGTAGTTCTTCATCAGCAAATACAACAACTGTACAAAGTAGTTTACCTGAAAGTGATTTAGGAATATCCAATATCTTATGCATTATTTTAATCGCAATTGGTGTTTTATTAATATTATTAGCAATTGCAATTTTAATTCGACTTGGAAAATAAAACATGTATAAATTTCCTTCTTTTTTTGGATAATAATAATTGAAAATATATTGTTTCATATTATTTTCATTATTTCAAAAAAGGAGGATTTTTATTATGCAAAAGAAATTATTTATTACTTTAGCACTTATCGTTTCAATTATCTTTTCTTTTTCTGTTTGTTTTGCTGCAGAAGATGTTCTAAAAGATGCAGGAAATACAGTTAGAGACGCGGTTAATAATGCAGAAAACGCTGTTGAAGGTGCTATGAATAACGCAGGCGATGCTATAGAAGATTCTACTGAAAAGGCTGAAAACACTATGGAAAATGCAGGGAATTCTATGGAAAGAGCTGGAAATACAGTAGAAAGAGATATGAATAATGCAACTTCTAGCACTACAAATAGAAACAATGATACTTATACAGCTACAAGAACATCAACAAATGGTAGTGCAACCTTTATGGGAATGAATGCAACTGCTTGGACTTGGTTAATATTAGGTATTGCTGCAATAGCAATTATTGCGGTTGTTTGGTATTATTCAGCACAAATCACTTCTGAGAATAATCATTCAAGAAGAGACTAATTATATATTTTATCATCAAACAATAACTTAAAACTTAAAGCTTCAGTATTTTGTTTATTTAATTATAGCGGGCTTTTTGAACATTTTATCTGTTTATGATATTATTTCAAAGCCCGCATCATTTTCCTGTATAACTTATTTGTAGATTACTTTACTACATACAGTATTTTCTACCATTCCAGTTTAGAAAATATATCTCTCCTATTTTATTATTGAAAAATCTGTGATATAATATTCAAAAAAATAAGAGGTAAATATATGAATACAAAATTAATTGCAAAAAATCCAACAGCATATCATAATTATTTTATCGAAGATAAAATAGAAACTGGTATAGTGTTGTTTGGAACAGAAATTAAATCTATTCGAGCAGGAAAAGTTAATTTGAAAGATAGTTATGCCCATATAAAAAATGGCGAAGTTTACATATCAGGCATGCATATTAGTCCTTATGAACATGGAAATATTTTTAATAAAAATCCTTTAAGAGATAGAAAATTATTGTTAAATAAACGAGAAATTAATAAACTAATTGGTCTTACAAAGCAAAAAGCATATACCTTAATTCCTATTAGCCTTTATTTTAAAGGAAATTTTGTTAAACTAGAATTGGGTATTGGAAAAGGTAAAAAATTATATGATAAACGACAAGATATTGCTAAAAAAGATGCTCAAAAACAGATTGCAATAAATTTGAAAAATAGGCAATATCATTAATTCACATTGTTTGTACGTTAATTTTAAGTTAGTAAAATTTGTGTGCGAACGCTAGAACGAAGCTAGACCTTTTATCTACTTCTATATTAATTTAAGGTTTAGCAAAAAGAAGAACAAAATTATCGTTCAGATTCTTGTTCTTCTTTTTGACTTTGATTTTTTTCTTTATATGTTTGACGACTTTTTATTCCTGCTTGATGACGTGTAACTTTTAATATTTCATCATATTGCTTTTTAAATAACTCATCTTGAGATTTTTTTTCATTTATAATCGCTTGTAACTTTTTTGGGGTAATATTTATATCTAGTTTATCACGTAGTTCCTCTATAATTTGTCTTCTAGTTTTACCCGTTAATACATATTTTAAAACAGTTTCTTTTAAGAAGCTTTCTTGTTCTAATTTTTCTTTCTGAATAGCCATTTGTTTTTCATTTATTGCACTTATATCGTCTTCACTAATTTTTCCAGATTCAATTCCTTCTTTAATATATTTTTTAACCGTTGGAGTTGAAATAAAATAATCTGCATATTTGCATATCTCCTCAGGTGTCATAGAATATGGTCTTTTATATAATTTTATAACTTCTTCTTTCTTTAAGCGTGGCATATTTTTCTCCCTTTATATTTTTCCTGCTGAACCAAATACATCTCTCATTTTATGTGCAACAGTTTCTTTTATTAACTCTCTAGCTGGTGTTAAGTATTTTCTAGGGTCAAATGCACTTGGGTCTTCTACAAATACTTTTCTAATTCCTGCTGTCATAGCTAATCTTAAATCTGTGTCAACATTTATTTTAGAAACACCAGATACACTTGCTTCATGTAGCATTTCATCTGGCACACCTTTTGCTCCAGGAATATTTCCTCCATATTGATTACACATATTTACTAATTCTGGTATAACAGTAGAAGCACCATGTAATACGATTGGTGTGTTTGGAATTCTTTCTTTAATTTCTTTTAAGATATCAAATCTTAATTTTGCTTCTCCTTTGAATTTGTATGCTCCATGACTTGTTCCTATAGCGATTGCTAAAGAGTCACAGCCTGTTCTTTTTACAAATTCTTCTGCTTGTGCTGGGTCTGTATACATAGCATCAGATGCAGATACATTTACATCATCTTCTATACCTGCTAATTTTCCAAGTTCAGCTTCAACAACAACACCTTTAGAATGTGCATAATCTACAACTTGTTTTGTTAAAGCAACATTTTCTTCAAAATCATATTTTGAACCATCAATCATAACAGATGTAAATCCATTGTCGATACACATTTTTGCTGTTTCAAAATCTGGTCCGTGGTCTAAATGAATAGCCATTGGAACTTCTGGATATTCTTCTACTGCTGCTTGTACCATTTTCATTAAATATCCTATTCTTGCATATTTTATTGCACTTGAAGATGCTTGTAAAATAACTGGTGATTGCGTTTCATGAGCAGCGTCTGTAATAGCTTGAACAATTTCCATATTATTTACATTAAATGCACCAACTGCAAACCCTTCTTTCATTGATTTTTCAAACATATCCTTTGTCGTAACTAACATATCTTTTCCTCCTTTTTAGGTTTTACCCTATTTATTTTTGCTAAGGCTATTTTATTTCTATTTTATGGATATGTCAAGAAAAAATGAGAAGAAAATTATTCCTTCCCATAAATATAACTTGAACACATTGATTCTTCTGGTTGTTTTGTATTACAATTTTTAGTAGGTTCTACTTGGATTGCTTGTAACTTGCATAAATTTTGATTTGTTTCATTATATTTACAAGTTCCTACTGTACAATGTATTTTTTGATTTCCTTCCATTTTCTTACCTCCAAAAATTTGTATATGAACTTGATTTTTGTTCATACTATTATTATGCGAATTTTTTAAAATTGTATGCACTATTACAAAAAATCAAACGACTTTTATGGTTTTTTTACATTTTTTCAAACGACTTTTTCTACATTTTACACATTTTTTCAAAGAACTTTTTAATAACTATATATCACATGTATCATTTATACAATTCTCAGGTGGTTCTTTAAAACTCAAATACCAACTAATTCCATTTCTATTATTTTCTATATCACTTACTCGTTCCGTTAATTCTTCATATGTTTTAGGTGGCGGAACAATCACTGGTTGATTTGGAAGCCAATTTGCAGCAGTAGAACCATTTGCACAGTCTGCCATTTGTAATGCTTGCACAACTCTTATAATTTCTGGAATAAATCTTCCTACATTCATTGGATAAATTAAAATTGT
>CALWZZ010000087.1 GCA_944386145.1 uncultured Clostridia bacterium | reverse complement strand
GCATTAGAAACAGCTGTTAAATTTATCTATGATAATATTCAATATGCTGAATTTAATACAAAATCAGATTACTGCCATGTTTGTGGATTTGATGGAGAAATTATCATTAATAAAGATAATGAATGGGAATGTCCAAATTGCGGAAATAAAGATCATTCAAAAATGACAGTTGTTAGAAGAACTTGCGGATATTTAGGAGAAAACTTCTGGAACGCAGGAAAGACAAAAGAGATTAAACAAAGAGTATTGCATTTGTAGAATTTTTCTATACAAATAAGAAAAATGTATGCTAACGAAATCAAAGATTTGGAACGTTGGAGGGAATACCCAAACGTTCCAAAATTTATCCACATTATAGGAAAATTCATTTTCCATAATGTTGTAGAAAAGAGGGAGAAATTATGAATTATGCAGATATAAAAAGAGTAGATGTAGCAAATGGAGAAGGTGTTAGAGTATCCGTATTTGTAAGTGGTTGTAATCATCACTGTAAAGGATGCTTTAATGAATGTGCATGGGATTTTAATTATGGCAATAAATTTACAGAAGAACAAATAGACCAAGTTATTAACTATCTAGACCATGACTATATCTCAGGCTTATCCCTTTTAGGAGGAGAACCATTAGAAAAGCAAAATCAAGAAGGACTACTACCATTAGTCAAAAAAGTCAAAGAAAAATTTCCTAACAAAAATATATGGTGCTATACAGGATTTGATTTTGAAAAAGATGTTGTAGAAAAAATGGTGCCTAATAATGAGACAACAAAAGAGCTTTTGAAATATATAGATGTTATGGTAGATGGAAAATTTGAAGAAGATAAAAAAGATTTAAGTTTAAGATTTAGAGGTTCTTCAAACCAAAGAATATTAGATGTACAAGAAAGTCTAAAAGAACATAAACCAGTAGATTTTAAATTAGATTGAGACATTTTTGTCCAATTGGGGACGTTTCTTTTTGAGATATTTTTATGTTAACAAGATTATTGAGCAAAAATAATGTATATAATATTTTTTTAATAAATTATTATAAAATTAATAAAATATCTCAAAAAGAAACGTCCCCAATTGGACACTGATAATAAATAAAAGGGGGATTTATGAATTATATATGTATATATGCGAAAAGAAAAACAAAAAAAGTTTTTTGAAAATTTTTAAGAAAAATAAGAAAAAAATTCCTAGAGTTTTTTACTCTAGGAATAAATTTATATAGAAATAATATCAATAAAGTGTTTATATGTCAATAGAAATTTGCTGTATTTTAAAAATAACTTTTTACAGAATTACAAAATTTTTGTTGTTGAAAAAATACCATAAATACCTAAAAAATAGGGCTTATAGCCCTTTGACGATTTTCCTAGAGTAAAAAACTAAAAGAAAAAATTATTTGTAAAAATAATTTAAAGAAACAAAGGAAAACTAAAGGAAAGAGGTATAACATATGGAAGGAAAAGAACAAAAAAGAAAAATAAGTAATAAGAAGACAACAAATATAATTCACAAGAAAAGTAAAAGTCAGAGAGGCATTACATTATTGGTATTGGTAATTACAATTATTATATTATTAATTTTAGCAGGAATTACAATAAGTGCGATAACAGGAGATAATGGATTTATAGGAAATGCAGGAAAAGCTAAAGAAGAAGCAGAAATAGCCAATGAAAAGGAAATTGTAGAAAAAGCAACTGTGCAAGCTATGGGAAATAACAAGTATGGAAATATTGAGGAAAGTGAGTTACAAGGTGAGTTAGATAAAGAAACAGGAGAAGGAGAAACCCAAGTAAGTATAATAAGGAAAAAACGTATTGTTCAGTTTATAGATTCACAAAGAATGTATCGAGTGGATGATAATGGAAATGTATTTGAATATGTATATACAGATTTACCAATTATGGAAAATGGGCGGAGATTTTAATAATAGGATGGATGAGTACAAAACAAGCATTTTAACAGTAACAGTTCTAGATAATATGAATATACCAGAAAATGCTTATCAAATTTTTGATGTCTCAAAAGAACAAGATGGAACTGTAAAAGCATGGATTGTCCCAAACGAGGAAAATGTAGATAGGTATGATTTATATATAGGTGGAACTGACGGCGTAGGAAGTGAAGATTGTTCATATCTTTTTTGTGAATTAACTAACTGCATTAAAATAGATTTGGAAAATTTATATACAGAAAACGCGACAAGTTTTGCATGTATGTTTTATAATGATAATAATTTAGAAGATATAAATCTTAAGAATCTAGATTCAAGTGAAGTTACGACAATGAGTAATATGTTTGCAGAATGTAATAATTTAAAAAAATTAGATTTGAGTAATTTTAATACTAGAAATTTAACAAATATGGGGCTAATGTTTTTTCACTGTACAAGTTTAGAAAGTGTAGATTTAAGTTCTTTTGATACATCAAGTGTATCAAGTATGTCACAACTTTTTAATGGATGTAAAAATATAAGAAAACTTGATTTAGAAAACTTTGATACAAGCAAATTATCGACCTGGGCCGCGGGAGGATATTACATGTTTGCTGAATGTACTAGGTTAGAAGAATTAAAAATAAGTAGTTGGGATGTTAGCAATTTTGTGTATATGATCGGAATGTTTCAGAATTGCAACAGCTTACAATCTTTAGATTTAAGTGGATGGAATACAAGCAATGTAATTAACATGAATGGAATGTTTTACAATTGTAACAACTTAAAAACAATTTATGTAAGTGAAAAATGGGGGAATAATGCACAAGTTATAGAAAGTTTTCGCATGTTTTCAGGATGTGACAGTCTAAGTGGAGCAATACAATATGATTCTAGTAAGACAGATATAAATTATGCTAACTATGAAAATGGCTATTTCACATGCAAAGAATAAAAATTTATCTAGATTTGAGCCAATTCGGACCAGGTGATGATTTTGGGGACGGAGCAAAAAATCATCATTGTACTAAATTATTAAATTCAATAATCAATCTTTAAATAGAATGATGATTTTTTGCTCCGTCCCCAAAATCATCACCTGGCCCAAATTGGCCTCATTTTAAAAATCTATCTAGTAATTGTTTTCTACACAAATTTTCAAATTCATCATTTAGAGGTTCTAGAACAGTATTTTCCTGATATTTTCTATCTAAGCAATGTTTAATAATATAATCGGTAAGTTCAGGATTTTTAGAAAGAAGGGGACCATGTAAATAAGTTGCAATCACATTTTTCTTAAAAAAACCTTCTTCAGTGTCGCCAAATTTGTTTCCATTGCCAAATAATACTTTACCAAAAGGACTAGGGATATCATAAGTTTGTCCACCATGATTTTCAAATCCAATGACCTTAGTTTCTAATCCGTTTAAAGAAACATCAAGGACAATATTTCCAATACATCTTTTTTTTCTGTCAGCGATAGCTTCTGTGTAATAAGGGAAGATTTCCAAACCAGGAATGACATTTCCTTCAACACCTTTATAATATTTACCAAATAATTGATAAGCACCACAAATTAGTAAAAAGAATACACCTTCATTTTCAGCTTCTTTAATTTCTTCTTTATATTTTATCAAGTCTTCTGATAAAATACTTTGCTCATTATCTGCACCGCCACCTGCAAAAATGATATCATAACTTTTAAAGTTTGGTTTTTCATCTCCTATTGAATATCTATCTACAATACAGTTAAATCCACGTTTTTCTAGTCTATATTTTAATACTTGTATATTTCCATAGTCTCCATATAATTCTAGCATATCGGGATATAAGTATAATATTTTTAATTCTTTCATTATCGTTTCAACTCCTATTTTAATTTAAAAATTTCAGCTCTAGTAGGTTGTAAAGATGTATAATTGGCAATCACATATTTTTTAGTTGTGTTAGTATATAGAGCCTTTACAGCTTGCTCTAAATCAAGATAAGCTTCAATTTTATTTGCATCAAATCCTGCGGTTTTAATTCTAATGGCAATGTCATAGCCTCTTGTTCCAGCCGTTACTATTCTTTTTACATTGTTCAAATTATCAAAATTAATATCCCAAATCCAAGAAACATCAAAACCATCTGCCTTATTATCATTTAAAACAAATAATAATTCTTTTTCTTCATCATCTTCATTTAATAATCGTAAACTTACATTGGCACCTGTTGGATTTTTTGCCAAATTGATAATAGTTGGGGCATCTTTTATGACTAATTTTTCTAGCCTTCCGTTATTTAGTTCAAAATTTGCTAAGGTTTCTTGTATATATTTTGTATCAATATGATATAAAGAACAACAGGAAATGACAGCTGTAAAATTATAAATGATATAGATACTATTTGATTTTATTTTATATAACACATCATCAACTTTAAAAGTCATTTCATTTAGATTAATATTTTTGGTTTCTTTATAAATTTTATTATTTCCGTATCCACAATTTGGACAAGCAAATTTTCCAATATGAGAATATTGATAATATTCATATTCCAAACGTGTTTTACAAAATGGACAGAATTTTCCTTCTCCAGCTTCTTTCATATTGTCAGTGGCAAATGGATATCTATCAACATGGAAATAATAGACGTTTTGATTATCGGGATTTGCCATTCCTAGTCTTGCAACATTTGGGTCATCATTATTTAATATTAAATTACCAGTATAAGTCGTTAGAAAATCATTGATTTTTAAAATTAAAGATTCGACTTCGCCATTTCTATCTAATTGGTCTCTAAAGAAATCTAAAATAACTAGTGTATCTAATCTAAAATCTTTAAATACAACAGGGACATAGCCTTCATCAACTTCAAAAACTAAATAGTCCGCTTTGATTTTTCCTGTTAATGTACAAGATTTAAGCAAAGTAGAAAGAATGCCAGTTTCCATATTGTTTCCTTCTTTATTACTAATTACCTTTTTTCCAGCTGTTTGGAAAACAGCACCAATGGCATTGTTTGTCATGGTTTTTCCATTTGTAGCTGTAACAGCAATTACAGGACAATTAACTTTAAAATATTTAAAGATTCCTGGATTCCAGTCAAAAGCAATTTTTCCTAAAAAATTACCTCCATGTTTTCCACATAGTTTTAATACAATATTTAATAGTTTCATTGCAAATACGATAAAAAAGTTCTTCATTTGTTATGCTCCTTTATAAATTTTATATTTGCATTATAGCATAACAAAGAAAAAAGATAAAGTTTTATGAAATTTTTTAAGAAATATTAGAAAATTCGATCTATTATTAAGTATATAGTAGACATAAAAAAACAAAAAATAGATGAAATCATGAAAATTCAAAAATAATACTTGAAAAATTTACAAATCTATAGTAAAATAGGTATGTTGAAAAACAACATACCTTTTACTTAGCTTATAGATAAGCACCAAATCTTAAGTTCAGTTAAAGGAGAAAACAAAAAATAGGAGGTGTAAACGATGACAAAGGAAAGAAAACAAGAAATCATTAACACATATAAAAGAGAAGAAAACGATACTGGTTCACCAGAAGTTCAAATCGCTCTTTTAACAGAAAGAATTAATGAATTAACAGAACACTTAAAAGTTCACAAAAAAGATAACCATTCAAGAAGAGGACTTCTAAAAATGGTTGGAAAAAGAAGAAACCTATTAAACTATGTAGCGAAAAAAGATATCAATAGATATAGAACAATCGTTGAAAAATTAGGAATAAGAAAATAACATATAAGCCCGGTGTATAATCGGGCTTAAAAAAAATTTTAGTAAACTTGAGATTAGGTAAGTAGCTTGTATGATGAGCTGGTTGTCCAATTGGGGACGTTTCCTTTTGAGACATTTTTATGTAAAGTTAATTAAATACATTTTAAATGTCAATAAATAATATATAAAGTTGAAATATCATATAATTATGCAAAGTCATATTTATGACTTTACATAAAAATGTCTCAAAAGGAAACGTCCCCAATTGGACAACCAACTCATCATAGAGGTTACCATCTAAATTAAGTTTACTAAAGTTTGCAAATGGTGCAAATATTTAATTTAGGAGGATTTTTTTATGTTTAAAACGTATGAAACAGAATTAGCAGGAAGAAAACTTGTTTTTGAAACAGGTAAAATGGCAGGACTAGCAAATGGAAGTGTATT
>CALWZZ010000086.1 GCA_944386145.1 uncultured Clostridia bacterium | reverse complement strand
AGGCTGGTCTAATGAGTTATTCTAGTCTGATTTTTTACAGCCTAACCATCGATAACATACTAAACATTATTGTTTTACTAATCTTAGCAGGAATTACGATAAATGCTATAACAGGAGATAATGGACTAATTAGAAATGCAGGAAGAGCCAAAGAAGAAGCAGAAATTGCCAATGAAAAAGAGATACTAGAAAAAGCAACAGTACAAGCAATGGGAAACAATAAATATGGAAATATCGAAGAAGCAGAATTGCAAGAACAACTAGATAAAGAAACAGGAGAAGGAAAAACAGAAGCAACAGATATAGGAGAAGAATTTGAAGTAGTATTCAAAGAAAGTAGAAGATATTATACTATTGATAAAGATGGAAATGTAGGAGAAGCACAAGATATCATAGAAGATAAATATCCAGGAGATATTACAGTTGGAACAGATGGAAAAACATTGGATGGAAGTGAAGCACACCCATATGAAATTTGGTGCATAGAAGATTTAGTAGCTTTTTCTAATATAGTAAATGGAAGCGGTATAAAATTAGAAAATGGAGAGCCAGTACAAGTAACAACAGCTAATAGAAATAGTTTTAGTGGAAAATATATAGCATTAAAAACCAATTTGAATTTTAAATCAAAATTATCTTATCAAAATAGTGAAAGAACAGACTTTGGAGATATAAATGGAAATGCAGATGATGGGAATACATTAATGAATGAGATGACGACAGGAACAGGTTTCAAACCAATAGGAATAATAGATACCAAAAGTTTTAATGGAAACTTTGATGGTAAAAATTATAAGATAAATAACATATATATCAAAACAACAGATTATGCAGGGGTATTTGGAATACTAATTGGAAATGCTACAATTCAAAATTTAGAAATATCTGGAGAAATCAAAAGTACAGGACACACAGGAGGAATTGTAGGAGAATTTAAAGGAAATGGAGGGATGATACATAATTGCATTAACAAAGCAAATATAGAAGGCAATAATGAAGTAGGAGGAATTGTAGGATACAATAATTCTACTACTACCATTAGCGAATGTAAAAATTATGGAAATATAACAATCACAAATGGTTGGTGGGCATATGCAGGAATAGGCGGTATAGTAGGAGCTAGTAATCAGAAAAACAATACAATTGAAAGTTGTGAAAATTATGGAAAAGTGGGAATAGAAGATAGCGAAACTACTACAGGTGGAATCATAGGGACAATATATAATGGAATGGCAATTAGTGGTTGTAGTAATTATGGAGAGGTTATATCTAATAGTAATACAGGAGGAATAGTAGGATGGTATAGATCTGGAGAAAATGTAAAAATTTACAATAGTAGTAATCTTGGCAATATAAAAGGGGCTGGTGCAGGAGGAATCATAGGAATTTGTAATTTGGCTAGCTATACAGCGATAGGAAGTGGTTATATAGAAAATTGCTACAATATTGGGAAAGTTCAAGCAACAGGTGGTGTAGGTGGAATTGTAGCCGCTATTGGCGGATATGCCTATGAGGATATGAAAATCTATATAAACAATTGTTATAATACAGGAGATTTATCTGGAAGCACAATTGGAGGAATCGTTGGAAGTATTAATAATAACGGTTGGGGACAGAAAGCACAATATGTGTATGTAAATCAAGTTTATTACTTAAATACGGTTGCAGAAAATGGCATTGGTAGAGGAAATACAGATGAAGGAGAAATTCATGCAATCAACAACATAAATACAACAGAATTTGTAAATACGTTAAATAATTACAAAGATTCAAATGGACAATATCCAACAGAATGGAAAAAATGGAAATTAGGCGAAGAAGGCTATCCTGTATTTGAATAGATGTACAGCATATAAAAATCTAAATGATTAAATTGCAATTTGAAAATTGTAAAAATTAGCAATATTGTATTGCAAAATCTCTAATTGTATTGTAAAATAATGGAAGTACAATTAGAGATATTTTTTATTCATAAAATTTTATTTGTTTAATATGTAAATGTAATTTATATAAATTTTAGTTGTTTGAAAAATTAATTTTTAAAATAAAATTTTTATCTAAATATTCTTGTTTTGTAAAATAGTAAAAAAATTCTTCAAGATTATTTTGTCAAAGTTGTTTTGTGATTTTGAATAGATTTTAATCTAAAGTTTTTACTTTTATATTTTTATATTTTTATATTTTTATATTCTATATCTAGAAAACCCCTATATTTTAATTGATATATCCGTTACAAAAAAATAAATCATGTTAATAAAAAATAAGAATATCTCTAATGTATTTAAAAAAGAAAAAAATCAGATTCGTTTGTTGAATAAGCAAAGAAAATTTGATAGAATGAAAGGAGAAAAATATGAACAATTTAAATAAATCAAAAGAAGTAGACATGCTACCACTATCAAATGATTATGTTTTTAAAAGAATCTTTGGAAAAGGCGGCAATGAAAAAATCTTAAAAAGTCTGTTAGAGGCAATATTAAAAATCAATATACAAAAGATAGAAATAAAAAATCCAGAGATACCAAAAGAAAGCATAGAGGAAAAGTTAAGTATCTTAGATATTAAAGCAGAAATTAACGAAAATACTATTATTGACATTGAATTACAAGTAGGGAATACAACAGCAATAGAAAGAAGATTAGTAGTATATAATGCAAAACTAATAGCAGGAGAAATAAAAGTATCAGAAAAATATCAAAAAGCAAAAGATACAATTGTAATATGTATCATAAATGATAATGTCGTGAAGAGAAATGCATACTTAAGTTTAGCAATGTTAAAATATGAAAAAACTGAAGAAATTCGATATGTGAATATGGGATATGAGAAAGAAGAAGAATACTTAACAGACATGGTAAAATACTATATAATAGAGTTACCAAAGTTTAAGACAAAAAAGCCAAAGGTAGCAGATTTACTAGAAAAATGGTTATATGTAATTGGGGGCGATCAAAAAATGATGGAAGAATGTAAAAAAGAAAATGAAGAAATCAAGGAAGCAGTAGAACAATTAAAACAAATGAGTGCAGATGAATATGAAAGAGAGTTATATGAAATAAGAGAAAGAAGTAGATTGACGTATAATACAGAAATGTATGAGGCAAGAAGAAAAGGATTGGAGGAAGGAGAAGAACGTAGTAAAAAGGAAATCGCTAAAAAAATGAAAGAAAAAGGAACGGATATTAAATTTATTCAAGAAGTAACAGGATTAACCGAAGAAGAAATTAATGCATTATAGTATTATGAAATAATAAATACTAGGAATAAGAAAGAAACGTTTTTACATGAAAAAATTCCTTAAGTCAGATACTTAAGGATACCAAAACTAAAGATATAATAGCAATAAAATGCAGGAATGTCAATAGAAAGAGAAGATAAAAATATAAAATTTAAATGATGAAAATAATAAAAAATGAAAAGCAGAAATCGCTTGTAAATAAAGAATAACAAGTGATTCCTGCTTTTCCTTTTTTCCTAGAGTATCTGACTTAACGAAAAAAATTTATACGTTAAAAAGTTACCAAATAAGCAAAAACAAAGGAAAAATAAAAGAAAAGAGGTAAAAATTATGCAACAAATAGAAAACAAAATAAAATCTCAGAAGGGAATTACTTTATTAGTCTTAGTGATAACCATTATTATTTTATTAATCTTAGCAGGAATAACAATAAGTGCAATAACAGGAGAAAACGGAATAATAGGAAATGCAGGAAAAGCAAAAAAAGAAGCAGAAATTGCCAATGAAAAAGAAATACTAGAAAAAGCAACAGTGCAAGCAATGGGAAACAATAAATATGGAAATATTGAAGAAGCAGAATTACAAGATGAGCTAGATAAAGAAACAGGAGAAGGAAAGACAGAAACAACAGATATAGGGGAAGAATTTGAAGTAGTATTCAAGGAAAGTAACCGATATTATACAGTAGATAAAGATGGAAATGTAGGAAAAGCACAAGATATCATAGAAGATAAATATCCAGGAGATATTACAGTTGGAACAGATGGAAAAACGTTAGCAGGAACAGAAGTAGAACCATATGAAATCTGGTGTATAGAAGATTTAGTTGCCTTTTCTAATATAGTAAACGGAAGTGGTATAAAATTAGAAAATGGAGAGCCAGTACAAGTAACAACGGCTAATAGAAATAGTTTTAGTGGAAAATATATAGCATTAAAAACCAATTTGAATTTTAAATCAAAATTATCTTATCAAAATAGTGAAAGAACAGACTTTGGAGATATAAATGGAAATGCAGATGATGGGAATACATTAATGAATGAGATGACGACAGGAACAGGTTTCAAACCAATAGGAATGGATGGAAGAATTTTTTCAGGAAATTTTAATGGAAAAGGCTATAAAATTTATAATTTATTCACCGATTATAGTCAAATAGAAACAAATCAAAATGTGGGATTATTTGGTACAATTACTAGTGCAAAAATCAGTAACTTGGAAATATCCGGACAAATAAAAGGAAATTGGGAAACAGGAGGAATAGCGGGGTGTATTAGTGGAGGAGATACAGAAATTGATAATTGCATGAATAAAGCGGATATTATTGGATTTAATCATGTAGGTGGGATTATTGGATATAGTCAAAATGGAAACATAGAAGTTACGAATTGTAAAAATTATGGAAATGTAAGAATTGAAGGAGGTAGTTATGCAAATTATGGGGCAGGAGGAATTGTAGGAGCACTAGCGACAAAAGTAGAAAATTGTTTTAATTATGGAAATGTTCAAGGAAATGGGAATTGTGCAGGAATTATTGGCGTAGGAGGAACTGTTCCTATTATAAATTGTTATAATGAAGGAAAAATAGAAACAGAAAATAAGAATAGTGCAGGAGGAATTTGTGCATATAATAGAGGTGGAAAAATGCAAATTGTAAACTGCTATAATAAGGGAGAGATTAAAGGATTTGAAGGATCAATAGCAGGATTAGTAGGAACATCATCTGGAGGAAATATAGAGTGGGAAATGAGTCTAGATATTTGTAATTCATATAATGTAGGAAAAATAAGTGGAAATAGAATAGTGGCAGGATTATTAGGATCACAAGGTACTATTTGTGCTAAAAATTATGTGACAATAATGAATTCATGGAATATAGGAGAACTGGAAGGAAATAAATCAGGTGGTATATTGGGTATAATAGGTACAGATTACAGAACTGATACAAAAACAAATATTGAAAATACATTTTATTCAAATGAAGTAGGCATACCAGAGGGAAATACATACACAGGTACAATCATACAAAAAAGTAAAAGTGAATTTAATTCAGAATCTTTTGTAAATATATTAAATGGATATATTGATGAAAATGAAAGTTATCCAATAGTCTGGAAAAAATGGAAATTAGGCGAAGAAGGCTATCCTGTATTTGAATAGATGTACAGCATATAAAAATCTAAATGATTAAATTGCAATTTGAAAATTGTAAAAATTAGCAATATTGTATTGCAAAATCTCTAATTGTATTGTAAAATAATGGAAATGCAATTAGAGATATTTTTTTATTCATAAAATTTTATTTGTTTAATATGCAAATGTAATTTATATAAATTTTATTTATTTGAAAAATTAATTTCTAAAATAAAAGTTTTATTTAAATATTCATGTTTTGTAAAATAGTAAAAAAATTCCTCAAGATTATTTTGTCAAAGTTATTTTGTGATTTTGAATAGATTTTAATTTAAAGTTTTTACTTTTATATTTTTATATTCTATATCTGGAGAACCCCCTATATTTTAGTTGATATATCCGTTACCAAAAAAATAAATCATGTTAATAAAAAATAAGAATATCTCTAATGTATTTTGAAAAGAAAATCAAATTTGGTTGTTGAATAAGCAAAGAAAATTTGATAGAATGAAAGGAGAAAAATATGAATAATTTAAAAAAATCAAAAGAAGTAGATATGTTACCGTTATCTAATGACTATGTATTTAAAAGGATTTTTGGAAAAGGTGGCAATGAAAGAATCTTAAAAAGCCTGTTAGAGGCAATATTAAAAATCAATATACAAAAGATAGAAATAAAAAATCCAGAGATACCAAAAGAAAGCATAGAGGAAAAGTTAAGTATCTTAGATATTAAAGCAGAAATTAACGAAAATACTATTATTGACATTGAATTACAAGTAGGGAATACAACAGCAATAGAAAGAAGATTAGTAGTATATAATGCAAAACTAATAGCAGGAGAAATAAAAGTATCAGAAAA
>CALWZZ010000085.1 GCA_944386145.1 uncultured Clostridia bacterium | reverse complement strand
TAAAGATTTTTATAAAACTTTTTATAGAATAAATGATGATTTTTTGCTCCGTCCCCAAAATCATCGCTCTGTCCCTTCTGGCACGTTCCCAACAGTTCATTTTTCATTAAATCTATTGACATTAAAACCATTTAGTCATATACTAAAGGCGTAAAAATTTAATAAAAGGAGGCAATTTGATAATGGATAACATGATAGAAATTAGATGGCATGGTAGAGGCGGTCAAGGTGCCAAAACAGCATCTTTATTACTAGCTGATGCTGCATTTAATACTGGTAAATATATTCAAGGATTTCCTGAATATGGACCTGAAAGAATGGGTGCCCCTATTACTGCTTATAACAGAATTAGTGAAACACCTATTACAATTCATAGTAATATCTATGAACCAGATTATGTGGTAGTTGTTGATGACACACTTTTAGAATCAGTGGATGTTACTTCTGGTCTAAAGGAAACAGGAGCAATTGTTATTAACACAACAAAATCTGCTGAGCATTTAAAAAAAGCTTTAAAAGGATATTCTGGAGAAATCTATACGATTGATGCTAGAAAAATTTCAGAGGAAGCTTTAGGAAGATATTTTCCAAATACCCCTATGCTAGCTGCAATTATTAAGGTTAGTAAAATTATGACAGATGATGAATTATTAGAAGATATGAAAGGTTCTTTTAAACATAAATTTGCGAAAAAGCCTGAAGTTATAGACGGAAATATGAAAGCTTTAGAGATGGCTTTAAAAGAAGTTAAGAAAATTCAATAAGGAAAGCATGCAGCACGAAATCAAAGATTTCTATGCATAAATGTGAAGACTGCTTCGCAGTACTTCACGAATATAAGAAGCTTAACCTTGTTGTATACGAAAAAATCTATATAGGGTCAAGATAAAAGATGATTTTTTCTATACAATAAGGAGGATTAAAACTTAAGAAAGGAATGATGTAAAAAATGACAGATATAAATGCCAACACACCAATGGAGAAATTAACTCCTGGTGGAGATATTTATACTGCTGGAAATGCTAGAGACTTTAAGACAGGCGACTGGAGAAGTTCTTATCCTATATTTTTATCAGATAAATGCAAACAATGTGGGCTTTGCTTCCCTGTTTGTCCAGAAGACGCTATTCCAGTAGGAAAAGAAGATTTAAAAAGAAAAGATTTCAATTATGATTATTGTAAAGGTTGTGGCGTTTGTGCCAAAACTTGCCCTTTCGGTGCAATTGAAATGAGAGAGGAAGGTGTTGAATAATATGAGTATTAGAGAAAGATTAAGTGGTAATGAAGCAGCAGCAACTGCTATGAAACAAATTAATCCAGATGTTGTTGCAGCCTTCCCGATTACACCTTCAACAGAAATTCCACAATATTTTTCAACTTTTGTAGATAATGGTCTTGTAGATACAGAATTTGTTGCTGTTGAAAGTGAACACAGTGCTATGAGTGCTTGTATTGGTGCAGAAGCTGCAGGAGCAAGAGCTATGACAGCTACATCTGCAAACGGATTATCTTTAATGTGGGAAATGATATATATTGCTTCTAGTTTGCGTTTGCCAATTGTTATGTCATTAGTAAATAGAGCTGTATCAGGACCTTTAAACATTCATAATGACCATTCAGATGCTATGGGTGTTAGAGATGCTGGTTGGATTATGTTATTTTCAGAAAACAACCAAGAAGCTTATGATAACCTTTTAATGGCACATAGAATTGCAGAAAACAAAAATGTCATGCTTCCATTAATGGTTTGCCAAGATGGATTTATTACTTCTCATTCTATCGAAAACATAGAACTAGAAGAAGATGAAAAAGTAAAAGAATTTGTTGGAACATATAAGCCAGAACATTATTTATTAAATAGAAATGAACCAATTGCTGTTGGTCCATTAGATTTGCAAAGTTATTTATTTGAACATAAAGCACAACAAGCAGAAGCTATGAAAAATGCAAAACAAGTTATTTTAGATGTTGCAAAAGATTTTGAAAAAATGACTGGTAGAAAATATGGTCTTTTTGAAGAATATAAATTAGATGATGCAGAAATCGCTATTGTTTGTATGAACTCAACAGCTGGTACTACAAAATTTGTTGTTGATAAATTAAGAGAACAAGGTGTAAAAGCAGGTTTATTAAAACTTCGTGTATTTAGACCATTCCCTGTAGATGAAGTTGCAAAAGCTTTATCACATTTAAAAGCAATTGCCGTATTAGACAAAGCAGATTCTTTAAATGCTGCTGGTGGTGCTTTATTTGAAGATGTAACATCTGCTATGTATGTAAACAATATCCATGTACCTGCTATAAACTATGTTTATGGTATTGGTGGTAGAGATACAAAAGCCGATGACATCGAAAGTGTTTACGGAGATTTATCAGAAATTGTAAAAACTGGAAAAATAGATAATCCTTATCGTTATTTAGGATTAAGAAAGGAAGGTGACAAATAATGCCTTATAATGTAAAAGAAATCGTTGCAAATAAACCTTCAAGATTTACTTCTGGACATAGAATGTGTGCTGGTTGTGGTGCTCCACCTGTTGCAAGAATGATTATGAGAGCTTTAAAACCAGAAGACCATGCAGTTGTTGCTAATGCCACTGGATGTATGGAAGTTTCTACATTTATATATCCATATACTGCTTGGACAGATTCATTTATTCATACAGCTTTTGAATGTGCTGGTGCTACACTTTCTGGAGCAGAAGCTGCTTATGTTTCTATGAAAAAACAAGGAAAATTACCAGCTGATGGAGATACAAAATTCATCGCCTTTGGTGGAGATGGTGGAACCTATGATATCGGTTTACAATCATTATCAGGGGCTTTTGAAAGAGGACATGATATGGTTTATGTATGTTATGATAATGGTGCATACATGAATACAGGTATTCAACGTTCTTCTGCAACACCAAAATATGCAGATACAACTACATCTCCTGCTGGAACAGTTATTCCTGGAAAAACACAATGTAGAAAAGACTTAAGTAAAATTATGGTTGGACATCATATTCCTTATGTTGGTCAAACATGTGCTTATATGAATTTTAAAGATTTATATGAAAAAGCTGAAAAAGCAATTTATACAGAAGGACCTGCATTTTTAAATGTCATGTCTCCATGTCCTAGAGGATGGGGATATCCAACAGAAGATTTAATGCAAATTAACAAACTTGCTGTTGAAACTTGCTATTGGCCACTATATGAAGTTGTTGACGGCGTATATCATATTTCATATAAGCCTGCTAAAAAATTACCAATTGAAGAATTCTTAAAACCACAAAAAAGATTTAGACATATGTTTAAACCTGGAAATGAGTGGATGATTGAGGATTTCCAAAGAATTGTTGATGGAAGATGGCAAGAATTATTAGATTTAGAAGAAATCACAAATAAAAATAAATAACATCAATACAAAAAAATCCAACTTAATCGTTGGATTTTTTTAGTCCTTGCTCTCTATTACAATCAAAATACCTTTTTTCATTTCAATATGTGTTATTTCCTCAACAATTTCATTGCTAATTCCTAAGCTTGTCCCAATTGGTAAAATGTAGTTATTTAAAGGATATTTAAAACCAGTTAAAGTTAATCCTTCTACTGTACTAGTCAAAGGAATTAACGATACGTATTTTCCATAAGCCTTATTTTTTTCTAATTGAATTGGTCTATTTATTAAATAAATTCGATTATATCTATCTAAAATTTGACAAGGAATATTTGCTTCTAAAGCTTCTTTTAATATATGGATATTGGCAATTGCATGGTCCATTCTTTTTCCTAATGCACCTAGAATTATAATTTTAGAACTTTGCAATTCAATTGCTAACTTTAAAGCAATATCTGTATCTGTATTATCTTTTTCAGCATTAAACTTGTGAAAAATAATTTGTGGCTGATTTTTATAAAATTCTAGAATTTCAGGAGAAACTGAATCAAAATCTCCAACTACATGATTTGGTATGATATGTAATTGATATAAAGCTTCTAATCCTTTATCTACAGCAATGATATTCTCTCCGTATATGATTTTTGTAATATTTTTCTAATATGTCTATCTGGATTTCTCCACCTGAAATAATTAATGTTTCCATTTTCTAAATTTTCTCCTTAATTTTTCTGTACGATTAATTTTTCTTTTTTTACACTATAGAAAACGCAATCTTCTATAATATAAAAAATGTAAAAAAAGTCATAACCTATTTTTTATTTCTAAGATATGACTTTTTCTATTATATATTTGATTTTATTCTTCTTCTGGTGCTTCTACTGGGCAAACACCTGCACATGTACCACAGCTTATACAAGCAGATTGGTCGATAACAAATCTATCTTCTCCTTGTGATATACATCCTACTGGACATTCAGCAGCACAAGCGCCACATGATATACATTTATCAGTAATTTTATATGCCATCTTTTTCACCTCCTTCAATACTTCGACTGTTTATTAGATATTATTCTTCTCTCATTCCTTCTTCTTCTTTTTCTAAATTTTCAAGTTCCTCTAATTCTTTTTGATGTTCAATTTCTTCCTCGTCTAGTCTTTCTTTTTCTTCATCTTTTATCACTTGAATATCTTTTACATCATATCTTCTATAAATATATGTATCTCCATCTTTAATTTTAACTCTTACTCTTTCTTTTAGGGTTTCTATAGAATCTACTTCGCCCTCTCCCTCTTCTGTCTTCACGATTGCTCCTATATGTGGCAATTTTTTCAATTTTTCTTCATATACATCATTTTCAAATTTTAAGCAACACATCAATCTTCCACAATTTCCTGATATTTTTGATGGATTTAATGACATATTTTGTTCTTTTGCCATTTTAATAGATACAGCTTCAAAATCGTTTAGAAATGTACAACAACATAATTCTCTTCCACAAACACCATTTCCACCAATTTTTCTTACTTCATCTCTTACACCAATTTGTCTTAATTCTATTCTAGTTTTGTAAACGGCTGCTAAATCTTTTACCAATTCTCTAAAATCAATTCTTCCATCTGCTGTGAAATAAAACAAGATTTTACTATTATCAAATTTTACTTCTACATCTGTTAGAGTCATATCTAATTTGTGTTCTTTGATTTTCTTTTTGCACACTTCAAATGCTTTTTTCTCCAATGCCCTGCACTCTTCAAATCGTTTATAGTCTTTTCCATTGGCTATTCTGATAACCAATTTTAATGGTTCTACAATTTTATCATCAGGCACAGCTCTATTTGGAATCATAACTTCTCCAAATTCTTCTCCTTGAGCTGTTTCTACAATAACTTTATCGCCTTTTTTTAATCTCCATCTCTTTGGATTAAAAAAGTAGATTTTGCCTAGTTTCTTAAATCTGACGCCTACAATATCTTTCAATTTACTTCCTCCCACATATTAAATATCATGTTATCTATACACATATCATAATTTGCGTTTTGATGCAATCTTTTTTTTGTATTTTCTACAATATCAATACAATTTGCATATTTCACATTTTCTTTCGTCATTTTCAACAAAACAATATTCATATACTCTAATATATCATTGATTTCCTCTTTTGATTGATATAGTGCTGAACCTAGCCCAATTAATTCTGTCATATCTGTTTTGTCCAATTTTTCTATCATTTTTTCTATATTTTCATATTCTTCCTTTTTATCCTTTAGTGCAATCGCCTTTCCAATACTTCCTTGAAATGCCTCTAACATATTTTCATTTATGTTGTTCATTCCATATGTTTTTTCCATATATTGTTTGATTTCTTCTGGCGCAATCGGTTGGAATGTTAATTTCATACATCTTGATTTTATTGTGTTTAAAAATGCGTTTTCATTACTACCAATTAATATAATTATACTATATTCTGGTGGTTCTTCTAATGTTTTCAATAGACAGTTTTGTGCTTCTTTGGTCATCTTATCTGCATCGTTGACGATGTATACTTTTTTATTAGAAATGATTGGTTTTTCTTGTATTTTTCTTTGTAAATATCGTATCTGTTCAATTTTGATACTATTGCCATCTGGTTCAATATATAAAAAATCTGGATGATTTTGAGATTGAAATTCTATGCAAGATTTACATTTATCACAACCTTTTTCTGTTTCATTTGTACACAATATCATTTGGGCAAACGCTTTGGCTATTAGTTGTTTTCCAATCCCTTCTATTCCTATAAACATATAACTATGAGAAACTTTATCTTCTTCAAGACTTCTTTTTAATTCCTCTTTTGTTTTTTCATTTCCAATAATTTCGTCAAACCTCAATGTTTTCGCTCCTTTTTTCCGAACTGTTACTATTATATACTAAAACAATTGATTTTTCAAGAACAAGCATACCTATATTTCCAGTCCTATGATTCATTTATGATAATGTCTTAAGTAATCCGATGAGAAAATGTCCCAACCAATAAATATTTGTTCTCCAAAAA
>CALWZZ010000084.1 GCA_944386145.1 uncultured Clostridia bacterium | reverse complement strand
AATTTCGACTTCAGGTCAACAAACAGACAATGTGATTAAAGTAACGATAGAAGGAGATTTACCATGAAAAAATTACTAATACTCATTTTAATCGCACTTGTATTAGCATTAACGATTTTTACCATTATTAATGGTCTGGAAATTGGCAGCTTTACGGTTTGGGGAATTAGAACCATACAAGATGAAAATGCGACTTTAACTGAAACCGTTACAGAAGCCACAAGACTTGCAAGTTCTACATTTCCAGGTAAAATCAATGAAGTAAATACAAGTATGGATAATTTAGAAAAACAAAAGACCACATATCAAGACATGGTAGCAGTAAGTGACTCAGGTGATGTGCAAGCTGCCAGCCAATTGTCTAATTATACATTAGACTTCTTGTGGACAGAAATTGGTACACATGCAACCAGTGAAGGGGTTAGCATAGATATATCATTAACAGCAGGAACAGGAGGACAAAATGTATATGATTTAAACTTCACGGCTGTTGGTAGCTATGTCGGTATATGTGAATTCATAAGGGATATAGAAGATGATTCAGATTTAGCATTTAAAATAGAACAATTTTCAATGACAACAGGAGAATCTACATCATCATTAAGAGCTACATTTGTATGCAAAAATATACCAATAGAAGGTATATCTTCAATAGATACAAGTAGTTCAAGAACCGATAATCAAAACACAACCAATAGCACAAATACAAACAGTACAAACACCAATAGTACAAATTCAACCAATAGTACCAATAATACCAACAGTACGAATACGACAAATACATCAAATCAGTAAAGGAGTGTATTATGGCTAAGAAAGTTATTAAAGAAATTATCATAATGTTATTGCTATGTTTAGCAATCATATTAATCCTTGGTGTATTATTATATGAATATGTACCAAGTAATAAAATCATACCAGATGAAGTATCTTATACGACACCAACGGCAGTACAAGAAGAATTAAGTAAAAGTGAAGATGTGGAAGGTGATGAAGTTATTTTGACATATAGTGTAGATTCTACAGATTTGGATAATTATGAAAGAATCAACACATATGTACCAGGAAAACCAAATCCATTTTCACCATATGAAACATCAGGCGAAGATACAGAGCAAAGTGGAAGTTCTACAGGAAGTAGCAACTCAGGAACAAGCACATCTACTGGTACCAATAATTCAGGAAGTTCAAATACTTCAACCAGTACAGGTGGTTCAGCATACTATCCTGATACAGGAACAAAATAAAATTTAGTTATTAACGTTATGTTTTTTTAAACATAAATAATATATATTAATTTATTTCAAAAGAAAAGGAGGAAAAACAAAATGAGAAACCAAAGAGGTATTACTTTAATTGCCTTAGTTATCACAATCATTGTATTATTAATTTTAGCAGGGGTGTCAATTGCGATGCTTACAGGTCAAAATGGTATTCTAACTAGAGCTCAAGATGCAACAAAAGCTACAACAGAGGCAGAAGCAGATGAAGCTTTAAGACTAGCAGTTTCAGAAATATTAACTAACAAATTAGACCCAACTTATGCTAATGAAGCTGGTGAACCTGATAGAAGTATAATAGACGAAGACAATATTGAAGCTTTAGTAACTGGTAATAATAGTAATGTTACTGCAACTTGTTCAACTGCAATAACTGGAGATGATACTAAAAGCTATATTCCAGTAAAATTAAAAATTAATAACAGTGATGAGATTACTCGTTGGGTTGAAGTAGAATCAGGAAAAATAGTAACATCAAATCCAGATACAACAGAATAATAAATTATTATATGAATAACAAGCCATACGCACACTTGGTGTGTATGGCTTAAATATTAAAAAAGCACTTGCTAGCAAAAACAAAAAAATTAATAACATTTAATAAACAAAAAACAAAGATTCTTAAAATTTTTATACAATCATTATTCAGAAGATAATAGAAGGTAAAAGGAGAAGAAATGGATATACTACTATATATAATCATATTCATCATGGGAACTGTATTTGGTAGCTTTTACACATTAGCAATATACAGAATACCAAAAAATCAAGATATAACACACACACATTCATATTGCCCTAATTGTAACCATAAATTAGGTTTTTTAGACTTAATACCCGTATGGAGCTATGTCTTTTTATTAGGAAAATGCAGATATTGTAAACAAAAAATCAGACCACGTTATCTAATTATAGAAACACTATCAGGTTTGACATTTGTATTAGTAGCATATTTAATGAATATTCGTATTGACAATTTGAAATTAACTGTACTAGCAGAAGGTGCATTTATGGCACTTTATTTCTGTTTCCTTTTTATCATGGCAGGAATTGACGCAGAAAATCGAAAAATTGAGAAATCTATTTCAATGTATGGAATTCTATTATCTATAGCATATATAGTATATCTATGTGTAGTAGAGAATGCTAATATATATAGATATATCATATATTTAATTGTTTATATTATCATTTTAGCTTTAGATGTTATTACTTTAAAGCGATATGCCAAAAATAAATATATACATGGTATTTTAATGACAATTGTTACAATGTGCATATTTACAGGAGAATATGTAACGATTAATACCATTATTATGACACTACTTGCTGTTGCATTTTATTTGTTAATCAATAAGATAAAAGATAGAAAAAAACGTGTTAGAAAAGAAGAAAAAACATATTATAAACAAATTTGCTTTGGATTTTGGTTAGCGATTGCCAATATTTTAAATCTACTATTTGTATTAGCTTGGTATAAATTTTTGGTTTAATGAAGAAGGGAAAATGATGTGTATGAAAAGTGAGAAAGGAATAACCACAATAGATATTACAGTAGCAATTATCTTAATCACATTATTTGTTGCTATTATTGCAACACTAATGTACCAAATTAATGCAAATTCTGCTTCAACTAGAAGAAGATCAGAAGCAACTAATTATGCTATTAATGAAATAGAAAAAATCAAAGCAGAAAATTTTGATGAACTAGTCGATACAGATGAAGCAAACAATCAATTTGAAAATGTAACAGATGAATTAAATCATGCAACAGGATATGCAAAAAAAATAACCATAACAGATTATGCAAATTTACCCCAAAATGCAGATGATGATACGATTTTAGAAGGCTTAGTTAAGCAAGTTACAGTAGAAATTGCTTATCAAGATGGGGATACAACACAAACAGTGGATTTAACAACAGTTGTGACAAAATCTGATTGAGGAGAGCAAGGTTGAAAACAAAATTTAGATAATTTGGACCAAATGGAAACCTTGAGAAAGGAAAGATTAAGAATATGCAAAATGAAAAGGGTGTAACACTTATCTCTGTAACCATATATATCATTGTTATGCTAATCATTGTAGCAGTCATATCTGTTTTAACGTCATATTTTTATACCAACATTGACATCAATGCAGTAAGTGAGGATTTAAATCAAGAATATACAAGATTCAATTCTTATTTTACGGAAGAAGTGAATAAAAAAGGAAATACAATTGTAGACATAGGAGAAACAGATACACAACGATATGTTCTTTTTTCTAGTGGAAACCAGTATACATATATACCAGAACAAGGAATATATGTTAATCAAATAAAAATTGTAAAAAACATGACAGATTGTACATTTGAAAAGGGAGAAGCAAATGGTAAAACAACAATAACAGTTACAATCATTGGTGAAAACTTTAATAGAAAAACAACATATACCTTAGTAGAATAAAATCTGTGCAAAATTTTTTATATTCTAGAAGATGTCCATTTTCTAGGAACTAAAAAACTGCGAAAGAGGTGTGGATTATGGAATTAAAAAGAAGACAACCGATTGGTGTGGAATTGGTTAAAAGAGGAATTGTAAAAGAGGAAGATATCGAAAGGGCATTAGACTATCAAAAACAACATCCTAATGTCAAAATGGGAGATTGTTTATATGAATTAGATGTTTGTGATCCCTATATTTTAATTACAACCATAGGCGAAATATTGGGAGAAAAAGGAATATTACTTAGTAAAAGTTCTATAAAAATTGATATAGAAGAGTATATTTCTTTGGATATTGCCAAAAAGAATAAAGCAATTCCATTTGAAATTGAAAATGGAAAAATTAAAGTTTGTTTTGCCAATACGGTTAATAGAAGAAGCATGGAAACCATCAGATTGTTATTTTTGAACAAAGGGCTTATCATGGATACCTATATTACCTTTGAAAGAGATATTGATCAAATCTTGAAATCTTTAGAGGGAAAGGCAACTACAGATATCAATGAATCAGGGGTAACGGTTATCAATTTAGTAGACAGTATTATCAAAACAGGAATTGAAAAAAGAGCAAGTGATATTCATATAGAACCAATGGCAACATCCATTCGTGTTAGATACAGAATCGATGGAGAGTTATTTACAGCAGCTAATTTAGACAAAGAAAAACAACAGCAAATTATTGGAAGATTAAAAGCCATTTCAAATATGCACCAAGAAAAACAAGAATCACAAGATGGTAGAATTTTGTTATATGAAGATTACAATATCCGTGTGTCTTCTCAACCAAATGTGTATGGAGAAAAATTTGTTTTAAGACTATTAAAGAAAAATACAGATATTAAAAATATATTCGACTTAGGATTTTATGGAGAAGAAGAAGAATTTAAAAAGAGTGTTAATAAAAGAAATAGTATTACCATTATGGCTGCCCCAACAGGAGAAGGTAAAACAACATCTTTATATAGTATTATTGATTATTTGAACAAACCAGAAATCAATATTACCACGATTGAAGATCCAGTAGAAATCAGAATTCCAGGATTAAATCAAATAGAAATTGATAATAGAACAACCTTTGCAGGAGCTTTAAGAACAGTATTAAGACAAGACCCAGACATTATCTTGGTGGGAGAAATTAGAGATAGAGAAACAGCAGAAATCGCTATACAAGCTGGACAAACTGGACATTATGTATTATCAACCATTCATACAATTGATAGTATAGAGGTTATCAATAGATTGCGTAAAATTGGCGTTTCAGACTATGATATTGCCAGTACCTTAGCAACAGCCATCTCACAAAGATTGGTAAGAAGAATTTGTCCAAAATGTAAACGTGAAAGAGAATTTACAAAAGAAGAAAAAGATATCATAACCAATATATTAGAAAAATATGGCGAAAAAGCAGATTTTAAAGATATCAAAACATATGATTCATTAGGTTGTGATTATTGTAATGGAACTGGTTTTTACGATAGAATTGGAATTTTTGAAATATTAAATATTACAGATGAATTAAAGGAATTGATTGTTTCAGGTGCGTCAAGTATGGACCTTAGAAAAAAAGCTTTAGAAGAAAATTATAGACCATTAATTGTGGATGGTATTAAAAAAGTTTTAAGAGGAGAAACAACATTAGAAGAGTTAAACAAAAAGTTATTATTCTTCTAACAGTTTATGTTAGATAGAGGGATTGTACAGAGGAGGATTTTAAAAATGAATATGGATAAAATTTTAGATATAGCAATTGAGAAAGACGCATCAGATGTTCATATGATATGTGGAAATAAACCAATGCTTAGAATTGCAAGAGATTTGATAGAAATTGAAGAAATGAAAGAACTAACAGAAGAAGATATGGCAGAGGCTTATGACTATTTAGTAAAGGGAAATGTAGACAAAGATGAAGTTTATAATCAAACCAAAAAATTGGACTTATCTTATGAATATAAAGATATCCGTTTAAGGGTTAATATTTCATCATCTGATGAAATTCCGACATGTACCCTAAGACTTATAAAAAATGAGTTACCACCTTATGAATCTTTAGGAATTCCAGATGTTGTAAGAAGAATGACTTATCAACCACAAGGTTTAATCTTGGTTACAGGTAAGACAAACTCTGGTAAAAGTACCACACTAAACTCTATGATAGATTATATTAATGAAAATCAAAATAAAAAAATATTAACATTGGAAAACCCAATTGAATATAAACATCATTCAAAAAAATCACTAATCGTACAAAAAGAAGTGGGAAAAGGAAGAGACGTTTTAACTTTTAGTGATGGTGTTAAAAACTCTTTAAGAGAGGACTGTGACATTCTAGTTATAGGAGAGATTAGAGATAGAACAACTATGGAAGCAGCAATCGAAATGGCAGAATCAGGACACTTGGTAGTTGGAACATTGCATACAAAATCTTGTGCAGAGACAATCGACAGAATGATAAACTTCTATGAAGTAAGAGATCAAGCAAGTATTAAATATTTATTGTCTTCACTATTAAAATTAGTTGTTTCTCAAAGATTGCTTAAAGGAATTGATGGTAAATTGGTATTGGTTCCAGAGGTAATGGTAGTAGATAACATTGTTGCTGGTATTATTAGAAAAGAGAAATTGAGTGTATCTGAAATAGAAGACGCTATACAAAGTAACCTAGAAAAAGGAAGTATAGGACTAATTAATTCTTTAGC
>CALWZZ010000083.1 GCA_944386145.1 uncultured Clostridia bacterium | reverse complement strand
ACCTTTATACATATAACTTGTACAAACTTTAACATATCCTAATTTTTTACCAATTTCTCCTAAAGTATCTAAATGATTTAAACATAAATAATCGATACCAGAAGTATATTTAGCAGAGCAAAGAATAGGGCAATCCATCCAACCACATCTACGAGGACGACCAGTTGTTGTACCATATTCATGACCTAAATCACGAATTACATCTCCTTCTAGAGGAGAAGCGTCTTTTATAACATTTCCATTTTCATCAAGTGAAGCAGGTAATTCAGTAGGGAATGGACCATTACCTACTCTACTGTTGTAGGCTTTATCAACACCAATAACCACATTTAAGGCTTGTGGAGGTAAAGCTGCTCCACAAAGTGTTCCAGAAACTACAGGATTTGAACTTGTAACCATTGGGTAGTCGCCATGGTCTAAGTCTAAACGGAAAGCTTGAGCACCTTCTACAACGATTTTTTCATTATTTTTTATGCTATTGAAAATGAATGGTTCAATATCTGTAATATAATTTTTCAATAATTCGCCATATTGATGATATTTTTTACCTAACTTTTCACTATCAACAACAAATTTTTCCATATTGTTTGCTTTAAAAACTTGATTATGAACTTTTGTAGCTTCTTCAATTTTATGAATTAGTTCATCTTCTGGAAGAAGTAAATCATACATTCTAATGCCAATACGATTACTTTTATCTGCATAAGTTGGACCAATTCCTCTTTTGGTTGTTCCAACTGGTTTATTTTTTAAAGATTCAAATAATCCGTCTAAATCTTTATGGTAAGGAAGTGTAACATGTGTACGTCCACTAATTTTTAATCTAGTTTCAAAATCTGGAATACCACATTTCTTTAAAAATGAGATTTCTTCAAATAACACTTCTAAATCAAGTACAACCCCAGGTCCAATAATGCAAGTGGTTTGAGGATAAACAATTCCACCAGGAATTAAGTGTAATGGTAATTTTTGTTCCTTATAAATGACAGTATGTCCAGCATTGCTTCCGCCAGTTGCTCTAATAACGAGTTTTGCATTTTGTGCTTCAATAGCAGCTATTTTTCCTTTTCCTTCGTCGCCCCATTTAGTGCCTACAATTATTGTTATATTTTTATTCATATCTATTTCTCCTTTTCTATTTTTTCAAGTCCACCCATATATGGTCTTAATACTTCTGGAATAATTACACTGCCATCTGGCTGATAATTATTTTCCACAATAGAAATTAACATACGTGGAGGAGCAACAACGGTATTGTTCAAAGTATGAGCAAAATAATTTCCTTTTTCTCCTTTAATACGAATACCTAAACGTCTTGCTTGTGCGTCTGTTAAATTTGAACAACTTCCCACTTCAAAATATTTTTGTTGTCTAGGAGACCAAGCTTCTACATCACAAGATTTAGCTTTTAAATCTGCTAAATCTCCACTACAACATTCTAAAGTTCTTACAGGAATGTTCATACTTCTAAAGAATTCTACTGTATATGACCACATTTTGTCATACCATTTCCAGCTATCTTCAGGTTCACAAACAACAATCATTTCTTGTTTTTCAAATTGATGAATTCTATATACACCACGTTCTTCAATACCATGTGCACCTTTTTCTTTTCTAAAGCAAGGAGAGTAAGAAGTCATTGTGTATGGCATATCTTCTTTTCTTAAAATTTGGTCTTTAAATTTACCAATCATAGAATGTTCAGAAGTACCAATTAAATATAAATCTTCTCCTTCAATTTTATACATCATGGCATCCATTTCTTCAAAACTCATAACACCAGTAACAACATCACTTCTAATCATATATGGTGGAATACAATAGGTAAATCCTTTATTAATCATAAAATCTCTAGCATATGTTAAAACAGCAGAATGTAGTCTTGCAACATCTCCTAATAAGTAATAAAAACCATTACCAGAAACACGTCTAGCGCTATCTAAATCTAGTCCACCTAAGTGCTCTAAAATTTCGCCATGGAAAGGAATTTCATAATCTGGAACAACAGGGTCTCCAAATTTTTGAATTTCCACATTTTCAGAATCATCTTTGCCAATAGGAACAGACTCATGCATGATATTTGGGATTTTCATCATTCTTGTTTTAATTTCTTCAGCATATTGGGCTTCTAATTTTTCATTTTCTTCCAATTGGGCATTAATTTCTTGTACCTGTGCTTTGATTTTTTCAGCTTCTTCTTTTTTGCCACTCTTCATCAATTCGCCAATTTGAGAACTTAATGTTTTTCTTTCAGCCCTTAAATTGTCGCCAGTAAGTTGAGCACTTCTGTTTTTCTTATCTAATTCAATAACTTCATCAACCATCACTAATTTATGGTCTTGAAATTTTTTCTTGATATTATTTTTAACAATATCAGGATGTTCTCTTAAAAATTTAATATCTATCATAAAAATCCTCCTTTTCCGTCTATGTCTAATTTATGAGGTCATTATATACTATTTTTTTATAAATGGCAATAAAAATGGGTAAAATAACGTATATAAATCAATGGAATACACTATTTGAATAGGATTTTGCTGATGTATGCTTCCAAATTTGACTTTTTTCAAGTTTTATAGTAAAATATAGCAAGTGGTTAGCCAAAGGGCTAAAGGATGAGATTTTATTAAATAAAGATTTTGTTAAGAAATGAGATAAGAGATAGTTTATTAGAAACCTAAGTTTCTATAATTAAAAAATGAGATTTAAAAACAAATTTAATAGGAAAGAAGAGATATATATTTAAGAGAGAAAAATATATATCCATTATTATGTGCGTATAAATAAGAAAACAAGAGAATATTTATCTGTAAATTTGTTTAAAAATAAGTATTATAGTAAAAAATATAAAAAAACAAAATGTATAAGTTTAGTAAAATTGAGAAAATTAAAAAAAGAAAAGAGAAAGGAGTATTTATGACGGAAGAGAATTTAAAAAATCAAGAGAAGATGGAAAAAAGAGAAATCGTAAAAAAGGAAGGAGGAAGAACTAAAAGACCATATAATCGAAGAAAAAAAGAATTTAATGACAAAACAAATGAGATGAAAACAAAAGGAGAAAAAAATACAACTGTAATAAAAAGAGAAGAAAATAAAGAAGTAAAACCAGTTAGAGCAAAAAGAAGAAGTAAAAAAGAAACAGATACAATCTTCAAAAAATCAAGTTTAAAAATTATACCTCTAGGAGGATTGCATGAGATTGGAAAAAATATAACGGTTTTTGAATATGAAAATGAAATGATTGTAGTAGATTGCGGATTATCATTCCCAGAAGATGATATGTTAGGAATTGACTTGGTAATACCAGATATTTCTTACTTAGAAAAAAATGTGGATAAAATTAAAGGATTGATTATTACACACGGACATGAAGACCATATTGGTGCAGTACCATATTTATTAAAGAAAATTAACATTCCAATTTATGCAACAAGATTAACAGCTGGATTAATTAGAAATAAATTAGAAGAACATAAATTATTAAGAAGCACAGAATTGCATGAAGTGATACAAGGACAAACCATTTCTTTGGGAAATAACTTCAAGGTGGAATTTATTAGAAGTTCACACAGCATTCCAGATTCTGTTATGCTTGCTATTACAACACCAGCAGGTACGATTTTACACACAGGAGACTTTAAAGTAGATTATACACCAATTGATGGAAAAATTATGGACTTTGGAAGAATTGCAGAATTAGGAAATCAAGGGATTTTGGCTTTAATGTCAGATAGTACAAATGCAGAAAGAAAAGGATTTACAATGTCAGAACGTTCAGTTGGAGAAGTGTTTGACAAGTTATTCTTACATTGTACCAAAAGAATTGTGGTGGCAACTTTTGCTTCAAATGTGCACAGAGTACAACAAATTGTGAATGCAGCTGTAAAATATAATCGAAAAATAGCAGTATGTGGTAGAAGCATGGTAAATATGATTGAAACAGCAAGAGAATTAGGATATATTGAATGTCCAGAAAATATGTTTATCGATATTGACATGATAGGAAGTTATGCTGACGAAAATTTAGTTATTATTACAACAGGAAGTCAGGGAGAACCAATGTCAGCCTTAACAAGAATGGCAGCAGGAGACCACAGAAAAGTAAAAATTACACCAAATGATTTGGTCATTATATCTGCAACACCAATACCAGGAAACGAAAAATTCGTATCAAAGGTTATTGATGATTTAATGCAAATAGGAGCAGAGGTAGTTTATAGTTCTCTAGAAGCAGTACATGTTTCAGGACATGCTTGCCAAGAAGAACAAAAATTAATTATCGCTTTAGCAAAACCAAAATATTTTATTCCTGTTCATGGAGAATATAGACAATTAATTGCCCATAGTGAAACAGCACAAAGTATGGGAATTGATAAAGACCATATTATTATGATGGCAAATGGACGTGTACTAGAAATTAATGAAGATAAAGCAGAATTTACTTCAACAGTCCCTTGCGGAAGAGTATTAGTAGATGGACTTGGGGTAGGAGATGTAGGAAATATCGTTTTAAGAGATAGACAACATTTATCACAAGATGGTTTAATTGTCATCGTGTTAACAATGGATTCTGCAACAGGAGAAGTGGTAGCAGGACCAGATGTCATTTCAAGAGGATTTGTCTATGTAAGAGAATCTGAAAATTTAATGGATGATGTAAAATCTGTTGTAAGACATGAAATTAAAAAATGTGAAGAAAGAGGTATTAGAGATTGGGGAACAATTAAATCTGCTACAAGAGAAAACTTAAGAGATTATATTTTTATGAAAACAAAAAGAAACCCAATGATTATACCAATTATTATGGAAATATAGTAGAAATATTAAAACGCCAGACTTTTTGCTTGGCGTTTTTATGTTAAAAATGGTTTTATTCTTATTAAATTATACCCACCTGGATGATAATGGTGATAATAATAGCAGTAATGCAAATAGCGACTACTGAATAAAAAAGATATTTCATAGCGAATCTCCTTTTATTTATATGAATGCAAAATGTTTAAACTGCAAAAGAAGTATAACATATAAAAAATTATAAGTAAATACAATATATATATATGAATAGCAGTACCATATATTGCAAACACTAACAATAGAGGTGTTAGTGTGAAAGAAGATGAAATTATACAAAAATGGAAAGCAGGCTTAAGCAAAAATAAGTTGGCAGAAATTTACCGCAGAGAATTTAATAGGCAAATACGAATTATAAGAAGTAGTACAAGACATAGACATGATGGAAAATTTATAACAAATTATGAAAGCTTAGCACATATTGAGAAGGTTATATATGAATATTTAAAATGTACTTACTAAAAATATAAATAAAAACCAAAGTTTTATTCATTTTAAACTTTGGTTTTTTATATAATAAATTATCTATCTATTTCATTAGCTTCAGAAGAATGTTGTTCTGTTTGATTTTCTTGTTCTTCTCGTGCTTTTTCTCTATTAATATCAATTAATTGGTCAAAGATTTCTTTTGAAGTTACTTCATTTTTTTCATTTGCTTCTTTTAATTCGTCTAATGTAGAAGATTTAGAAGTACTTAATTCAATACAAGCATCTTGATAATCTGTCAATACAGAATTTTCATATTCAAAATTATCTACGTGTTTAGCTACATCAGAATGATGATCAATTGCTATAACATGTTCTAATGTTGAAGGATAGTTATTCTCAGAATTATCATAAGAAGTGATATCATAGTGCGACATAGATATTGATTGTATTTCTAATTCTACATTGATTGCTTTTAAAGGGTCTGAATTTTGATTTTTATTATTATATGCTGCTACATAAGAAGATTTAATTAAATTTAACATATCTTCTTGTGATAAATCATTTAGAAGTTCAGGATTTTTTTCTATTAAATCAGCTTTAACAGAATACACAGAAGATAAAGCGTTTCGTACATTGGTTTCATCTACAATAAAATTATTATAAAGTGCAACTGCCTCTGGATTTAATGAAAAATCTGTATATTGCGCTATGCTAAGATTCTGACTTTTTTCTTCCTCAGAAACGCTAAAAGTACCATCAAGTGATGAATTGTTTTTCGTAGGAATGATAGCGTCAGTAGGAATATTTCCACCATAATCTTGAGAAGTTTTTGTAAGTGCATAATCTAATAAAAAATTACTTACTTTTAAACTATCTTCTTTAGAAAGTTCGTAGTTAGAATATGTTTCTAATTCTGTTGCTAAATTATCGGCTTTAGAAGATAAGTCATTAAATTGTTTTTCTAGTTCATTTGCATTTTGTTCTTGTTCTATTGTTGTTGTATTATCAGAAGAAGATTTAGAACATCCAACAAAAGACGTAGCAGCCATTAAGGATAGACCACCTACAAGTAGGCCTTTTTTGGCTTTATGTGCTACAGAATGCACATTATATTTTAAATCATCTAAAAATTGACTCATAAACAACACCTTCCTCTATGTTTTCCTAAATATAGTATAACAATATAATTTTAATAATGCAAGTAAAGCTTAGATTTTTTGATTTAACGGACAAAAAATAAAAAAGAAAATGTTAAAAAAATGTTGACATCTGCAAATAATCATTGTATAATAGATGAGCATGAATTGAGCGATGAAGCTGAATGTGGCTACATCCTTACGGAAAACAAGGATGGAGGGAACTTCGGTGGAGTATGTCATGGCAAAGACCAGGCGGTAAGTTTTTAAATTTAAGCACTTATCCCAAAATTATCATGCATATTTTGGGCTTTTTTATAGGTAATATTCAAAACACCAGAGTGCGTT
>CALWZZ010000082.1 GCA_944386145.1 uncultured Clostridia bacterium | reverse complement strand
TGGTGACCCCTACGGGAATCGAACCCATGATTCCACCTTGAGAGGGTGGCGTCTTAACCGCTTGACCAAGGGGCCTTAAAATTTACTTTATAGTTATACCATTTTTTTTGCTTTTCGTCAACTGGTATAAAGAATTTTTTTAGAGATGTTCCAAATTGTTTCAAAATGAGCCGTTGGGGACGTGCCAAAATGGACAAAAAATGTCCAATTTGACACTTCCTCAACGTTTCAGAAAATTTCTAAGCTTCTTGATTTATTTCTTCTAGCATTTTGCCAACATATTCTAAATTAATTTTATGTGTTATCTCTAATCGTTCTATAAAACTTTTGGTATAACTTGTATTTACATTTAACACTGTTGCATAGGCCAGATGTTTTTCTAATACAATTACACTTTCTAGTGGCTTATCTTCTAACAAAGTATAATCTTCTAAAAACTTTTTATATTTATCCCATCGTTTCATTTCCTTTGCACCTTTTACAGTATAAGTACCATCTAGATATTCTCCTTTTCTTAAATGACGTAATACTACTTTTATGATAGGTTCTAATATAGCAAGCTCAAAAGCTACAAAAAACGTGATAAATACCATATCAGATAATCCTTGACCAATTTGATTTCCACTTACTGTAGAATATATAGCTAAAATTATCATACCTCCAATATATAGTGATAAAAATATCGTACTTAAACGTATTTTTGTTTCCTTTGTGAAATAATAACTTTCAAATTCTTCTCTTATATATCTTGTCCATGTGTTTAAATTTATTTTTTCTTTCTTACAAATCTTGTTATATAAATATTTCTCGTCTTTTTTCAGTAATTCCGCTTCTTTATTTGGTACTACTTTTAGTTCATAATGATTTTCTTCTTTCTTTTCTATTTTTAGAAATCCCTTTGCACATAAATTTAATATACTCGCCATTAAATCTTTTTTCTTTTCAATTTTTTGATTTTGTAAATAGGAAAGGACTGCTGGACTATATTCCACATCTACATCTCTAATATAAATTCCTTCATTTTTTGATAATTTTACTTTCATTTTATTATATATGGTAATTCCCAATCGAATAACGAAATAACCAAAAATTATCGTTATCATAAAAATCGCAATTCCTCTATTACTTCCAAACAAACCATATACAAACAAAAGCGGAATAATTGACAATATAAGATATATTGGAATTGTCGCTAACCATATAAGTTTTACATTGATTTCTCCTGTTTTCGCCATAGAAATGATAATTCCCATTACTGCAAAAAAACCATATATTAATACAACAATTATTAAAATTCCAATCATTTTCTTCCCCTTTTATTTTTAAATTCTCTTTTATTTCAGAGATACTTTGTATATTCATTATTGCTCATGTCTGTCCCTTTTGGACATTTTTTGTCCATTTTGGCACGTCCCTAACCGAACAAACTTAATTGATTACTTTGACTCATGCCATCTAAACATCCAAATTTTTTCAATAAGTCTGCTACAGAGTCTCCTACTTTTGATCTGATTTTCATATCATCAATAGACATGAATTTTCCATCTTTTCTTGCATTTTCAATTCCTTGTGCCGCTACTGTTCCAAGCCCTGCTATACTGTTTAATGGTGGACGAATTCCATCTTCTTCTACGATAAATTTTGTGGCACTTGATTTATATAAGTCTATTGGTAAGAACTTAATACCTCTTTCATACATTTCTAATACCAATTCTAGTACAGGATACATGGCTTTATCTTTTTGTGTTGCATTATTTCCTTGTAAATCTATTTCTTTCATTTTATTTTTTACTTTTTCTTCTCCAAATGTCATGATTTCACTATCAAATTCATCTGATGCTCTGATTGAGAAAAAGGCTGCATAATAAGCTTTTGGTTCATGTACTTTAAACCATGCAATCCTGAAAGCATTTGTTACATAGGCTGCCGCATGTGCTTTTGGGAACATGTATTTTATTTTTTCACAAGATTTGATATACCATTCTGGTACATTATGCTCTCTCATCAAGTCTGTATATTCTTTCCATTTTGCAGGATCTTTTAAAGCTTTTCCTTTACGTACGGTTTCCATGATTTTAAATGCAGAGTTTGGTGGTAATCCTTGTTTGATTAAATATATCATAATGTCGTCACGACAACAGATAGCCTCTGTTAGGGTTACCGTTCCATTTTCGATTAAGGTTTGTGCATTTCCAAGCCATACATCTGTACCATGTGATAATCCGTGATATACGAATTAATTCATCAAATGTCGTTGGTCTTGTGTCTACCAACATTCCTCTAACAAACTTTGTTCCAAATTCTGGTATACCATAACTTCCTACCTCTGAACCAATTTGTTTTGGTGTAACACCTAAAGCATCTGTTGAACTAAAAATAGACATGGTTGCTTTATCATCTAATGGTACTTTTGTTGGATCGATTCCTGTAATATCTTGTAACATTCTAATAACAGTCGGATCGTCGTGTCCTAGTATATCTAGTTTTAACAAGTTTTGGTCAATTGAGTGATAATCAAAATGGGTTGTAATAATATCTGAATTTGGATCATCTGCTGGATGTTGTACTGGACAGAATTCATAAATTTCTCTTCCCTTTGGTACAACGATAATTCCTCCTGGATGTTGCCCTGTTGTCCTTTTGATTCCTGTACATCCATGGGATATCCTTTTGATTTCTGCTTGATTAATGGGGATATGCCTTTCTTCATAATAATTTTTTACATATCCATAAGCTGTTTTATCTGCAACTGTACCAATTGTTCCTGCTTTAAAAGTTGTTCCTTTTCCAAAGATAACTTCTGTATATTTATGGGCTTTTGCTTGATATTCTCCTGAGAAATTCAAGTCAATATCTGGCTCTTTATCTCCATTAAATCCTAAGAATGTTTCAAATGGGATATCCATTCCATCTTTATCTAATTTATGCCCACATTTTGGACAATTCTTATCTGGTAGGTCAAATCCATTTTTCACGCCATAATCTGTAAAATCCGAATATTTACAGTTTGGACATCTATAATGTGCTGGAAGTGAATTTACTTCTGTAATTCCTGTCATATTGGCAACAAATGACGAACCAACAGAACCTCTGGAACCTACAATATATCCATCTTCATTTGATTTCCATACCAGTTTTTGCGCAATAATATACATAACGGAAAATCCGTTTCTAATAATAGAATCTAGTTCTTTATCTAATCTTGTTTGTACAATCTCTGGTAATGGGTCTCCATATAATTCATGTGCTTTATTGTAAGCAATATCTTTTATGGTTTGTTCACAGCCTGGAATATGTGGCGGACATTTTTCTGGAGATATTGGGCTGATTTGGTCACACATATCTGATATTTTATTGGTATTTGTTACAACTACTTCATAGGCTTTTTCTTTTCCTAAATAACTAAATTCTTCTAGCATTTCTTCAGTTGTTCGTAAATATAGTGGTGCTTGATTATCGGCATCATCATATTTTTGTCCAGCTTCCAAAATACGTCTATAAATTTCATCTTGTGGGTCCATGAAATGTACATCACAAGTCGCAACAACTAGTTTATTTAATTTTTCTCCCAATTCCACAATTTTTCTGTTAATATCTCGTAAAGCCTCTTCATCAGCAACCGTTCCATTTCTAATTAAGAATTGATTATTTCCAGTTGGTTGGATTTCTAAATAATCATAGTCATTGGCAATTTCTTCGATTTCTTCATCTGTTTTTCCAAGCTCAATGGCTTGGTATAACTCTCCTGCTTCACAAGCGCTTCCCAAAATTAAGCCTTCAGAATATTTTTTATATAAACTTTTCAAGATACGTGGTTTTCTATAAAAATAATGCAAATGGGATATAGAAACCAATTTATATAAATTCTTTAATCCAACATAGTTCTTAGCTAGAATAATCGCATGATAAGTTTTTAGTTTTTTGTATTCTTCTTTTTTGGCTTCTTCACTTGCTGCCACTCTATCAATATCTTCTACAATGGTTGCTCCTTTTTTCTTTAACATATCTATCATGACATTAAATACTTTCACAGTTGTATCAACATCATCTAACGCACGGTGTGCGACTTCTACTTTAATACCTAAATTTTCTGCAATTTTTCCTAATTTATATTTCTTGTAATCTGGGAATAAGTCTTTAGCCAAGCTTAAAGTATCTAAATAAGTATAGTTAAAATCATATCCCAATACTTTGGCATTTTGTTTTAAAAATCCAACATCAAAATTTGCATTATGTGCAACAATAACGTTTTCTTTGTCATCTCCCAAAAATTCTAATAATTTTGGGAATACCTTTTCAATCGTTTCTGCATCTTTTACCATATCATCTGTAATGTTCGTAACTTCTGTAACTCTTTCTGGGATATGTTTTTCAGGATTTACGAAACAGCTAAATTCATCAAGCACTTCTCCATTTTTTACTTTCATAACACCAATTTCTGTAATTTTTTCCGTCGTTGCTGAAAATCCAGTTGTTTCTAAGTCTAGTACGCAATAAGTTGTATCAATACTTTGTTTTTTGCCATTATATACGGTTCTCGTATTATCTGGTGCTAAATATGCCTCTACCCCATAGATAATTTTCATATCTGGATTGTCATACCCTAGTAATTTATGGGCTTCTGGGAAGGCTTGTACCACACCATGGTCAGTAATGGCAATGGATTTCATTCCCCATTTCATGGCTCTTTTAATTAAATCTGTTGCTGAAGTCATAGCATCCATCTGACTCATTTGTGTATGCATGTGAAGTTCTACCCTTTTTACTTCTGCATGGTCTTCTCTAATTTTCTTTTTAATGCCTTCTCCCTCTACAATCGTATTTGCCATAATCGTTAATTCATTTGAAAAAGAGTCCATTTGTGCCGTTCCTGCAACGATAACACCTTTTGCATTTTTAATTCTTTTTATGACACGTTTGCTATTATCTTTATTTAAGAACGCTTTACAAGTCATACTGCTGGTTCCATCATAGACATCAAAACTAAGTAAGGTTTTTCCAGATTTTAGCTCTCGATCTTCCATATCAATGACTTCTCCATTGATAGAAACCTTTCCATCATCTACATTTAATTCGGCAATTTTTACCAATGGTTCTGTAATATTCGGGTTCATTCCTAAAATAAGTGGATTACTTTCATCTTCTTCTGGTAATTCTGGGACTTCCATGTTACTTGTCATAATCGTATTTGCCATGATAGTTACATCCCCAGCATAAGCATCTAATCCTGCTTTTCCAATTGCTTTGATGACTTTTGCATTTTGAATTTTTTCAATAATTTCTTTTCCTTCAACGGCATCTTTTGCAAAAGATTTACAAGTGATTGTACCTGTTCCATCATAGATATCAAAAATTAACATTCCTTTTCCTGTTCTGGTTTCTCGACATTCACTTGTTAAAACACGTCCTTCTATGGTAATTCTTGAATTGCTTGCAGTAATGTCTTTAATTGCCACTTTATTTTCTTTGGCTTTTGATGGTTTTCCCATAATATATTCTTGTTCTTGGAACGCTTCCATCCCTTCCATTGGTGGCATTCCTTCTAAAGCCTCTTCTGGAATATATCCTTCCATATCCATTGGCGGTACATAATCTGGGTCATTGTATTCAGGAACATTGGCATATTCTACATGATTTTCCTCATTTTCTCTTTGGTGTTGTGCATTTAATTCTTCAATATGGGCAATCGCTTTTTCCTCTACTTGCTTAATCTCTTCACGTATTTCCTCTATCTCTTCTTTTGATAATTGTTCTGTTAAATTTACTTTATATTCTTTTCCAAATAAATTTTTCAAAACCTTTTCTAGTTCTTTATCTGTTTTTTTAGCTTTTAAAAAATCAGCACCTTTAATATGCATTTTGATATTGACTTCGTTTCCATCAACTTCTACATCACTTTTTAATAAAAGCATAGGCTTCATTAATGGATATTTGTGAGACATATAGGCAATGATGTTTCTCCATTCTGTCTTTATGTCCTTTAGTACAACTCCTTCATGATATTTAATAACCATGTCAATATGTTCAAAATGAAATCTATCAATTAAAAATTTTTCAAAAAACCATAATTCTTTAATTTCTATATATTCATCAAAATACAATATAACTTCTAAAGTGTTGGTTTTTTTAATGATATTTAGCCCTTGGATATTGGCATATTGTATGTTGGCTTTTGTTTGATAATCATTAAATATTTCTCCTACTTTTTTTGTTTTTACTGTTTCTTGCATGTATTTTTGCTCCTTTGTTTTTCTCTTTCCTATGTTTTCTATTATATACTATTTTTTTTACATTTCAAGCGAACAAAATGAAATAAATTAAGAAAATTTTTGCTCATTTTAAATTTCTTATGAATGGCAAAAAAATAGAAAATCACATCTTGACTAACATGATTTTCTATTTTTTATCTACAGTTATAAAAATTTCTCCATATATTCTATCAAAAATAATGGTATATTTAAAACTTTATCATCTTTTTTTAGATTATTCATTGATAATCTAATAGATATATCGTTATTAAATTTCTCGTTATATTTTGTCAAACTAGTACTATTAGTTGATTTATTCGATTTTACTTCTATTGGTATAATTCTATTTTTATTTTGTATTACAAAATCTATTTCATATCTATCAAAAGTAAAATAATTTGGTACTTCTTCGTAAAGCATTGTTAGCATATTTAATACATAATTTTCTGTAAAAGCTCCCTTGAATTCTTCAAATAATTTATCGCCTTCTATCACAATTCTACTATCCAAATTTGCCATTCTTCTAAGTAAACCTACATCATTCATATAGATTTTGAAACAACTTAAATCATGATATGCTTTTAATGGAAAATCTGTCTTGCTAACGTTGTATACTTTATAAATCAAATTCACATCATTTAACCAGTTTAATGCACCTTCATATTCTCTTGCACGGGCTCCTTCTTTTATCGTTTGATATAGAAATTTTTTGTTTTCTTTTGCTAATTGTGATGGTATACTATTCCATATTAAAGAAATCTTATTTGCTTCATGATTTTGTGTATGTTTTGAAAA
>CALWZZ010000081.1 GCA_944386145.1 uncultured Clostridia bacterium | reverse complement strand
TCTGTTTGATATCTTAACAAGTCTAGCTTTCTTTGTCTTTCTTTATCATCTCCATAATTTTGTTTTAATTCTTCTTTTATTTCTAAATAACGTCTATATAATTCTTTATATTTTGCTTTATCTTCTCCTAATATTGATTTTCCAATAAATCCATCTAAATATTTTAAATGTAATTTATTGTCTAATAAATTTTGGTTGTCATTTTGTCCATGGATTTCTATAAATTGCTTCATAAAATCTCTTAATTCATTAACTGTTGCCATTCTTCCATTAATTTTGCACATGTTTTTACCATTTGCATTAATTTCTCTTGAAACGATGATGTTTCCTTCTATTGCATGTTCATTTTCTGGACAATATAAGCAAAGTTCAACAAAGGCATTTGTTTCTCCCTTTCTTAGCATATCTTTGGAAAATCTGCCTCCTGATATAATTTGAAGTGAATCTATAATTAGTGTTTTTCCTGCTCCAGTTTCTCCTGTTAATACATTTAGTCCCTTATTAAAATCAATATTTAAGTCTTCTATAATTCCTATATTTTTAATATGTAAAGATGATATCATAACACATTCCTCGACTTTCATTTTTTATATAAATTCGACGCGAAAAATTGTGAAACAATTTTTCTGTGCAATTTTTTTTTACATAATAGGAAATGCAATTTTCTATTATGTGAAAAAATGTTCGCCTTTATTGTATCCACAATTTTAAAAATTGTCAATACTTTTTGCGAACATTTTTTCTTTTTATATAAGTCTTACTACTAAGCACTATGTACACAAGTGCGGATTATTAATAAATTATTTTATTACGAATGTGATTGGAGATATTTTAGAATTTGTTGGATAATTTATTCAAATGCAGGATAGCCTTCTTCTCCCAATTTCCATTTTTTCCAATCTGTTGGATATGTTTGTTCTCCCTCTTTTCTATAAGAATTCAATAAATCTACAAATTCTTGTGTCTTAATTTCATCTTCTGTTTTTTGTATTGCATTGTCAACAATATTTTCATCATCTACTTTGCTCATATTTCCGATTGATTTTCCACTAGTATAGTATGAATGATTAATTTCCACTTTCATTTCTATATTTTCACTACCATTATTAATTGTCCCTATCATACTTCCATAATCCGTATTTTTTCCCACAGTCCAACAATTTTCAATATAAATATAATTTTTTGCACAGATTGTTCCCTGATTTCCTACAATTCCTCCTGCTGTACTATTTTCATATATTACATCTCCAGTATTAAAAGAATTATAAATACTTAATACTAGTTCACTATCATTAGCAGCACCTTTACTTGCTCCTACAATTCCTCCTGCCCCCGATAAAGTTCCGTTTCCTAATATACTTCCTTGATTATATGTATTCTTTATTTCAACTTTTTGTGCATTATAGCCTAAAATACCTCCAACTGCATTTTGACTACTTGTTCCATTAAAAGTAACATTTCCAGAATTTCCACAATTATCAATTTTGCCATTATTTGAATCACTATATCCTACAATACCTCCTATTGATACATTTCCAGATATATCTCCTTTATTTATACAATTTTTTACATTATCACCATTTCCAATAATTCCTCCTGCTCCTCCATATCTCCAGCTTTTCCCTGTTATTACTATGTCTCCTGTATTTGTACAATTTGTTATCTGTGCACTATATCCAACAATTCCTCCTACCATATTGTATCCTGTTACATTAGCATGATTAGTACAATTTTCTATTAAATTCGCACTTTGCCCTATTATTCCACCTGTATGTCCAGCACCTTTAATTTCTCCAGAAATTTCTAGATTTTTTATTATCGTATATTGTATTTGTCCTGTTCCGAATAATCCAATACTTCTTCCAAATCCATAATTATTTAATTGTGTGTCATTCTCATAATTAATATATAGATTACTTATTTTATAAATTTCTCCTGTTTCACTATCTTTTCCATCAAAATTCCCATAAAACATATAATTAAGTCCAATTGGTTTAAAACCTGTTCCTGTTGTCATTTCATTCATCAAAGTATTTCCATCATCTTCAATCCCATTAATATCTCCAAAATCTGTTCTTTCACTATCTTGATAAGATAATTTTGATTTAAAATTTAAGTTTGCTTTTAAAACTATATATTTTCCAGTAAAATTATTTCTATTAGCTGTTGTTACCTGTACTGGCTCTCCATTTTCTAATACGATACCGCTTCCATCTACCATATTAGAAAAAGCTACTAAATCTTCTATGCACCAAATTTCATATGGTTCTGCTTCTGTTCCTGCTAATGTTTTTCCATCTGTTCCAACTGTAATATCTCCTGGATATTTATCTTCTATGATATCTTGTGCTTTTCCTACATTTCCATCTTTGTCAACTGCATAATAGCGATTACTTTCTTTAAATACTACTTCAAATTCTTCCCCTATATCTGTTGCTTCTGTTTTTCCCTCTCCTGTTTCTTTGTCTAGTTGTTCCTGTAATTCTGCTTCTTCGATGTTCCCATATTTATTGTTTCCCATTGCTTGTACTGTTGCTTTTTCTAGTATTTCTTTTTCATTTGCAATTTCTGCTTCTTCTTGTGCTTTTCCTGCATTTCCTATAATTCCATTGTCTCCTGTGATTGCTCCAATTGTGATTCCTGCTAAGATTAATAAAACAATGATTGTTATGACTAATGCCAGCAAAGTAATTCCCTTCTGGCACTTTACTTTGTTTTCTATTTGTTGCTTTACTACTTTTTGGATCTGTTTTTCTAAATGATTTTTTTGATTTTTTTCTTCACATTTTATATTTGTATATTTTTGATTTATTGTTCTTCTTTCTTGTTGATTTTTATGACTTTCTTTTTGTTGTTTTCTCTCTTTCATTTTTTCCATTTTCTACCTCTTTTCTTTTATTTTCCTTTGTAATTACTTAATTTGTATCTTCTTGTCACTTACAATTTTTTCTTTCAGTCAGATACTCTAGGAAAAAAGAAAAAGCAGAAATCACTTGTTATTCTTTATTTACAAGCGATTTCTGCTTTTCATTTTTTATTATTTTCATCATTTAAATTTTATATTTTTATCTTCTCTTTCTATTGACTTTCCTACATTTTATTGCTATTATATCTTTAGTTTTGTTATCGTTAAGTATCTGACTTAAGGAAATTTTATTGTACAAAAAATATTTTTTATATTCCAATTTCATAATACTATAATGCCTTAATTTCTTCTTCTGTTAAATTGGTTATTTTTTTAATTAGTTCTATATCTATTCCTTCTACTTTCATTTTTTTAGCAATTTCCTTTTTGCTACGTTCTTCCCCTTCTTCCAAGCCTTTTCTTCTTGCCTCATACATTTCCGTATTGTATGTTAATCTACTTCTTTCTCTTATCTCATATAATTCTCTTTCATATTCGTCTGCACTCATTTGTTCTAACTGTTCGATAGCTTCTTTCATTTCCCCATTTTCTTTTTTACATTCTTCCATCATTTTTTGATCGCCCCCAATTACATATAACCATTTTTCTAGTAAATCTGCTACCTTTGGCTTTTTTGTCTTAAACTTTGGTAACTCTATTATATAATATTTTACCATATCCGTTAAGTATTCTTCTTCTTTTTCATATCCCATATCAACATATCGAATTTCTTCCGTTTTTTCATATTTTAACATTGCTAAACTTAAGTATGCATTTCTCTCTACGACATTATCATTTATAATACATATTACTATTGTATCTTTTGCTGTTTGATATTTTTCTGATACTTTTATTTCTCCTGCTATTAATTTGGCATTATACACAACTAATCTTCTATCAATGGCTGTTGTGTTACCTACTTGCATTTCAATATCAATCATGGTGTTTTCATTAATTTCTGCTTTTATATCTAATATACTTAATTTTTCATCTATTGTTTCTTTGGGTATCTCTGGATTTTTGACTTCTATCTTTTGTATATTGATTTTTAATATAGCCTCCAAAAGGCTTTTTAAAATTTTCTCGTTCCCTCCTTTGCCAAAAATACGTTTAAAAACATAATCATTTGATAATGGTAGCATTTCTACTTCTTTTGATTTTTTTAAATTGTTCATATTTTTCTCCTTTCATTCTATCAAATTTATTTGACTTATTCAACAAACAAATCTGATTTTTCTTTATTTTTATAAATACATTAGAGCTCTTTTTTTGTACTTTTTATAAATAAATGCTTTGGGTAATAGATCTTACAATTAAATATAGGAATTTTTGAGATATGAACGATACTGTAAAAATATAAAAACTTCTTTAACATAAAATAAGAGCTTTAAAACTAGATCTTTTATTGCAAAATAACTTTACTAAAACATTTTGATTCATTATTTTTACTATTTGATAAACCTGAATATTTAGATTAAATATTAAATTTAAGAATCAATTTTTGATATAAATAAAAAAATAAATTAAAATTTTATGATTATTCTATTTTTTTGCATTATATGAAATGCAATTTCTTATAATGTACAAAAATCTCTAACCGCATTTCCATTATTTTACAATATAATTAGAGATTTTGCAATACAATACTGCTAATTTTTACAATTTAATCATTTAAACTTTAAAATACTATAACATCTATTCAAATACAGGATAGCCTTCTTCGCCCAATTTCCACTTTTTCCATTCTGCTGGATATGTTTGTTCTCCTTCATTTGTATAAGAATTTAGTAAATTTACAAATTCTTTTTCATCTAGTTGACTTATATCTTCAATGTTTCCTGCATCTTCTACTTCTCCTACAAGTATAGCACTATAATAACAATTGTTTATCGTTTTGTCTCCAATTGCATAACATGCTCTAGTAGATTGTAAATCTCCTATGTTATAACAATTGTTTATATATGTTCCTCCTATACCTTTTGATCTCACATCTACTACTATTGTCCCTTCTGTTGTAATATTTCCTATGTTATAGCAATTATTAACAGTTGCCTCTGCATATTCAAATCCAACAATGCCTCCGGCAATCCATCCTTTTGATTTTACATTACCTTGATTAAACCCATTTACAATTTCAATTTTTCCTGCTACATTTCCCAATATTCCTCCTGTATAAGCTGATCCTTCTATATTTCCTAAATTATAGCAATTATTGATTTTTCCTGCAAAAGAACCAGCAACACCTCCTGCATTGCTTGATTCCGAATAAATATCTCCTGTGTTATAACAATTTTCTAGTAATATGGATTGCCAACTTCCTTCACCTACAAATCCTCCTGCTGCTTGTTTTGCTTTTACTATTGCTTCATTAGAACAATTTCTAATTGTTGCTGGACCATTACCTATTAAACCTCCTGCACTTCCATCGGTTGAATTTATACTGCCACTTATTTTTATATTTTCTACTGTTGCCAAAAATATTCCTCCAAATAATCCTGCATTATTTTTAGTATTTACATATATATTTTTTATTTCATTATTACCTCCATCAAAATTTCCTCGAAATCTGTTTTCAACACTGCTTGAACTCATTCCGATAGGAATAAATCCCACACCATTTTCATCTGTTATCAATTCTTTTAAAGTTTTTTCACTACTTTCATCTATTATATATGCATTTGCCGTTTCGTCATATTTATATTTATTGTTTGTATCACTATAAGATAAACTAGAATGAAAGTTTAATGTAGTCATTAATTTTATATTTTCGTTATAATAGTCCTTCCCCTCACTTACGCTTTTAGAAAAAGCAACTAAATCTTCTATACACCAAATTTCATATGGTTCTGCTTCTGTTCCTGCTAATGTCTCTCCATCTTGTCCCACTGTTATATCTCCTGGATTTTTATCATTTATAATATCTTGTGCTTCTCCTACATTTCCATCTTTATCTACTGTATAATATCTATTGCTTTCTTTGAATACTACTTCAAATTCTTCCCCTATATCTGTTGCTTCTGTTTTTCCTTCTCCTGTTTCTTTATCTAGCTCATCTTGCAATTCTGCTTCTTCGATGTTTCCATATTTATTGTTTCCCATTGCTTGTACTGTTGCTTTTTCTAGTATCTCTTTTTCATTTGCTATCTCTGCTTCTTCTTTTGCTTTTCCTGCATTTTTGATAATTCCATTTTCTCCTGTTATGGCACTTATTGTTATTCCTGCTAAGATTAGTAAAACAATGATTGTTATGACTAATGCCAGCAAAGTAATTCCCTTCTGGCACTTTACTTTGTTTTCTATCTGTCGCTTTACTACTTTTTGAATCTGTTTTTCTAAATGATTTTTTTGATTTTTTTCTTCACACTTTATATTTATATATTTTTGATTTATTATTCTTCTTTCTTGTTGATTTTTATGATTTTCTTTTTGTTGTTTTCTTGCTTTTATTTCTTCCATTTTCTACCTCTTTTCTTTTATTTTCCTTTGTAATTATTTAATTTGTAGCTTTTTATCACTTACAATTTTTTCTTTTAGTTAAATACTTAAGGAAAAAAGAAAAAGCAGGAATCACTTGTTATTCTTTATTTACAAGCGATTTCTGCTTTTCATTTTTTATTATTTTCATCATTTAAATTTTATATTTTTATCTTCTCTTTCTATTGACATTCCTGCATTTTATTGCTATTATATCTTTAGTTTTGGTATCCTTAAGTATCTGACTTAAGGAATTTTTTCATGTAAAAACGTTTCTTTCTTATTCCTAGTATTTATTATTTCATAATACTATAATGCATTAATTTCTTCTTCGGTTAATCCTGTTACTTCTTGAATAAATTTAATATCCGTTCCTTTTTCTTTCATTTTTTTAGCAATTTCTTTTTTCTCTTCTAACTTTCCTTCTGCTTTCCCTTTAGCTTCCCCTTCCTCCAATCCTTTTCTTCTTGCCTCATACATTTCCGTATTATACGTCAATCTACTTCTTTCTCTTATCTCATATAACTCTCTTTCATATTCATCTGCACTCATTTCTTTTAATTGTTCTATTGCTTCTTTAATTTCTTCATTTTCTTTTTTACATTCTTCCATCATTTTTTGATCGCCCCCAATTACATATAACCATTTCTCTAGCAAATCTGCTACCTTTGGCTTTTTTGTCTTAAACTTTGGTAATTCTATTATATAGTATTTTACCATGTCTGTTAAGTATTCTTCTTCTTTCTCATATCCCATATTCACATATCGAATTTC
>CALWZZ010000080.1 GCA_944386145.1 uncultured Clostridia bacterium | reverse complement strand
GTTCTGGAGGAGGCGGAGGCTTCTCTGGAGGCGGCGGACGGCGGAGGTGGCCGGAGGCCGGAATGGGAGGAAGATAATTTCAGTTGTGCAAACTGGTGTAAAGTCTCCTGGGTAAAAACATGCTATTATTCAGGAGATTAAAAAACAATAAAGAAGGAAAAGAAAATGGATATAAATATTTTAGAATTAACAAATGAAGATTTAAAAGAAATTTTTAAAGAAAGAGAAAAAGACAGTCATAAAGGAACTTATGGATATGTAGGAATTATGGGAGGTTGTATGGAATATACAGGAGCCATTAAACTTGCAAGCATGAGTTCTGCAGCCTTGAGAGCTGGTTGTGGTGTCATTAGAGTTATTGTACCTAAGAGCATAGAAAGTGTTGTTGCTCCATATTTATTAGAACAAACCATTTTCCCAATAGAGAATGACGCAGAAGAAAAAATGAAATTTCATCAAGAAGAAATTGATATGGCATTGGAAAAATTAAAAGCTGTGGCCATCGGAATGGGATGGGGAAAAGGTAGAGATAACAAAAAAATTTTAGAATATATTTTGCAAAATAAAACTATTCCTTGCATTATAGACGCAGATGGATTAAATACCTTATCACAAATGAATTTAGAAATTTTACAAAAAACAAATTGTAAAGTTATATTAACACCACATTTAAAAGAATTTGAAAGATTATCAAAAATCCCAATGGAAAAGATAAAAGAAAATCCAATAGAAATTGCTAGAGATTTTGCTAGCAAATATCAGGTCATTTTATTATTAAAAGGAAGTATGACCATTGTGACAGATGGTACAAATACATATTTAGTAAAAAGAGGTTGTCCTGGAATGGCAACAGCAGGCAGTGGGGATGTATTATCAGGTGTTTTGGTTGGCATGCTAGGCTATCAAGAAGCAAATGCAAAAACAATTGCAGCAGGTAGTTATTTGGCAGGAATGGCAGGAGAATTGGCCCAAGAAAAATATACAGATATTAGTATGAAAGCATCTGATACCATTGAAATGATTCCAGAAGCGATAAAAAGAATTAGAAAGACATCTATTACTTTAGTATAGAAATAAAAGATAATATATCGAGATGAGAAAAGGGGAATAAATGATGAAAAAAAGAAAGTTTTTAAAATAAAGATGTAAACATTGTGGAGAAAAATTAACAGATGAACAAATTAGTCAAAATAAGTTACAACAATCTCAAACAACTGAATAATGAAAAGAAAATTATGAAAAAATTAAATAAATGTTTTAATAAAATAATACTAGCTAGAATGTATCTAAGCCAGTATTATTTTCATCTAATTATAAATTAGCTAGTGGATTACTTTCAACAGCATTCCTAACTTGCGTATTATCAACATGTGTATAAATTTCTGTAGTGGAAATACTTTCATGTCCTAAAAGCACTTGTAAAGCTCTAATATCTACATTTCCATATTGATACATTAAAGTAGCCGCTGTATGACGTAATTTATGTACGGAATATTTATTAGTATCAAGTCCAGCAGCTTGCAATTCTTTATTGACAATATATTGGACCGTTCTCTTACTAATTCTCTCACGACGTTCACTTAAAAATAAGGCTTTTTGAGAATTTAATTTATCTACTTTAACACCTTGCTTAGGACGCACTTGTAAATATTCACTAATCGCCTTCAAACAAGCATGATTTAAATAAATCGTTCTTTCTTTATTTCCTTTACCAATAACATTTAGTTTGGCTTCGCTAAAATCAATATCTTTGATATCAATTCCGACTAATTCAGACAAACGAAGTCCACAATTTAAGAATAAAGTAATGATGGCATAATCTCTTTGATAATTTCGATTATCTTCGTTTTCTGTAACATTTAACAATCGTTTACTTTCTTCCAAATTTAAGTACTTAGGAAGCCTTTTATCTGACTTTGGTGTTTCTAAATTTTGAGCAGGATTTACATCGATTAATTTGGCTTTTTGAGAAAGATATTTAAAGAAAATTCTAATAGTAGAAACTTTTCTTGCTCTTGTAGCAGCTTTGCTTTTAAGTTCCATTGCCATATAACTGATAAATGCATGAATATCTTCCAAAGTGATTTTTTTAACAACACTAATCGGAATATCTTTAATTTCAATTTTAGCAAAGTCGGTTTCATCTGTCATATGAAAATGGATTTTTATAAAACGAAAAAACATTGCCAAATCATAGTTATATTCTTTAATACTGTTTGGGGATTTATTTAAAATCGTGGCACTATAATCTAAAAAAGAATTAATATAGTCAGGATTTTCTTCTCTTTTGAACATATAAATTTCACACTCCTTTGGTATATATAGTATTATATCTCAATACATTTAAAAAAGAAATAGAATTGAAAAAAGTTTTGTGCAAAGTTTTTATTGAATTGTTAAGATTTGATTTTTTGACTTATTGTGATATACTATTGATGAAATTAAAAATAAAGGATAGTGAATATATGTTTAATGATAATCATGAAGAACTTCCGAAAGCTATGAGAAAAATGCAAAAAGAAAAAGCAGAACGAGAAAAATTCATAGAGGAAGAAAATAAAAAGAAATATCGAAATAGCCATAAAAAGAACAGAAAAAGTAAGCATAGTAAAAACAAAAACGAAGAAAATGATATAGATTATAAAAAAGCTATGAAGAAAAGGAAAATCAAAAGAATTATCATTACTATCGTTATTGTTATCATTGTTATTCTAGCAATTATATTGGGAATTTCAGCATATAACTGGAAACAGATAACAACAGATATGTTCTTAAATAAAAATTCGGTTGTCGTAGATTCTGACGGCAATGTGATTGCAGAACTTGGCAGTGAGAGAAAGAAAATAAAAATTGAAAATGAAGATATGCCAAAAAACCTAAAAAATGCCTATGTTTCTATTGAAGATGAACGATATTATAAGCATCATGGTGTAGATGTTCTACGAACAGGTTCAGCGATTTTTAATTATGTAATACATGTTGGAAATTCTTCATTTGGAGGAAGCACCATTACACAACAATTGGTAAAAAATTTAACAGGAGATAATAGTAGTTCTATTTCTCGAAAAGTAAAAGAATGGTGGAAAGCCTATCTATTAGAATGCTATTTTTCAAAAGATGAAATATTAGACATGTATCTAAATGTTATATATGTTGGACCAAATATATATGGTGTGGGTGCTGGAAGTGAATACTATTTTAGTAAAGATGTACAAGATTTAAGCTTAGCAGAATGTGCATTTTTAGCAGGAATTAACAATTCACCAAATTCATATAATCCATTTGATGACGAAACAGATAACACAGAAAAAATACGTAACAGAACGATAACCGTATTAGATAAAATGTTGGAACTAGAATATATTACAGAAGAAGAATATAACACGGCTGAAGCAGAAATAGAAAATGGTTTAGGATTTAATCAAGGAACTGTAGAATCAGGAAATGGTATATATTCTTATCATACAGATGCCTTAATTAATGAAATTATTACAGATATTGCGGATAAGAAAAATATAACAGAAGATTTTGCTACAAACTATTTATATTTAGGTGGCTTAACAATTAATAGTACACAAAATTCAAGTATCCAAGATGAAACAGAAACAGAATTTAATAAAAGACAATATAATATTGCATCAAGAGAGGGAGGAGACCCAGCACAAGCAGCAATGGTTATTATCGACCATCAAACAGGTCAAGTAGTGGCTTGTGTTGGAGGATTAGGAGAAAAAGACACAGCAAGAGGATTAAATAGAGCAACACAAAGTACAAGACAAACAGGTTCTTCTATCAAGCCATTAGCCGTATTAGCACCTGGAATTGATAAGAAAAAATTCACAGCTGCCACGATATATTCAGATGTTCAAAAAACATTTGAAGGAAATTATAGTCCAGAAAATTATGATGGCTATTTAGGAAATATAACGGTTAGAAGAGCAGTAGAATCTTCTCAAAACATTCCATTTGTAGAAATGATGGAACAAATAGGTGTTAAAACATCTATCTCATATTTAAAAGATATGGGAATTACCAGTTTAACAGAAAAAGACGAAAGCTTATCATTGGCATTAGGTGGATTAGACCGAGGAATTACACCTTTAGAAATGGCTGCAGGTTATGCAACAATAGCTAATGATGGTGTATATATAGAACCCACATTCTATACAAACATAACAAATCAATCAGGAAAAACGATTGTAAAAGCAAATCCAGAATCTCATAGAGTATTTTCTACGCAAGTGGCATATATCTTAAAAGAAATATTGACTCAACCTGTTACAGGAAGTAAGGGAACAGCAACTTATTGTGCTATTTCAGGAATTGATGTAGCAGCAAAAACAGGAACAACAGACGATAACTTTGATAGGTGGCTATGCGGATTTACACCATATTATACAGCAGCAACCTGGTTTGGATATGACCAGAATGAGACAATTTACTTCAATAGACAAAATCCAGCAGGAATTATTTGGGCAAATGTTATGAGAAATATCCATTCAGGACTAGATAGTGCAAGATTTGAACAACCTAGTTGGATACAAACAGCAACAATATGTGCAGATTCAGGTGGAATTGCAAATAGTGGTTGTACAAATACTTATGAAGAATATTTCTTATGGGGAACTAAACCAGGAAATTGTACAGAACATTCTGGAAGTAAGGTTACAACAAATAATAATCAAAATGAACCAAGAGAAGAAACAAATCAAAATGTATTTAATGAAGACCTAACATTAGACCCAAGCTTAGAAAATGAAATTCCAGAAAACAACACCGTAACAAATAATGCAACAAATAGTACAAATACATCAACAAATACAAATACGACCAATACGACAAATACTAATAGAAATAATACAACTTCAAACAATACAAGTAATACAAATTCTGTAACAAATAATACAACAAATACTTCTGGAGGAACAAACACGTCAATTAATAGTACAAATACTACAAGACCAAGCTCAAATACAAGTACCAACACAAGTAATTCTACAACAGATACTTCTGCTTCGGAAAATGCAGAAGAAATGGAAGAATAGGAAAAAGGGGAGGCGTTCAAAACCTTCCCTCTTTGTTATTATATAGAAAAATCAAATTTTATCTTGACTATATGTAAATTTTTCTGTATGCAACAAACTTAGACTTCTTACATAATAAAAAACACATCATTATTCCATTTGTTAAAGTAATTCAAATCTTCTAATATAAAATAATTAAGCAATATTTTAGCCGAAAAATGATATAAATAATAAGTAAGAAAAAGTGCTAAAAAACTTAAACCAATTAATAAAGCAATCCTAAAATTAAATACAAATACACATATAATTGTAATTACAATTCCAGTTAAAATCACATAAATTGACAAACTTTTTTTCTTTGATACTGAACACATTCCCATATAAGAAAACCATAAAATAATAAATAAAATAGAGTACAAAATTCCAAACCATTTAAAAACAAAAAAGCTATAAATACAGCAGGCAAAAACAATTATATATATTAAAAAATGAAGAAGAATAGCAGGTATAAATTTAATATCCATAAGTAGTATTTGTCTAGCTTTTGCTAAATCTACTGATAATTTAATTTTTCCTTCTTTATAGTCTTTTTTAAATGTTTCATATTCTTTTTCGTTCATATAAGTTCATCTCCCTTTACTTTCGATACAATAAAAAAATAACAATTACATATTAAAAAATTTGTCGAAAAAGGTCCTATTTTATAAAACAAGTATAATCATTTATGAAATAGTTTCAGTTCAGCGTACAATTCCTGGAAGGTATCAATATTATATTTTTCGTTATTCCAACACTAATCAAATTTGAAAATTAAAACCTATTATGATACAATGACATAGAAAGTTTTCAATAATGTTGTTATGCTAAATGAAAAATTCAGTAAAAAAGATTGGAGGAATGAAAAATGAATGTACAAAAATTCACACAGAAATCTTTAGAAGCAATACAGAAAGCACAAGATTTAGCAGTGCAAAATCAAAATTCACAAATAGAAGAAGAGCACTTAATTTTAGCTTTACTAGAGCAAGAAGATAGCTTAATTAAAGAGCTATTCAATAAAATGGGAATACCAGAAAACTTTGAAAGAGATATTAGAAATAAAGTAGAAAATGACCCTAAAATGATAGGAGGAGCCAGAAAAGCAGATAGCATATATGTTTCTCAAGATGTTGACATGGTATTAACAAAATCTGAGAAGATAGCAGATAAGATGAAAGATGAATATGTTTCAGTAGAACATTTAATGCTTGCAATACTTGATAATCCAAGTAATGATATAAAAGAAATATTTAAAAGATATAACATTAACAAAAATGATTTTTTAAAGGCATTATCAAGTGTAAGAGGCAATACTAGAGTAACAAGTGATAATCCAGAAAGTACATATGATGTCTTGAAAAAATATGGCCAAGATTTAGTTCAAATGGCAAGAGAACAAAAACTAGACCCTGTAATAGGTAGAGATACAGAGATAAGAAATGTTATTACCATTTTGTCAAGAAAAACAAAAAACAATCCATGTTTAATTGGTGAACCAGGTGTTGGAAAAACAGCCATTGCTGAAGGGTTAGCACTAAGAATAGTAAGGGGAGATGTACCAGAAGGTCTGCAAGATTGTACAATATTCTCTTTAGACATGGGATCATTAGTTGCAGGTGCTAAATACAGAGGAGAATTCGAAGAAAGATTAAAAGCTGTTTTGCAGGAAGTAAAGAAAAGTGAAGGAAAAATCATCCTATTTATTGATGAAATTCATACGATTGTTGGAGCTGGAAGAACAGATGGTGCAATGGATGCAGGTAATATCTTAAAACCAATGCTTGCAAGAGGAGAATTACATTGTATAGGTGCAACCACATTAAATGAATATAGACAATATATCGAAAAAGATCAGGCATTAGAAAGACGTTTCCAACCAGTTATGGTAGATGAACCAAGTGTTGAAGATACCATTTCTATCTTAAGAGGATTAAAAGAAAGATATGAAGTATTTCATGGGGTAAAAATTTCTGACAATAGCTTAATTGCAGCAGCTACACTATCACATAGATACATATCAGATAGATTTTTACCAGATAAAGCAATAGATTTAGTGGACGAAGCATGTAGTTTAATAAAAACTGAAATGAAATCAAT
>CALWZZ010000079.1 GCA_944386145.1 uncultured Clostridia bacterium | reverse complement strand
TCAAGACAATTATGGTGGGGACATCAAATACCAGCATATTATTGTGAAGAATGTGGACATATTAATGTTGCAAAAACAGCACCTGAAAAATGTGAAAAATGTGGAAGTACAAAATTACATCAAGATGAAGATACATTAGATACATGGTTTAGTTCTGCATTATGGCCATTTTCAACATTAGGTTGGCCAAACACAGAAACAGAAGATTACAAAACCTTTTATCCAACAAATGTATTAGTAACTGGTTTTGATATCATTACTTTCTGGGTATCTAGAATGATGTCACAAGGTTTAGAGTTTACTGGTCAAGCACCATTTAAGGATATTTTAATTCATGGAATGGTACGTGATAGCCAAGGAAGAAAAATGTCTAAAACTTTAGGAAATGGTATAGACCCAATTGAAATTATTGACCAATATGGAGCAGATAGTTTGCGTTTTGCTGTCATTTCAGGAACAACAATGGGAAATGATATTCGATATATGCCAGAAAAACTAGAGCAAGCATCAAACTTTGCCAATAAAATTTGGAATGCAACAAAATTTATTAGAAATAATGAAGTGAAAGATGAAGATATCGTTGATTTCCATACAAAGGTATATGATAAGGAAACAAAAAAATACAAAAATGATTTATTAAAATTAGAAGATAAATGGATTATTAATAAATTAGAAACCTTAATTACAGAAGTAACCAATAATATGGAAAATTACGATTTAGGAGTTGCACTTGATAAAATATATAACTTTATTTGGAATGAATTTTGTGACTGGTATATTGAAATGGTAAAACCAAGATTGTATAGTAACGATTATGAAGAAAAAGTAAAGGTTTGCTATGTTTTAGATTATGTATTTGGCATTTCAATGAAATTATTACACCCATTTATGCCATTTGTGACAACAGAAATTTATAGAAACCTAGTAAAATATAATGACAAAGAGTTAATGGTGTCAAAATGGCCACACGCAAAAACACAAAATCAATTTAAAGATGAAGAAGATTTTGTTGAAAGATTAAAGTCAATAATAACAGAAATCAGAAATACAAGAGCAAACATGAATGTACATCCATCTAAAAAAGCAGAATTGATTTTTGTAACTGAAAAATATGGAAAAGAAATAGAGGAAGCAAAAGAATTCTTATTAAAATTAGGATTTGGAAGTAATATTCTTATTCAAAAAGATAAGACAGGAATTAAAGATAATGCAATTAGCATTGTAGAAGATGGAATAGAATTATATATGCCATTTGAAGGATTAGTAGATATGGAACAAGAAAGAAAAAGATTACAAGACGAAAAGAAAAGACTAGAAGGAGAAGTTGCAAGATGTGAAAAAATGTTATCTAATCCGGGATTTATAAATAAAGCACCTCAAAGTAAAATTGATGAAGAAAAAGCAAAATTAGAAAAATACAGAGATATGCTAGCAAAAGTAATGGAATCATTAAAATAAATGTGAATGGGGACGGAGCGATGATTTTGGGGACGGAGCAAAAAATCATCATTCTTATAAAGATTTTTTTATAAAACTTTTTATAGAATGAATGATGATTTTTTGCTCCGTCCCCAAAATCATCGCTCCGTCCCCAAATCACTATCCATCTCCATTGACAGCTATATCTTCTAAATTTTTAGAACGTGCATATGGTTTTGGCTCATCTGTTATTCCTAATAGATAATCAATAGAAGTATCATAATAAAGTGATAAATTTATTAAAATCCTTGTAGGGATGTCATTTTCACCTGTTTCATATTTTGAATAACCAGTTTGTGACATATTTAAAATTGTCGCAATTTTTTTTTGTGTCAAATCATGGTCTTCTCGTAATGAACGAATCCTTGTGTAAACTTTAAAAAATTTGTTATTCATATTTTTACCTCCTGTAATAGTTTCCCCATTTATTTATTTTTAAAAAGAAAATGAAAAAAGTTCTTAACAAAACTGTGAAAAAAACCTAAAAATGAGTAAAAAAAGAGTTTATAAAAATATTTTAAAATATTAAAAAATTACTATTGACTTCTAACCTAAATTAGGTTAAAATATAAATCGAATAACCTGAAACAGATTAAAGGACAAAAGTGCGATACAAATAAAATAGCCATACATGTTTCAGGAACGAGGCTATTTTATGCATTATTCTTAACTATAAATATAGTGGGGGAGACAAACACAATAGAAAAAATAAGGAGGTGAAGGAGGAAGATGTGAAAAGAGTTATATATCGTCGAGGAAAAAGAGCGACCAAAAAGAAACTAAACAAGAAAAAGCTATTTGGGCTAATCCTTCTTTTTGCAGTCATTGTGATTATATGCATTGAAATGTATAGTAAAAAAGAAAGCAATGCACATGCAACTAGCGACACTTCGGTTGAGATTACAAATGAAACTACGGACAATAACACAGTTTCTGAAGAAGAAAAAAATATAGTAGATGTGGATATCCCTGATACCGTAGGTGGTTACAATGTCTTAGGTCAATTAGTATTAGAAAAGATAGGTGTGACACAAAATATTTTGGACAGAACTGAAGATGATTCTTTAAGAGTAGGGGTAACAAAATTTTATGGCCCCAAAATTAATCAAGCTGGAAATTTTTGCATATGTGGTCACAATTACACAGGTATCTTGAAAGATTTGAAAGAAATGAATGAAGGAGATGAATTTTATATCATCTCAAAAGATACAAAAGAAAGAGTGTATTACAAAATTTATGATATGTATTCATGTGAGCCAACAGATTTATCTTGTTTAAAGCAAAACCAAGACGGAAAGAGAGAAGTAACTCTGATAACATGTGATCCTGGGGGATTAACGAGGCTAATATGCAAGGCAAGAGAGATGTAACGTTAAAAAATGTATTGATAAAAGTACATAAGATTATACAAAAATAAGAAAGGAAAGTGAAAAAAATGAAAAAGAAAATATTAGGAATAGTAATAACATTAGTAATAATGATGGGAATGATGGTAAGCCAAGTAAATGCTGCCACAATAAGTGCAAGTAATACAGATGTAAACAAAGGAGATGAATTAACAGTAACCGTTAATTTAGAAAATCCAACACAAGCAATCGATTTAGTTTTAACTTATGATGCAAATAGTTTTGAATATGTAAAAGGTTCAGTAAGCTCAAGCATTGGTGACTTAACAGTAAATGACACAGTAGCTGGAGAAGTAAGATTATCAGCTGCAAGTGCAACAAATTCAACAACATCTGTAACATATACATTTGTTGCAAAAGAAAATACAGATGCAGCAGCATTTAATGCTAGCGGATTAGTAACAGAAAGTGGAGAAGAATTTACAGTTGATTCTGTATCAGTTAGTGTTGTAGAAAAAGAAGAACCAACACAACCAGAAAATCCAGAGCAACCAACAAATCCAGAACAACCTTCAACAGAAAATCCTGGAGAAACAACAAATAACGAACAAAATGGTTCTGAAACAAATACAGATGCTCCATTAGTAGATGAAAATGGAAAAGTTATCACAAAATTACCACAAACAGGTGTAAATGTTTATACAGTAATTGCAGGAATTGTAGTAGTTGCAATCGCAACAGTTTTTGTAGTTAGAAAAATTAGAAAATAAGAAGCTAACCTTGTTGTATACGGAAAAATCTATATTAAGACAAGATTATAAAAGTAGATTTTTCCTATACAATATAAAAAGTTTTAAAATGAGGAGGAAAAGAAGTTGAATAAGAGATTAAAAATAGTATCATCATTAGCATTAGCTGGAATGCTAGTAACAAGTAGTTTGGGTATGAACAAAGTATTCGCTGCTACAGCAGAAGATAATTATACAACAAATCCAGTAGCTGTATATAGAAATTTAGTAGAAGGAAAAACAGTTGTACCATTTGTATTAGTAAATAGAGATGATGTATTAACTGTAAAAGATGTTGTAGAAAGTGATATGTTCAGCGGAAAAGTAGAAACAATCAATGGAACAGCAATTTCTTCACTAGACACTCTAGTAGGTACAGGAGATAAATTTACAACAACAGACGGAACAGAATATACAATTGTTGTATATGGAGATGTTGATGGAGATGGAAGAATTAATGCATTAGACGCTTTACAAGTAGAAAAAAGTAATGTAAATATGGTTACTTTAGATGACGTACAAAAAGAAGCAGCAGATGTAAAAAATGACGCTAGAGTAAATTCATTAGATTCTTTAGCAATTAAGAGATATGTTGTAGGTTTAAGTGAAAGTGTTATAGATACATTACCAGAGAAAGAAGAAGTAGTAGAAGATTCTAATTATACATTAAGTTTAAAAGATGCTAGCTATGTAAATAGCACAAATGTTGGAGGGGCAACATTAGCAATGAACTTAAAAGAAACATTAGATAAAGCTACAAATTTAAAACTTGTTGTATCTGACGGAGAAAATAAAGTAGAACAAAATGTACCTGTATCAGCACATACAGATTATATGGAAATCGCTTTATCATCTTTAGAAGATTTAAAAGATGGAACATTAACAGTTAACTTATATGATGGAGAAACCATTGTAGGAACTGTTCAAGTTGTAAAAAATACAGTAGTTCCAGACGCTACAAATGTAAATGCTAAACGTACAAGTACAAGAAATGCAACACTTTCTTTAGAAAAATGCGGAACAAGCGATGTAACAAAAGTAAGATATGTAGTTAAAGGAATCAATGACGCAACACCAGCATTAACAGAATTAACAAATTCTGTAGATGTTCAAAATGGAAAATTAACAGATGCGCAAATTGCTGACAATCTTCAAACAGATACAGCATATAAAGTATTCTATGTAGTAGAAAACCAATATGGTTCACAATCTGCAATTAAAGAAGCAATTATCGCAAGTGATGCTGCAAATGTAGAAGCAGAAAAAGCTTTAAAAGAAGTTGTAGCACCAGACTTAACAAAAACTTCAGAAGCAAAATTCACATGGTCAGAAACAGGAAACACATATGTTGCAACATTATACAAAGATGGTTCAGCAATTAGTGAAAAAACTGTAACAGCAAGTGAAGTAGACTTCTCAGCAGAAATGAAAGCAAATGGAACATATAAAGTTTCAGTTGTTGTAAAAGGTGCAGATGATGGTTCATCTACAAATTCTCCTGCTAAAGAATCTGCAGAAGTAACAGTAAGCACTTTAAAAGCAGTTGAAGGCTTAAAATTTGAAAATAGAGAAAATGGAAAAGTTGTATTATCATGGACAAATCCAAATGGTAAAGATGACTTCAAAGCATATGACATCGACTTATATACTGTTGATGCAGAAGGCAAAGAAACAAAAGTACAAGATGTAACTTGCAATAAAGTAGATTCTAACAATGAACTAGTTAATGAAGTTGAAGTATCATTAAATACAAATACAATTTATGTTGCTAAAGTAAAACTTGAAGCAAATGATAATCAAGCAAGTGTATTAAGCACAGATTATGTTGTTTCAGACCAATTCTATAAAGTGGCAGCTCCAAACATGGATACAGCAACAAAAGGATCAACAAGTGTTACATTTACAATTGATCCAATTAATATCGCAAATAAAGAAGTAACATATAAAGTTGAAGTATATGATGTAAAAGTAAATAATGATCAAACAGAAGCAAGATATACATTAAATTCAACAAGAGATGTTACAGTAAGCAAAGATAACAAAATTACAATTGATGGTTTAACATCATTAAATACATATGCATTCAAACTAGTTGCTACAGTTGATGGAAACGAAGTTGAATCAGAATATAGTGATGAAATTAGAACATTACCAACAATTGAAAACTTAACAGTTGATACAGCAGTAGAAGCTGGAAAAGCAAATTCAGGAAAAATTGCTGTTGATGGTAATAACCTAGTAATCAATGGAGAAGCATTTGATACAACAGAAATTACAGAATTAGCAACAGCTAAAACAGTTCTTGATCATCTTGAAGTAGGAGATGTTGTAACAATCAATGATAATGCTACAAATGTTACAGTGAACTTAGCTGGTGCAGCTTCAACAACTACTGTTGCAGAAAGAGATTTTGGTGATTTATCAAATGCAACTGTAACAATTGAAAACAACCAATACAACAAAATCATTAAAGGAACATTTAAAGCATTAACATTAAATGGTAATGGAGCTATTTATACAGTTAATGATGTAACAAGTGAAAATCCTATTGTTGTTGCAGATGGTGTAGAAGTTGTAGGAGATAAAGCTTACACAGTTCAAGCTGGTGCAAATGTTATCATAAATGATGTAAAAGTTAGTGCAACACAAGAAACTGCAATCAGTGCTTCTGGTAAAACATTAACAGTTACAGCAAATGAAAGTGCTAATAACTTAGTATTTGAAAATGCTTCAGACGAAGCAGCTACAATCGTATTTGATGGATTAGATAACAATACATCAGAACAAAAAGGAACAATCACCATTAAATCAAATGGTGGAAAAGTTACTGTAAAATCTGATAAAGTTAATGTAAGTGCAAATATGAATGTTGAAGTTAATAACGGAACAGTTGATATTACTGCACCATCATTAACAGGAGATAAAACAGTTACAGTTTCTGCTGATGAAGGAAAACAATCATCTGTTATCGCTCAAACAGAAACATCTGCTCCAGACGCAGTTAAAGCTAAAGGAACAGTTGAATTAAAAGCATATACAGATGACCAAATTAAAGAAGTATTTGGCGTTACAGACCAAGATGAAATTATTGCAATTAGCGAATATATTGATTCTTTCGGTTTAAACGGAAAAGGTGCTACAATCACATTTACTACAACTGATGAAGGTAAAGAAGCTGTTATCATCACAGTTAATGGTAATGTTGCAGATGTAGACATCAGTAATATTAAATAAGGTCTCCACCTAAAAATTCATATAAATTTGAGTGCCTATAAGGTACAAAGATAATAGAAGATATCATAAGATATCTTCTATTATTTTTGTACATAATAGGAAAGTCATACTGATTAAAATGTCATAAGCAAAGAAAATATTAAAAAAGCCCGCTATTGTTCTAACATCTTTTCAGCAAAATAGTTACAATAAATTAAATAAGTATGTTATAATAAAGTCGAATATATAAAAGAGGTGAGAAGGTTGAAAAATAATTCTTTTCCAACCAGGTTTGTGCCTTAAGAAAGGAATGAGATAAATTATGCAAAAAATTCTAATTGTTGAAGATGATAAAAAATTAAGACAAGAACTAGAAACGTTTTTAAATAAAAATGGATTTATGGCAAAAGGATTAGAAAAATTTGATAATACCATTTGCGACATCATA
>CALWZZ010000078.1 GCA_944386145.1 uncultured Clostridia bacterium | reverse complement strand
GCTTTTTCAATTAAAGCTTTAACTGTATCTGTTGGTTTTGCACCATTTTTAATCCATTTTTCAACTTTTTCTTTGTCTAATACGATTGTTGCTGGGTCTGTCATTGGATTATATGTTCCTATTTGTTCTATAATTTTTCCATCTCTTGAAACTCTTGAATCAGCAACTACGATATGATAGAATGGAGCTTTTTTCTTTCCTTGTCTTTGTAATCTTATTTTTACCATTTTTGGTTCACCTCCTGAAAATTTCAATATATTTATATAAATTTAAAAATTTAATAACTATTTAAAATTAAAATTTAAAATTCTTTAATGTATTTTCATCAATTCCGTTTAATAATTTCTTCATGCTACTTTTGTTGTTTTTCATTTGTTTCATCATTTTTTGTGTCATTTCAAAAGATTTTATGAATTTGTTAATATCTTGTACCGTTGTTCCACTTCCGCTTAGCAATTCTTTGTCTTCTACTTGCATTTAATAATTTTGTATTTTGTTTTTCCTCTTTTGTCATGGAGCAAATCATTGCTTCAATTTTTACAAATTCTTTATCATCTACTTTTAAATCTTTTATTTGGTTAAATCCTGGTATTAGTTTTAATAATGATGAAAATGAACCCATCTTTTTTACTTGTCTTATTTGTGCTAAATAATCATCTAAATCTAACTCTTTTTTCTTTAATTGTTTTTCGAGCTTTTCTGCTTGCTCCATATCAAATGATTCTTCAGCCTTTTCTATAACAGCTAAAATATCTCCCATTCCTAATATTCTTTGTGCCATTCTATCTGGATGAAATACTTCTATATCACTTAGTTTTTCTCCAGTTGCAGCAAATTTGATTGGTTTTCCTGTTACTTTTTTAACAGAAAGTGCTGCACCACCTCTAGTATCACCATCTAATTTTGTAAGGATAATACCATCAATTCCAACTTTTTCACTAAAGTTTTGCGCAACATTTACCGCATCTTGGCCTGTCATACTATCTACAACAAGTAAAATTTCATGAGGTTTAATATTGGCTTTTAAATTCTTTAATTCTTGCATTAATTCTTCATCAATATGTAATCTACCCGCTGTATCTAGGATTACAACATCGTTTAGTTTTGACATGGCAACAGATAATGCTTGTCTTGCAATATGTACAACATCTTTTGAGTTTTCATTTGCAAAAACAGGTATATTTAACTGTGCTCCAACAACTTGTAATTGTTTAATAGCAGCTGGTCTATAAACGTCACACGCAACTAATAATGGTTTTTTTCCTTGCTTTCTAAGTAAGTTTGCTAATTTTCCTGCTGTTGTTGTTTTACCTGAACCTTGAAGACCCACTAGCATAATAATGGTTGGTGGATTTGGTGTAAAATTAATTTGACTTGTTTGTCCACCTAATAGTTCAACTAATTCATCTTTAACAATTTTTACAACTTGTTGACCTGGAGTTAGTGATTTTAAGACATCCTGTCCTAAGGCTTTTTCTTGAATGGTTGCTATAAATTCTTTTACAATTTTATAGTTAACATCAGCTTCTAATAATGCAAGTTTTACTTCTCTTAGCATTTCTTTTAAATCTGATTCCGTAATTCTTGCTTTTCCTCTAATTTTTCTTGTAATTTCTTGTAATCTAGAAGATAACCCTTCAAAAGCCATATTTTTCAACTCCATTCATCTTTTTTAAACTAAACAATTTAATTCTTTTTTAATATGTTCTAATACAACAGCTACTTGTTCATCAGAAGATTCTTTTTGAATCTTTGTCAATTCTGATAAAACTTGTTCGATTTTTTTTTCTTGTTTTAACATCCTTTTCATAAACAATAGCTTTTCTTCATATTCAAAAAGCTTCTTTTCCCCCTTTTTGATGATATCTCTAACAGCTTGTCTAGTAATTCCATTATTTTCTGCAATTTCTGATAAAGACAAGTCATTATTGTAGTAGTCATTTATGAATTCAAATTGTTTTTCAGATAATAATTTTCCATATAAATCACATAAAATACTGATTTCTACATTTTTCTCCATAAATAACGACTCCTTTAAAATGTAATGCTAATATACTTTACACTATTTTTTTGCATTTGTCAATAGTTTTTTTGAAAAAGTTGCGATGATTTTGGGGACGGAGCAAAAAATCATCGTTTTATAAAAAATATTTCATTTAAAACTTTTTAGACAATAAAATGATGATTTTTTGCTCCGTCCCCAAAATCATCACCCTTTTAATAATAATTATATCCATACCCATTATTCATAAAATTATTAAATCTTCTGTTAGATATGGTAATAAATTTAATAGAATAAATGTCACAATAGGTAATCGTATCACTTTCTAATGAACGCAATAAAATATAACTTGCTCCAACATCCTCTAAAATCCCAATTCTATCTACTAAATTATTTGTACCTATTAAAAATTCTACTCTCATAAGTTTTCCAATTTGTTCTCGTAAGAAGGCTGGCGTATAAATGGAATTTGTTAAAATTTCTGGTGAGTCTTGATTAATGGTTACATTCCTATTTTCTCTTTTGTCTTGTCTTTCATCTGGCATAATAAACCTCCTTTATTTTATAATAATTATGTGTTTGCATATTGACTTGTCGGACGATAAAAGCAGTGTTCTCCGAAGTCTTGTATGAAATGTTCCAGAACCATTTCTTGGAAAGGTTGTATCACAACTTGGTTTAAATGGATTTAGATACCATAAACATTCTCCGATTTCATTTAATCGATTTCCTGCTAATGCCCAATCTGCTATGTAGTAGTGTTCTTCTGTTGGATTCATATTATAGATATTTTGCGGATTATATCGATTAAAAAGTGTTTCTGTTGCACAATCAAATTGCCCTGGTTGAAAAATAATATTTCTAACGCTCCCACCTTGTGATATTCTTGCATATTCTCCATCTGATACATTTACTCTATTTAAAATAACGCTTGCTACTGCTTTCATTCCATTGTCTCCTTCTCCTCCGTGCCTCACATTGAACAATCCTAGCAATTAATTCTCTATCTGAATATGCCATTTTCTTTCATTCCTTCCATAATTTTCAAAGCTTGGTTGGAAAAGAATTAAATTTTGGCAAGGAAAATTATATTTAAAAGGCAAGGGAGCATACTTTTTGTATGTGACCGCGTTTTAAATGAAATTTGACGTAGCCAAAATTGTAATTATTTTTCAACCATTCACCTCTAATAGTAAAGTATATGCAAATAAAATCAAGAAGTTCCTACTTTTTTAACAATTTAGTCAAATAGAGACGGAGACTTTAACAACAAAAAATTGTCAAAATCTCCGTCCCCATTGACCAATTACTTTCTTAACTCTGCACCTACTGTTTTTTCCAATTCAGCAATAATATTCTCCATCGCAACATTTACTTCTTCATCACTTAATGTCTTATTTTTATCTCTAAATGTCAAAGCATATGCCACACTCTTTTTGTTTTCTCCTAGCTTTTCATTTCTATAAATGTCAAATAATTTTAATCCTTCTAGTAATTTTTTCGCTTTCTTTGTGATAATTTTTTCAATTTGTCCAACTTCAACAGATTCATCTACAATAATTGCAATGTCTCTTTCTACTGCTGGGAATTTTGGAACTTCTACATATTTTTTATTATTTCTTGAATATTTTTCTAGTTTACTGATATTGATTTCTGCTAAATCTACTCTTTTTTCAATATCATAGTTATTTAAAACAACTGGATGTACTTCTCCTAGAGTAGCAATTACATCTCTTCCTACTGTGATATTTGCACATCTTCCTGGATGATATGATTTATTTTCTGTTTCTCTTGCTACTTCATAATGATTAATGTATGTCGCTTCCAATACATTTTCAACAATTCCTTTTAAGATATAGAAATCAACATCATCTCCATACATACCAATGGTTAAAATATTTTCTTGTAAAGGTACCTCTCCTTTTTCTACTTCGCCATTCATGTTTTTATAATTTCTTGAAATATCAAATAATTTTACATTTTGATTTTTCTTATTAGCATTATTGGCTAATATTTGTAACATACTTGGTATGGTTGATGGTCTCATCAATTTGTATTCATCACTTAATGGATTTTGTATTGTGATGGCTGTTTTCTTTAATGTGTCACTAATATTTGATTTTTCTAAATCTTTTTCACTTAAAAATCCATATGTATATATTTCTGATAAGCCACTATTTACAAGAACTTCTTGTATTTTCTTTTCGATTTTCTGCTCTTTATTTCTTACACCTAGAGTTGTATCACTTTTTATTAATGTTGTTTCTAATTTGTCATATCCATAAAATCTTAGTACTTCTTCTGCTAAGTCTGCTAATTGTTCTACATCCATTCTAAAATATGGTGCAGTCGCAATATCGTTTTCAACTTTTATGTCTAATTTATTTAGAATATCTATCATTTCTTCTTTAGAAATATGTGTTCCTAATAATTGATTAATTCTATCATAGTCTACTTTTATTTGATGTATTTTTTGTTTTGTTGGGTAAACATCTATTTTTCCATCAACAACTTCTCCTGCATGTAAAATTTCTACCAATTCTACTGCACGATTAACAGCTCTTAACGCATTTTCTGGTGATAATCCTTTTTCAAAACGAGAAGATGCTTCTGTTCTTAATCCTACTTTCTTAGCTGTTTTTCTAACAGCTCCACCGTAAAATACAGCTGATTCAAACACAACTGTTTCTGTATCATTTTCGATTTCTGAATTTAGTCCCCCCATAACACCTGCAATGGCTACAGCTTTTTTATCATCAGCAATGACTAAATCATTTTCATCTAATATTCTTTCTTGCTCATCTAGCGTTGTAATCTTTTCATTGTTTTTTGCTCTTCTTACCGTAATATGTTTTCCTTCGATAGAATTGATATCAAATGCATGCATTGGTTGACCCATTTCTAGCATAACATAGTTGGTAATATCTACAATGTTATTAATACTTCTCACACCACAAGCATTTAATCTTCTAACCATCCATTTTGGAGAAGGTCCAATTTTTACATTTTTAACAATTCTTGCAATATATCTGTAACATAAGTCAGGTGCTGTGATATCTACTTTTAATCCTTCAATTTCTTTTTTATCTTCTACTTTTAATTCATCAATATTTTTTCTAGGATTTTTAAATGGTTTTCCTAGAGATACAGCTGTTTCTCTTCCTAATCCTTCAATTGACAAACAATCTGGTCTGTTTGGTGTGATTTCAAAATCAATGATATCTTCTTTTAATTCTAGGACATCTACTAAATCTTTTCCTAAATCTTTTTCATATTTGTCATCTAAAATAAAGATACCATCTACCACTTTATCTGGATAACTTGCAGAGTCTATTTCTAATTCTTCCATTCCACACATCATGCCTTGTGATTCAACGCCACGCAATTTTCCTGTATGAATTGTTACACCTTTTGGTAATTCTGCTCCATCTTTTGCAACTGGTACGATTTGTCCAGTTTCTCCCACTTTAATGTTAGGTGCTGCTGTTACAATTTGAAGAATTTCTCCATTGCCTACATCTATTTTTGTTACCACTAATTTGTCTGCATCTGGATGTTTGGTAACTTCTAAAATTTTTCCAACAACTACATTTTTTATATTGTTTCCTTTTTGCTCTATGGTTTCTACCTTAGAACCTGTCATTGTTAGGATATCTCCTAATTTTACAGTGTCTACATCTATATCACTATATTCTTCTAACCATTCTCTACTCGCTTTCATTTTTTCACATTCCTTTCTTATGTTATATCATGATTATCTTGATTGACCATACTTTTTCTGATAATTTTTGGCAGATTGATAATTATTATATGTTGGCACTACTCTACCTGGTTTTGAACTATGGCTTTCACTAATATCATGTGGCATTTTTCTGTATTCTCCATTACCAGTTATTTCTTTCATAAACACTTCTTTTCTACCCATGAATTCGTTATTTTTCTTTCTTGCCTCTTTTTCTGCATTTATTTGTAATTGCATTTGTGCTGCATCCACAACGATATATCTATTATTGCCAACTGGAATTAAATCCTTTTCTGGATTTCGTCTAATTATATCCATAGCCTCTGCTAGTGAGTGTACTTTCTCCTTTTTTCTAAAAAACCCCATTTTTACTCTCCTTGAATTAATTAAATTTTTAATCAATTTTTTTGTCCATTTTGGCACGTCCCTAAAATTGTTTTAAGAATCTGATATCATTTTCAAACAATAATCTCATATCTTCGATTCCGTATTTTGCCATAGCAATTCTTTCTACACCAAATCCGAAAGCAAATCCTGAATAAACATCTGGGTCTATTCCACAATTTCTTAAAACATTTGGATGAACTTCTCCACAGCCTAATAATTCTATCCAGCCTTCGCCTTTACAAACTCTACAGCCTTTACCGCCACATACAAAGCATGATACATCTGCTTCTGCTGATGGTTCTGTAAATGGGAAATGATGTGGTCTGAAACGTATTTTAGTATTTTCTCCTAAACATTTTTTAGCAAACATTTCTAATGTTCCTTTTAAATCTGCCATTGAAATATGTTTATCAACAACCAGTCCTTCTACTTGATGGAACACTGGTGAATGTGTTGCGTCTACACTATCTGACCTATATACTGCTCCTGGACATATGATTTTAATTGGTGGTTTTTGATTTTCCATAACTCTTGCTTGAACAGGAGATGTTTGACTTCTTAAAACAATATCATCTGTAATATAAAATGTATCTTGCACATCTCTTGCTGGGTGGTCTGGTGGTGTATTTAATTTATCAAAATTATAAGTTGCTTTTTCCACTTCTGGACCATCTGCAATTTGATATCCCATTCCTAAAAATATTTCTTCTACTTCTTCAATGATTTTTGTGATTGGATGTAATGAACCTAAAACGACTTTTTTGCTTGGCTCTGTAACATCAATTGTCTCATTTTCTAATCTTTCTAAAAGTTCTTGATTTTTAAATTCTTTTTCTTTTTCTTGAATTAAATTTTCGATTTCTTCTCTTACTGTATTTACTAGACTACCAATTACAGGTCTTTCTTCAGGAGATAATCCTCCCATTCCTCTTAAAATTACAGTTAATTCTCCTTTTTTTCCTAAGTATTTTACTCTTAGTTCATTTAATTCTTTTAAATTCTTAGCATTTGAAATTTCTTTTACTGATTGTTCCTTAATATTTGCAATTTGTTCTTTCATCTCGTCCATTCCTTTCTTATATTGGTCGATATTCGCCTGTTTTTTTATACTGACCATATTTTCTATTAAGTAAAGAAGTTCGTTTTTCACTAACTTTTCGATTTCTTTCTGTAAGAAGTAAAACCTTTTTATTTTTTCTTTTTTCTTTAAAGTTATCAATATATTCTATTTTATCTGTAAAATGGATTTTTAGAATATATACGCCCCATTCATTTAAAAATAAATTTGGTTCTACTTTCTTATTTGGAAATTCTTGTTTTGCTTCTTCTATACTTTTTAAAAGTTTT
>CALWZZ010000077.1 GCA_944386145.1 uncultured Clostridia bacterium | reverse complement strand
AAATTCTACATATTCCCCTGAAGCATATACTACAATATTTGCTACTTCTTCCATTTCATTATTACTATTTTCTACTACTGTTTTGGTTGGTTCTTGATACATTTTTAATAAATATTTTTTTGTATCATCATTAGGTTCTTTATCTAGTTTCCATTTATCTAATCCTAAATTATTGATTAAACTCTCAATATCTTCTTTATTTTCATAGGTTTTAAGCAATTCGTTTGTATCGTAATCATACACTTCTACCAACTGTGCTTTTCCTATACTTTCTTCTAATTCACTTGAATCTTTCGATTTGTTTAATACTAAAAAGAATATTACTCCAATCACTACAATTAAAACAATTATAACAAAAGGTATTATTTTTTTCATAATTTTCACCCTTTCTTTAATTCACCTTAATATTTCCAGATGTAGTTGTTATATCTAAAACTATCTCTGACATTCTATTGTTATTTTGAACATCTGCATCTCCAGAAGTGGTTTTAGTTTCTACATATATATCATTTTTATTATTTATAACTACATTACCAGAATTAGCTTTTATTGAAGAATTTTCAGTGATATTTATAGTATCAACTATGATATTTCCAGATGTTGAAGATATTTCACAATGATTTTCTATACTATTTATTTTTATATCTCCAGAAGATGCTTCAGCTTTTAATTTATTTGCTCTGTCAAGTGTTATTTTTCCTGATGCAGTTTTTATTGTTGCATCTTCACTTATTGTTCCAACTTCAATATCACCAGATGATGTATCTAGCGATAATTTGTTAAAGTTACCTGCTTTTATACTTCCCGAACTTGCTTTTAAAGTTACTTCATTTCCATTACCAATGAAAATATCTCCTGATGAACTTTCTATTTTTCCATTATTTATATTTCCACATTGAATTTTTCCTGATGATGTTTTTAATTGAATATTATCTCCTTCTAAATCTGGTGCAATAATATCACCACTAGATGTTTGTATATTAAATTCTTCATCACAATCATTTGGAACTTGTATTATTATTTTTTCATCACACCAATAAAACATTGCAAATATAAATACTTTTGTTTTACTTTTTTTAATTGAAAGTTCTTTATTATTAATTGTTTCATTTATCTTTTCATTTTTCTCTCCATAAGCTGTAACTTTTATTTTATCTACATCTGCTTTTTCAATAAATACATTTGATGATGAAATATCCACATTAATTTCATCTAATTCTTCTGGTTCATATTCTTTTTCAAATATTTTTTCTGTATTATCACCAAAAGAGATTAAAGAAAATTTTAAACTATAATCATTATTTCTATTTATAATTGCATAAATCATAAAATTAACTAATGCTATAACTATTATTGCTAATATTATAATAAGCGTAATTTTAATTCCTTTATTTTTCATTCTTTTCCCCTTTCATACTGAAAATTAATTTTACAATTAGCTCTACAAAGATTAAAACTATCCATAATATCCATGTAATATGCCATGCACTTGTTAAAACACTTACTAAAAGATAAATTATTAAAAATAGTATTGCAACAACTTGTATTACTATTGCCTCTGTTTTGCTCTCTGCTCCCACTGCCTCTATTTTTACACCAACATCTTCTAGCTTTTTAATTTCTTCTATTGTATCATTTAGTTCATCAATATCTTCTTTAATTCCTTTTTTCTCTTTATATTCTTTATTAATGTTGGGATATGCAATGAAGAAATATACAATCATTACAGTTGCAATCGTACATAACGTTGCCCAAATCATAACAGCATGAGCATCTTCATATTTTAATACTTCTGTCATGTATGGTAAACTAAATGTTGCTATACAATAAAGAAAAATACTTACACTTAACACAATTGCCTTTTTCTTATTTCTTTTATTAGAATATTCCATCTGCTTTTTTCTAATTTCTTCTTTAGTTTTTTCTAATTCTAACTTTTTTACTTCTTCTGCTTCTTCAACTTGTTTTATCTCTCCTGTTATTAATTCTTCTGGTGTTATTCCTAAAGCTTTGCAGAGTGGTAGTATTTTATCAAAGTCTGGTGTACTTTGATTTGTTTCCCATTTAGATATTGTTTGTCTTGAAACACCTACTTCTGCTGCCAATTTTTCTTGGCTCATTTTAATATTGGTTCTATATTCCAATAATCTTTCCCCTAATGTCATTTTTTATTTTCTCCTTTCAAATTTTTTAACTAAATTATACTGTAAATTTTAGTTGCACACCACCAACTAGCCTTGGAACTTTGTCAACCAAGCTTAACATTTACGATTTTTTGCTTTTATTATAGCAAATAATATATTATTTTTCTATTTTTGAATAAAAAAAATAGACATCATACTTTGGGCTTGTATGATGTCCAATTTCTTAGGGCTATTTAGTCGATTGAAGAAACAATAATTTCTTTCATCCCACGTTCGTTCTTCTTTCTGCCTTCTTCTGCAACCAGTTTGCCGAAGTTTCTAAAATACCTCTCTCCATATTCAGTTGTTATATCACAACTTCCTATTTCAGAGTGAATGCTTAATGTGTTAAACATCATTTCAGGATAATCCCGCGATTCATTTGGCTCAAGGCTTCCACCTAAGATTTCAAGTGTGACTGATGTTTTGTTTGTTACTGTCATGACAGCACCTCCTAATTAGTTTATAATTATAGTATACTATATTTTATATAATATTTCAAATGGCTAATTTTGTTTTTGGAAAATAATGTTTTATATATATTAAAATAAGACTTTCTCTTGAATTCATTTTGCATTTGTAATCTTATCTAAAATATGCTATTATTAAAGCATCTATTCGTAGCTATGCGAATCAAAACAAAATAGTATGTTGCAAATTCTCAGATTATAATTATAAGGAGGAATTTCGTTATGGAAAAATTACAACTGACAGTCTTAACATCAAAAGATTTGGAAAAACGGTATGGTGCTTTAAAGAACACAAACATAGCTCATTTTACAAATGAAGCAATTTCAGGAGGATATTCAATAGGAATATTGGAATACCCTGGTTTAAATGAAGATGATGCAAGTAATTGGCTTGAATATGCTAAAAATGCAATTGCTATGAATTTTGAAGGGCAAAGCTATAAAATTGGAGCATTTACAGATTTGTCTGAAGTTAGCAAAGACAAATTGTATTTTTCATTTAAAACAAAAAAAGGTGTTCAGATTGCTCACAGTCTTTCAGGTTGTGATTCAGAAGGTTTTATATACAACTGTTAAATGAAACCTAAAACAGACATGGAAAGTTACAATACAACAATTCTATGTCTGTTTTCAAATTAATTCTATATTTCTTTAATAATTCCAATCTAAAAAACTACTTATATGCCAAGCATTTATTCCTTTTTTCTCTGCTTCTCTTAAAATTGTAATGACATCATCTACAAATATTACTTCATCTAATGAAATGTTATTGCGTTTACAATATTCTAAAATTGTATCTGCTTTTGATTCATTTTCATAAATTGGAAATACTCTTTTAGTAATACTTGGATAATATATGTCTAGCCATTTTTCCTTATCATTTTTCTCTTTTTCATTTATACAATGACTCATTATGATATTTTCTTTAGCACCGCATTCTTCTATTACTTTTTGCATATGTTTGGATGGTTTTCTTTGTAGAAATATTCCATCTTCTATTTCTTTTAAAGACATTCCACTATTTGTTCCTTCTGGATCTCCTACATGATTATTAAATCTATATGGTGCTAGTGTCCCATCAATATCCCAAAATATATATTTGTCTTTTGTATCATTTTTAGTTAATGTAGATTTTAAGTTAAACTGCATTTATCTAATCCTCCTAGAATTTTATTTTACAAATGTTTTAAAAAATTCATCAAATAATTTTGTATCATACATTGCTTCAGGATGCCATTGAATTCCTACTATATTTCCATTTTCAATTGCTTCAATTACACCATCACTACTTATTGCAGTAACAGTAAAATTTGGAGCTACATCTTTAACAGATTGTGAATGATAAGTATTTACTTCCATATTTTCAGTATTATATACTTTGTATAAAAAGGAATCTTTCTTTATTTTTATTTCATGTCTATCTATATTATACTTTTTAAATGAATGATTTGGTGTTAATTGATTTAAAGTTCCTCCAAATATTACATTTAGTTCTTGTATTCCAGCACATATTCCTAAAATTGGTTTATTAGCTTTATTAAATATTTCTACTGCTTTTTTTACAAAAGGGTACTCATCAAATGTATCATATGTTCTTTCTTTTATTGGTTCTTCATTATAATATTTCGGATAAACATCATTACTACTTCCTGTTAAAATTAGCCCATCACATAAGCTACATACTTCTTCTAATCTATTTTCAGATATTACTGGAATAAGTAATATATCTAATTTATCAAATATTTCTTTATAATAATTATTTAAATAATATGTTACTTCAAAAGGCTTTTCTTCCTCTTCTTTATCTAATCTTTCTGTTATTGCAATTCTCATTTCAAAACACTCCTAGTTTTATTTTCTTTTAATATATCATAAAAAATAAAAATACTCTATATATTTATAAGTATTTAATTATCAATGGTTAAAGCCCTCTAAATGTTAAATTCCATGAGTCCAGCAGAGCTTAATCTGCTGGACCTTTCTTTTATTTAATCTCTTTTTTGAAGAAGTCATCACCTTCTACTGTATACATTTCTATTTCTAAATTATCTATCTTCTTAAATCCATTTTTAATATAAAATTTATGAGCATTTTCCAATACTCTACCACAAGCTAGATATATAATTTTTATATTAGTCTTCTCTTTTATATATTCTTCAAGAGTATTATATAACTTTGTTCCTATTCCTTTATGTTGATACTCTTTTTTTATATATAACCTTTTTAAAATCCCAATATTTCCTCTATTTTCAAGAGCAATTGTTCCTATTATTTTATCTTCATCTATTGCAATCCAAAAGTTACCACCATTATTAATATAGTGTCCCTCCATATTAATAACGTCTTGTAAATCCTCAAACTCTCTATTTAGAAATTCATACATACAAGCATCTATAAAATCTCGTATTTGATTATTTGTAAACCTGTTATTTAGATTTTTATATTCTATAATTTCCATTTATTATTCTTCCTTTAGTACTTATACTTCTAAAATCTTACCATCTTCATATATAAGTAAATTATCTTTTTCTAATTTTTTAGCTTCATTTCTTGTTTTATCGTGCATGTGTATTGGTATTATTTTTAGATTTGGATAATCTTCCATAAGTTCTAAAATATTATCAATTCCCATATGTGAATCATTACCTAGCATCAATGTCATATCACAAATTAAATAATCTACTTTACTTGCAATTTTTCTTACACCTTCACAATAACTTGTATCTCCTGTTAATCCAATGCTTACATGATTTTCTTTTATAATATATCCATTAGCATATTTAATCTTTCTATGTAACATTGGTTCATTTAATATTTCTACATCATCACATATCTTTATATTATTTACATCTTGAAAATCAATAAATTCTTTTTCTGCTTCTTTTGCAGAACCAAAATATGATAAGTCTATTAAGTTTTCTACTGTATCTTTAGTAAGTTCATCTGTTACAATTTTTGTAGATAATTTATATCCTAGTTTATAATAATCTTTCTTATACCATAATAAAAATGGTACATCAAAACAATGGTCTGCATGAGTATGAGATATAATTAAAGTATCTATTCTCATTATATCTATATTTTGTCTTATCATTGCTTTTAAATTTCCATTTGGCATATCAAATAATATATGGTCATTTATCAATATACTTGCACTATTTGCAATATCAGGTATTGTTCCCGTTCCTATTAATTGTATTTTCATGATTAAAACTCCTTTTTTAATTGCAGTATATCATATGAATTTAAAATATTCTACAAACTATAAGAATTTTATTGTTTATAAATTCCTAAACCCTTGATTTTTTTAATATTTTAGCCCAAATATGCTATAATTAATTTAGTAACTTGTAAATTGTTTTAGAAAAATATCTACTAGAACAGTTAAAATGTATAAATAAAATCTAAATTATAGACAAGGAAGATAAAATCCTAATTAGAAATTATCTTCCTTGCTTTTTTGTCATATCTTAATTGCTATTTTTGAGCATCTTTTTGGGTAATTTAAATCCAAATTAAAACATATTTGTTGTTCACAACAGTTGCATCTGGATTAGACTCATCATAATCTGTCGTATGTACTTTTTCTCCAGTATCAACCTTGTTTTCATTCTCATCAATGTAAATAATCGGTTCTCCAATATCTGATAACATATCAGTATAACCTAATTTTTTATAATGAGTTCCTGAACAATTAATATTTGTTAATAGTCCTATTATTCTGTCATATTTCCGTTTACCCATATCTTACTCCTTTCAAAACACAATTTTTTGTTGCTATTATATTATACCATAAATCTGTTCATTTATGAAAATATTTTTTCTTTATTTTGCATAAAATGCCTTAATATGCTATAATATAATAGTAGTAACCCAATAACATATGTTTTGCGATATGCAGAAAGGATGAACTGTATGGAGAAAAGAAAAGCTCGGATTAAAAACACCTACACAATTGTAAATCTACTCAACGGTAAACTCGAACTAGGATTTGTCGTCCACTTTGATGATGATAACTCCTCTTTCGGAATTTCCTTCAAAGAAGAAAATGAAGGAGATTTGGATACATTGTACCTACTGTTGAACTTGTATTTTCCTCGAAATACTACTTGTTTCTTATCAGAACTTGATAACAACGAAGTCTTAGTTTTTTCAGGAGAGCAATCTGGAATAGCATTTGCCAATCCATATATCCTTGATAAGTGTGTGGTGGTAAATGCCAAAGAAAAGCGGTTCTATACCGAAGATGAAACTTGGGAAATTCTGGCAAGTAAAAATCGGAGCTAACAAGCAAAACAGCCTCTGCTAGAAATTATAGCAGAAACAGGGAGGAAACCAAAAAGTCCTCCTTGTTTTTTTATATTTTTTGAAAAATAAATTCCCACAATACTTTTTTCTTATTTACTCTTGTTATGACATCTTCATTAAGTACAATTATTTTCCAATCTTTAGCTAATATATCAAATTGTCCTTTATTAAATAATCTAAAATATTTTTCAAAATCATAATAATAATTATCTTCTATTACTTTTGTTTCTTCTCTTATATATCCTTCATTTTTATCCGAATTTACTCTTCCTATAAGAATTCCTTTTGGTGTTAATATTCTATTTATCTCATTAAAAATTCTTATTGTATCTTTCATACAAAAATAGTGAATAGATAAATCAGCGTTAACTAAATTAATTGAGTTATTCTTAAATGGTAGTGTTTCTCGTATATCTATTTGCAATGTTTTACTATTTGGAATAAGCTCTTTTAATTTTTCTAATGCAATGTTTGATATATCACAAGATATGACATCAAAACCATTATCTATTAACCATTTTGTATCTTGACCTATCCCACAACCTAAATCAACTGCACTATTGCCTTCGACTTTATTAATGATTTCTTTATATTTATCTATCCAGTTTTTATTTTTAAAAGAATTTTTTTGATTGTTTATAACTCTTTTCCAATATCCTTCATTCCAATATTTTTGATTATTTTCTATCATTGTTATCTCCTAATTATTAAATTTATCTATATACTATCATATATGTAATAAAAAATAAAGTAT
>CALWZZ010000076.1 GCA_944386145.1 uncultured Clostridia bacterium | reverse complement strand
CCTCCTATTATTATAAATTTTATATATGAAATTTAAATCTAAAACCACCGGGGAGAGATTTTATATTTAAATCATATTAACTAATAAAATACATAATTGCTAAATAATTTTAATACAAAAATGGCTATTTGTCAATAATTTTAACAAAAAATTTCAAAAGTATTGAATAATTTAGTAATTAAATTTATAATTAATTCGTACAATTAAAAAGAAACATATATAAAACCAAGTTTTCAAATGTAAAAATATAAAAAATATTATCACATAATGGACATATATAAATGATATATAAACAAAGACGGTATATAGAAACAGGAGGTATTGAATGACAGATAAAGCAGAAAAAAAAGTTTCTAGATCTAGAGGAAAAAAAGAAACTTTTATGCAAGGGATTATAACACTAATATTTTCGCAATTGCTAATAAAACTGCTTGGACTGGTATATAATTTGTATTTAACAAATAGAGAAGGATTTGGAGACCAAGGAAATGGAATTGTTTCAGCGAGTTATCAGATTTATGCTGTATTACTAACGATTTCTTCTACAGGTGTACCAAATGCTATATCAAAGTTGGTATCAGAAAGAGTGGCAGTAGGAGATCATAAAGGGGCTTATCGAATATTTAAAATTGCATTTGCAACTTTTGCAGTTATTGGTTTAATCGGAAGTTTAATGCTATTTTTTGGAGCAGGTTTGATTGCTAATCAATGGTTACAAATACCAGATGCAGAAATGACAATGGTAGCATTATCACCAGCAGTATTTTTTGTAGCAATTTCATCAGTTATGAGGGGATATTTTAATGGAAGACAAAACCTAAAAGTAACGGCAAGATCACAAACATTAGAACAAATTTTTAAAACAACACTTACCATTATATTAGTAGAAATTGTTGCTATTATTTCTAATACATCAACAGTTTGGATGGCAGGAGGAGCAACGCTTGCTACAACACTAGCAACTTTTGTTGGATTTGGATATTTATATCTATTTTATAAAAGCAGAAGAAAAGAGATTGCTGCAGAAATAAGAGAAACCGTAAATTATAAATATGAAAGAGTTAGAAATATTGTTAAAAAGATTTTATTAGTTTCCATTCCAATTGCTTTAACGGCAATTATGTCATCATTAAATAAAAATATAGATTCATTTACAGTTGTAAGAAGTTTAAAACAATTCATGAGTGAAGATATGGCAGTTACCCAATATGGAATTTTAGGCGGAAAGGTAGATACTTTGACAAGTTTGCCATTATCTTTTAATGTTGCTTTTGCTACAGCATTAGTTCCAGCAATATCAGCAGCAAAAGCAGTAAAAGATTATAAATCTATAAAGCAAAAATCAACTTTTACATTATTGATGTCTATGTTAATTGGACTTCCATGTACAGTAGGAATGTGTATATTTGCAGGACCAATATTAAATTTATTATATCCTAATGCTAGTTCTGGAGAATTGGTATTACAAATTAGTGCACTTACCATTATTTTTACGATATTAGATCAGACAATAAATTCAATATTACAAGGCTATGGAAAATTGAGAGTGCCAGCAATAGCTTTAGGATGTCGGTGTTATTGTCAAATTAATTTTAAATTTAATTTTAGTTCCAATACCTGCGATAGGCGTAAATGGTGCTGCAATTGCATCTGTAGCATGCCACGTAGTAGCATTTGGAATTTCAATTATGGCTTTAAAAAGAACAATAAAAATTAAATTAGGTGTAAAAAGATTTATGATAAAGCCAATACTTGCAACAATCATTATGGCAATTTGCTCATATTTTATATATTCCGTACTTTTAGGAATAATTGCAGAAAAATTGGCTACAATAATAGCAATCATATCAGCAATCATTATTTATGTGTTAGCAGTTATAGTTTTAAGAATATTCTCAAAACAAGAAATTAAAATGCTACCTGCAGGAGATAAGATTTGTATGATATTAGAAAAGTTAAAAATATATTAAATTTTCGGAAAAAAAGAAGGATTTTATATGTTTTTGGCGAATTTATTTATATAGTAGTACATTTATTGTTTAATATAGCAATAAAAGTACATAACATTATACTTATAGGAGGTAATTTAAATGAACAAAGCTGAATTAATCGCAGCAGTAGCTGCAAAAACAGGAGACACAAAAAAAGCAGCTGAAGAATCAGTAAATGCATTCGTAGAAGTTGTAACAAATGCTTTAAAAGAAGGAGATAAAGTTCAATTAGTTGGATTTGGATCTTTTGAAGTAAGAAAAAGAGCAGCTAGAAAAGGTAGAAACCCACAAACTAAAGAAGAAATCAAAATACCTGCATCAAAAGCTCCAGTATTCAAAGCTGGTAAAGCATTAAAAGATTTAGTAAACAAAAAATAATGAATAAATAAAGTATATAAATATATGAATCGATAATAATAAAAGCGACAAATAAGTATCTGAAATGTTAGATAATTGATTTGTCGCTTTTGCGTACTAAAATATTATAAAAAAGTTTGATTAAAATTTTAAGAAGACCTAATCTGGAGATATTATATATATTATATTTTAAGCGGGTTTCGGGGGGACCGACACGCTACATACTGTTATGAAATCAGTGACAGTTCCGTGGGAACTGATTTCGTTACAGTATGTAAAGTGTTGGGATAGCGAAAAATATAATATATATAATATCTCCAGATTAGGTCTTCAAGTTAAATATATAATAGAAGCTATTTTTTATCAATCATAATATGCACATCGCGTAATTGGTCACGTCTTACATTACTTGGTGCGCCCATCATTAAATCTTGTGCTTTACTATTTAATGGGAAAGCAATAACCTCTCTAATCGTATCAGAATCGGTTAAAAGCATAAGCATTCTGTCAATTCCTGGTGCAATACCAGCATGTGGAGGAGCACCAAATTGAAAGGCTTTATATAAAGCACCAAATTTGTTTTTTACTTCTTCTTCTGTATAACCAGCCATTGTAAAGGCTTTAAGCATAATATCAATATCATGATTTCTAACAGCACCAGAAGAAAGCTCAATACCATTACATACAATATCATATTGATAAGCTAAAATGTCTAAAGGATTTTCATTTTCTAAGGCTTCTAAACCACCTTGTGGCATTGAAAATGGGTTATGGCTGAAACCAATTTTTCCGTGTTCATCAACTTCAAACATTGGAAAATCAACAATCCAACAGAATTTAAAGACATTGTTATCAATTAAACCAAGTCGTTTGCCAAGTTCATCTCTAATTTGTCCAGACAAAGTTTCAACAATTCCTGGAACTTCAGCGATGAAGAATAGGCAATCTCCCGGTTTTGAATTTGTTCTTTTACACATTTCAATTCTAGCGTCGTCTGGTATAAATTTTGCAATAGGACCTTGGAAGCTTCCATCATCTAAAATTCTAAGCCAAGCTAATCCCTTAGCTTTTAAATCTTTGATAGCATAATCTGTCATACCTTCAAAAAAGCTTCTTGGTTGGTCAGCGACATCATGTGTGGCAATAATTCTAACGATCTTACCTTGGAAAGCACGTAAATCTACATGGTCAAAAATGTCTGTAACATCGACAATTTCCAAAGGATTTCTCAAATCTGGTTTATCAGTACCATATTTTAGCATTGCCTCTTTATATGGAATTCTTGGGAAAGGATATCCTTCAATTTTTTTATCTGAAAAAGTCTTAAAAGTGTTATACATCACAGGTTCTATTGTATTAAAGACATCTTCTTGTGTGGCAAAACTCATTTCCATGTCTAATTGATAAAATTCTCCAGGTGCTCTATCTGCTCTAGCATCTTCATCTCTAAAGCATGGCGCAATTTGGAAATATTTATCAATACCAGAAACCATCAATAATTGTTTAAATTGTTGAGGAGCTTGTGGCAAAGCATAAAATTTTCCTGGGTGTAATCTGCTAGGAACTAAATAATCTCTAGCACCTTCAGGAGAAGAACTTGTAAGGATTGGGGTTTGTACTTCTAAAAATCCTTGTTCAATCATTTGTGCTCTAATGAATTGAATGACTTTAGCGCGTAATAATAAATTATTTTTTAATCTATCATTTCTCAAATCAAGAAAACGATATTGTAATCTTAAATCTTCTCTAATCTCTTGATTTGTATTGATTTCAAAAGGAAGATTTTGTGTTCTTTTTCCTAAAATTTTAATATCTTCAATACGGATTTCTACTAAACCAGTTTTAAGTTTAGGGTTAATGGTTTCTTCATCACGTTTTTTAACAGTACCATAAACTGTTACAGTAGACTCAATTGGAATATGTGAAGCAAAATCAACATCTTCTGCTTTTCCAGAGGTTACAACTTGAGTAATTCCGTACATATCACGAATATCTAAGAAAACTAACCCACCTAAATCTCTGATGGTTTGTACCCATCCACTAATTCTTACTTTTTTTCCCACATCTTCTAATGTGATTTCATTACAGTTGTGTGTTCTGTACTCATTCATATTTCTTACCTCCTATAAATTGTTAGGGCACAAAAAAACGCCCTTTGCAAAAATGCAGGGACGAAATCAATCCGCGGTACCACCCAGCTTGAAAATTAAATGGATTTCATCAATAGTTTTAATGTATTGATAACTATATTTAATTTTCCACTTTATTAAAAATTGCTCCAATGTGTTTCGCAAATTTAGGTTGACCTTAAAGGGCTTTCAGCCGATGACCCTTACTCTCTAAAAGTAACTTCTAAATACTTTCATTGTACAAACGCAAAAATATTTTAAATTGTTAAGTACTATTTTACACAGTTTATGTATTTTTGTCAAGAAATATACATGAAAAAATCCTAGAGTTAGATACTCTAAGAATATTTCTAATTGAAATTATATCAATAAATCCTATAGATATCAATAAAAAATGAAAAAATAGTAAAAAAATTTTTTGATGGTTAATAAAAAAATTTTGAAAAGGAAAGAAACTGTAACTATATAAATTTCAGTAAGTTTTTTAGTTTCATAATTTCCTAGAGTATCTAACTGAAAGAAAAGATAAAAAGATGAAAAATGGCATAAAATAGCAATTCATAGCAAAAAGCTAGAACTTAAGAAATGGTTAGACAAAAGAAAATAAAGAGAAAGAGGTTAAAAAATGAAAGAAAAATATGTAAGGAAAATGACTCGAAAGGATCAAATACAAAATCAAACAAAAACACAAAAAGGAATCACTTTATTGGTATTAGTAATAACAATAATCATCTTACTGATTTTAGCAGGAATTACAATAAATGTGATAACGGGAGAAAATGGAATTATAGGAAATGTAGGAAGAGCCAAAGAAGAAGCAGAAATAGCTAATGAGAAAGACATTTTAGAGAAAGCAACCGTACAAGCAATGGGAAATAATAAATATGGAAATATAGAAGAACAAGAACTACAAGAGCAACTAGACAAAGAAACAGGGGAAGGAAAAACAGAGGCGACAGATATTGGAGAAGAGTTTGAAGTATTGTTCAAAGAAAGTAATCGTTATTATACTATTGACCAAAATAGAAATGTAGGAGAAGCAAATATATATGAAGAAGACAAATATCCAGGAGATATTACTATCGGAAAAGATGGAGAAACATTGGATGGAAGTGAGGAATACCCATATGAAATCTGGTGCATAGAAGATTTGGTAACATTTTCTAACATGGTAAATGGAGAAGGTATAAGATTAGAAAATGGAGAAGCAGTACCAATAACATATAGAAATGTCTTTGGTTCTAAATATGTTGTACTAAAAGCAAACTTAAATTTTAAATCTAAATTGTCATATCAGAATAGTGAAAGAACAGACTTTGGGGATATTAATGGAAATACAGAAGATGGGAATACTTTGATAAATGAAATGACAACAGGAACAGGTTTTAAACCAATAGGAACAGGTGGTACTTTTGCAGGGAATTTTAATGGAGAGAGTCATGAACTAAAAAATATCTATATTAATCGCCCAGAAAGTACAGTAGGATTATTTGGAACAATAGGTGGAACGACTAATGAGGTGAATATACAAAATATAATGATTTCTGGAAATATGATAGGTAGTACGGGAGGTGGCATTGTTGGTTATGTGAATATGAGTTCAGAAGCACCAACAGAAAATTTAATAACAATAGAAAATTGTATTAATAATGTAACAATAGAAACGACAGATACAAGTGGAGGAATTGTAGGAAATCGATCAACTGGTAATGAAACTAGAAGTCTAATTATTGCAAATTGTACAAATAATGGAACAATTAAAGGAATAACTTCAGGAGGAATAATAGGAATGGCTTATGAAATTGTAAAGATTATTAACTGTTGCAATAATGGAATCATAATCAATAATCAAAATGGAAGCGGATATGCTGGAACAGGAGGGATTGTTGGAACCAGTATGTTTAAAATTGATATTATTAATTGCTATAATTTAGGAGATATAGAATCAAAAGGAAATGCAGGAGGAATTATAGGATATTCGTATTGGGCAGAAAAAGCTATAGAAAATTGTTATAGTATAGGAAAAATATCTGGAAGTGTTGCTGGTGGTATTATAGGCGGGTTAAACTTAAGTAATGATTTTCTAACGACAAAAAATTGCTATTATTTGAACACCAATATTTCAAAAGGAATTGGTGGTTGGAATTCTAGTGCAGAGGCATTGGAAGATATACAAGGGGGTACAGATACAGAAATGCAATCAAATGAAATATTAGAAATATTCAATCAATATGTAACAGAAAATAAAACAAAAGAAGGAATTGATTTAAAAAGTTGGATAAAAGGAGAAAAGGGATATCCAACATTTTAAAAAAAAGAGTATATGAATTTTAAAAATTTATGATAATATCTTGAAAAATCTCTAATTGTATTATGAAATAATGGAAATACAATAGAGATTTTATTTGTTCTATATCTAAAAAAAGTAATAAATTCACTGGAAATACTTGTAAAATATGAAAGTACATGATATATTATTAATATAATTATTTGTCGTTAAAATTTAAATCTAAAAGTTATTTCTAAATAAAATCCTAGAAATGTTGTAAATTCATATAGTTTGAAAACCAAAGAGGAAGATTGCTTAAAACTAATTATAAAATCTTATTTCATTTTAAATCGTAAAATTTAGATTATTGTATTATTTCCTGTATTTTTATCCATTATAGATTGTATTCGAGGTTAAGCAAAGTTAAAAAAATTATACCAATATTTTTATCTAGTAAGAATCTTTATAAAATATCCAAGATAAAATTTTTAAAATCAAAAAAATATATATCAATACATTATATTAATTTTTATTGGAATTAATTTTTAGATATTGTAATGGCAAATAATGTAAAATAAAAACGAGGAGGAATTTAATGGGTCAAAAGGAAAAAACAAAAAAAGAAGAAAAAAGAAAATTATTATCTCCAAAATTAGATGTGATTTTTCAAGTATTATTTGGAGAAATGAGAAGTGAAAGAATTACAAAAAAATTTTTAGAAGCGATACTAGATGAACAATTAGAAGAAGTGGATTTAAGTAGAAATATTGTATTAAGAAGAGAAAATTTAGAAGATAAAATGGGAATATTGGATGTGTTAGTAAAAATTAATAATGAAGAATATTGTAATGTAGAAATGCAAATGGTGGAAAAAGATAAATTATTAGAAAGAATATTATATTATTGGTCCAGAATATATGGGAAAAATTTAAAATCAAGTAATGACTATGTAGAACTAAAAAAGACAATAGAAGTATTAATAGTAAATTTTGAAATAAAAAGATTAGATGAATTAGAATATCATAGTAAGTGGAAAATAATAGAAGAAAAGGAGAGAAAACTGATCTTGACAGAAGACTTAGAAATACATATAATTGAGATACCAAAGATATATAAACTAGCAGGAGAA
>CALWZZ010000075.1 GCA_944386145.1 uncultured Clostridia bacterium | reverse complement strand
GCCATATTTGAAACATATGCTTCTAATGCATGTGTTAACACATCCATACCAGTATCTGCTGTAACAGATTTTGGCAAACTCATAACCAAATCAGGGTCTACAATTGCAACATCTGGTGTTAATTCATAATCTGCTAATGGATATTTTTTATTCTTTTCTTTATCTGTAATAACGGCAAATGATGTTACTTCTGAACCTGTACCTGATGTTGTTGGAATGGCTACCATTTGGCATTTTTCTCCTAGTTTAGGGAATTTATAGGTACGTTTTCTAATATCCATAAATTTCAATTTTAATCCTTCTGGGTCTGCCTCTGGATGTTCGTAGAATAGCCACATTCCTTTAGCTGCGTCAATTGGACTTCCTCCACCTAATGCAATAATAACGTCAGGTTTGAAGGTTTTCATCGCTTCTACACCTTTCATAATCGTATCAAATGATGGGTCTGATTCTACTTCACTAAAAATTTCTGAATGTACATAGTGTTGTCTATTTCTTAAATGATATAAGATTTTATCTACATATCCTAATTTTACCATTCCTTGGTCTGTAACAATAAATGCTCTTTCAATGTTTGGCATTTTCTCTAAATAAGCAATTGAACCTGCTTCAAAATATATTTTTTCTGGAACTTTAAACCATTGCATATTAACCCTCCTATTGGCAACTCTTTTTATATTAATCAAGTTTACTGATGATACATTGGCTGTTGTTGAATTTCCACCAAATGAACCACATCCTAATGTCAATGATGGCATATTGGTATTATAAATATCCCCAATTGCACCATGTGTTGATGGAGAGTTTACAATAATTCTTCCTGCTTTCATAGTTTCTGAAAATTTTAAAATCGTATCTTTATTTTCTGAATGGATTACGGCTGAATGTCCTAATCCACCAAATTCTAGTAATCTTTCTGCTGTATTAATTCCTTCCTCTTCATTTTTTACTATATAATAAGTCAATACTGGACTTAATTTTTCTTTTGAAAATGGATAATCTTTTCCGACGCCAGTTTCATAAACCACTAATACTTTTGTATCTTCTGGAACATCAAATCCAGCTTCTTTTGCAATCGTATGAGGATATTGTCCTGGTACATGTGATTTTAATTTGTAGTCTCCATTTTCTAATTTTTCAAACATACTATTGGTTAATTTTTGCTTTTCTTCTTCATTTACAAAATAACATCCTGCTTGTTTCATTAATTCTTCAAATTTTTCATGAATTTCTTCATCAACAATCGCTGCTTGTTCCGACGCACAAATCATACCATTGTCAAATGCTTTTGACATGACTAAATCATTTACAGATGTTTCTAATTTTGCTGTTTTATCAATATAGCATGGTACATTTCCAGGTCCTACACCCAATGCTGGTTTTCCACAAGAATAAGCAGATTTTACCATGCCTGTCCCACCAGTTGCTAAAATTAAGTTTACATCTGGATGGTTCATTAATAATCTTGTGGCTGTAATACTTGGTTTTTCAATCCATAAAATACAGTTTTCTGGTGCTCCTGCTTTTACAGCCGCATCCCTTAAAATTCTAGCAGCTTCTACACTACATTTTTGTGCTGATGGATGGAAACCAAATATGATAACATTTCTCGTTTTTGCTGATATGATAGATTTAAACATTGTTGTTGAAGTTGGATTTGTAACAGGTGTAACCCCTGCAATAATTCCAACAGGTTCTGCAATTTCTACATAATCATCTTCTACATTTTCATCTATAATACCTACTGTTTTTTCATATTTAATACTGTGATATATATATTCTGTTGCAAACATATTTTTGGTAATTTTATCTTCATAGATTCCTCTTCCAGTTTCTTCTACCGCCATTTTGGCTAGTTTCATGTGATTTTCAAGCCCTGCCATTGCCATTGCTTTTGTAATATTATTGACAGTCTCTTGGTCTAATTTTAGATACTCTTGAGACGCTACTTTTGCTTTTTCTACTAAGTCGTTAATCATCTCTTCAATCTCTTTTTCTTCATTTACGTTATCACTCATAAATAACCTCCTACCCAGAACAATTTTTGCTCTTTGTTTTTTGACTTTTTATATTGTATAACTATAAAAAGTTTTTACACAAATCCATTATATATGATTAGAAGAAAATGTCAATAATATGCAGTTTATATTTTTTCAGATTTATTGACAAAAAAATACAAGTACTTGAATACTTGCATTTTATTCCTGATATAAGTAATCTTGTGGATTTACATGTTCCCCATCTACTCGAATTTCCAAATGTAAATGTGGGCCTGTAGAATTGCCCGTAGAACCAACAGCTGCAATAACATCTCCTGCTTTCACGCTATCTCCTACGTTTACATACATTTTACTTGTATGCGCATACCAAGTTTCTACACCATTTCCATGGTCTACTTTTACTAGCTTCCCATAAGAGCCATTGTAACTTGCAAAAGTTACCGTGCCATCTGCTACTACTTTGATATCTGTTCCCTGCACTGCTGAAATATCCAATCCTGTATGTGTTGATTTTCTAATACTACTTCTAGCACCATATCTTGAAGTAATTCTGCCTTCAATTGGTGTAACAGCTAATTTGATGCCATTAATACTTGGTAATGCATTTAATCTTTCTTCTTCTTCTTTTTGTTCTTTAATTTGTGTTATTGCATTTTGTACAGTTTCTTGTACATTTGTTTTAGCAATTTCTAAATCTGTTGTATCTGCTTCTTCTTCATTTTGTGTATACTTTTCCGCAATGCTTAAATTAATTTCTTCACTATTATTTTCTTCTTTTATTTCATTTACCAATTCTTCTGCTTCTTCAATTGTATTTACTTTTTCTACAACTGTTTCCTGTACTGCTATTTCATAATATTTATATGTCACTGTCACTTCTTCTTTTAAATCCTCTACTAAATCTGTATCCTCTGTATTTTCTGCTCTATTTACGAATTTTAACTCATATTCTGGTTCTTCATTTAAGCTAATATCTTCAATAGTTTTTGTTGAATTTTCTGTAATTTCCTCTTTTAATGTCTCTTCAAAAGCTTGTTTATTTTCTACATATCCAACTTCTTGTCCAGAAATGCTTACTTTATACATTGGTTTATATTTTACAAATATCATCGCGATTATCAAACCAAAAGCTATAATTGTAATGTTAAAAAATTTTAGAAACTCTTTTGTATAAAATTTTAGTTTCTTTTTTAAAATACGCTTCACTCTCCTTTATTCTTTTAACGCGACAATCCATATTATACTATATATTTTGCCCTTTTTCAAACTCAGTATACATAATTTGTGCTAAAAAAGTAAAAATATTCATTATCATTTTCAAATATTTTCAAATAATCCATATTTTTCTTTTTAATCCTCAAATTTCCTCCGTTTTTCTCTTCATTTCATATTACTTTAGTTCGTCTTACCACTTAAATTGTAACAATTCATAGTTTATAGATAAGTATTAATAAGAATGTTGATATCTAAATATTTTTTGACACTTTCTCCAAAATTCTTGACATTTTCAACTAATTAGTATATAGTATGTTCGTAGACTATTTAGTAAACATATACTAGATATTTGTTATGTAATAAAAATATAGGAAGGTGATAGATATGGCATTAGATTACAACATTATTGGACAAAGACTTAAACAAGCAAGACTTGCTAAAAATTACACACAAGAAGAATTATCTGAAAAAATAGATGTTTCTGTTGCATTTTTAAGTAGAGTAGAAAGAGGAAATTCTCATATTAACTTAAAAAGATTATCACAAATTTGTAGTTTATTAGATGTATCAGAAGGTTATATTTTAAGTGGTACTTCTAGTGATTCAGAAAATTATTTAACAAAAGAATTCTCTGATTTATTAAATAGTTGTCCTGCTCACAAACAAAGATTAATTTACAAAATTGCAAAAATCATTGCAGAAGCTGAATAATTTTATGGTAAAACCAATATTTTAAAAATATTGGTTTTTTGTTGCATTTACAACAGATTTTTTTCTATTTTATCCTTATGATTATCTCGTAAATGTAATTAATGATTACGTAATTTTTTCACCAAAGGTACTCAAACCATCATAATTCGACATTTTTACCAAATTATTTTCATTTAAGATTGATTAAATTTTATAAATATGGTATTATATTATGTGGTCAAAATGATAATACTAAGAACAAATCGGAAAGCTTTATAATTTATATCAAATTTTAACTTTTTTTCTTTGGCTTTCCGTATATATCATTATTAATTATATTTCATTTTATTCTTAATTAAGGAGGTTTTTAAATATTATGAAATTTGAACAATGGAATGGATTTGAAAAAGGAGATTGGCAAAGCGAAATCAATGTAAGAGATTTCATTCAAAGAAACTACACACCTTATGAGGGAGATTCAACATTTTTGGCTGGACCTACAGAAAAAACAAAAAAATTATGGGACGAAGTTTTAGAGCTTTATAAAAAAGAAAAAGCTTCTAAAGGTGGCGTACTTGATATTGATACAAAAACAATTTCAAGTGTAAATAGCTACGAACCTGGATATATTGATAAAGATTTAGAAGAAATTGTAGGACTTCAAACAGACGCGCCTTTAAAAAGAGCAATCATGCCTTATGGAGGAATTCGTATTGTTGAAAAAGCTTGTGCAGCTTATGATAGAAAAGTAGATGATGAAGTAGAAGAAATTTTCCACAAATATAGAAAAACACATAATGATGGTGTATTTAGTGTATACACACCAGATATTAGAGCTGCTAGAAGTTCACACTTGATTACAGGTTTACCTGATGGATATGGTAGAGGAAGAATTATTGGAGATTATAGAAGAGTAGCACTTTATGGTGTAGACGTGTTAATTGAAGAAAAACAAAAAGATTTAGATATATTAAATGTAGATTGTTTAACTGAAGAAGTAATTCGTGAAAGAGAAGAAATTAGTGAACAAATCAAAGCACTAAATGAATTAAAAGCAATGGCTTCAAAATATGGTTTTGATATTTCTAAACCAGTAAGCACTAGTAAAGAGCCTGTTCAATGGTTATATTTCGGATATTTAGGTGCTGTAAAATCTCAAGATGGTGCTGCTATGAGTCTTGGTAGAACTTCTACATTCTTAGATATCTATTTTGAAAGAGATTTAGAAAATGGAACCATCACAGAAGAAGAAGTTCAAGAAATCATGGACCATTTTGTTATGAAATTAAGATTGGTTCGTTTCTTAAGAACACCTGAATATAACGAATTATTTAGTGGTGACCCTGTATGGGTAACAGAAAGTATTGGTGGTATGGGAATTGATGGAAGAACATTGGTTACCAAAAACTCTTTTAGAATTCTTCATACACTAGAAAACTTAGGACCAGCTCCAGAGCCAAACTTAACGGTTTTATGGTCAGTACGTTTGCCAGAAGGATTTAAAAGATATACAACAGATTTATCTATTAAAACATCTTCTATTCAATATGAAAGTGATGACTTAATGAGAATTACTTTAGGAGATGACTACGGAATTGCTTGTTGTGTTTCTCCAATGAAAATTGGTAAACAAATGCAATTCTTTGGTGCAAGAGCAAACTTAGCAAAAACATTGTTATATGCTATCAATGGTGGTAGAGACGAAATGACTGGAAAACAAGTTACACCAAAATTTGCACCAATTACATCTGAATACTTAGATTATGACGAAGTTATGGAAAAATTCAGCCAAATGATGGATTATGTAGCAAAAATCTATATCAAAGCATTAAATGCTATCCATTATATGCATGACAAATATTGTTATGAAGCAATTGAAATGGCACTTCATGACAAAGATATTTTAAGAACAATGGCTTGCGGTATTGCTGGTTTATCCGTTGTTGCAGATTCACTTTCTGCTATTAAATACGCAAAAGTAAAAGTTATCAGAGATGAAACAGGACTAGCTGTTGATTATGAAATTGAAGGAGATTTTCCTAAATTCGGTAATGATGATGATAGAGTAGATAGTATTGCTGTTGATATTGTTAAAACATTTATGAATAAATTAAGAAGATATCCAACATATAGAAATTCTAAACACACATTATCAATCCTTACAATCACATCAAATGTCGTTTATGGAAAAGCTACAGGAAACACACCTGATGGAAGAAGAATGGGTGCTCCATTCGGACCTGGTGCAAATCCATTACATGGAAGAGATACAAATGGTGCTTTAGCTGTTATGAACTCTATTGCAAAATTACCATTTGACTCAGCAGAAGATGGAATTTCATATACTTTCTCAATCACACCTAAAACATTAGGAAAAGATGAAGAAACAAGAGTAACAAACTTAGTTAATATGTTAGATGGATATTTCAAACAAACTGGACATCATATTAATGTTAATGTTTTTGATAGAAGTTTATTAATTGACGCAATGGAACATCCAGAAAATTATCCTCAATTAACCATTAGAGTTTCTGGATATGCTGTAAACTTCACAAAATTAACAAGAGAACAACAATTAGATGTAATTAATAGAACCATTCATGAAAGAATATAACGTTATTTTTTGTGGTATAGGAAATGCAATTTCCTGTATCACAAAAAAGGGATTGAGGGACGCTCCTTTAATCCCTATTTTATTTAATTCCTCAAAGGGTAAAAAATTGCAAATATAGAATAAAGGAGCTATCATGGAAAACAATCAAACTATAGAATATAATGAAAAAGATTTAAGATATTATGCAAAAGTACATTCAATAGAAACCTTTGGAGCAGTTGACGGTCCAGGAATTCGTTTCGTACTATTTCTTCAAGGTTGTCATTTGCAATGTAAATATTGTCATAATCGTGATACATGGGATATGAAAGAAGGAACTTATAAATCTCTTGATGATATTTATAAAAAGATTTTAAACTATAAAAATTACATCACACCAAATGGTGGTGTTACCGTTTCTGGCGGAGAACCTCTATTACAAGTAAAATTTTTAATCGAATTATTTACAAAATTAAAAAAGAAAAAAATTCATACTTGTATCGACACCTCTGGAATGGTATCAATTACTAATGATATCAAACATTTATTAACATTAACCGATTTGGTTCTTTTAGACATTAAACATATTGATAGCGAAAAATGTAAAGATTTAGTTGGTTTTGACAATAAACTGGAATTAGAATTTGCAAGATATTTAAGTGATAACAACATACCAATCTGGATTAGACAGGTATTGGTTCCTGGCTATACAGATGATGAACAGGATTTACGCAAATTAAAAGAATTTATTTCTTCTTTAAACATTGTTCAGAAAGTAGAAATCTTGCCATATCATAGCCTTGGTAAATATAAATGGACAAAATTAGGTTTAAAATATGGTTTAGAAAATACACGAGATGCTACGAGTGAAGATGTTAAACGAGCAAAAGCAATTTTAGGAATAAGCTAGAAGGAAAGCCGGGGACGAAGCGATGATTTTGGGGACGGAGCAAAAAAGCATCATTTCTATAAAAAAACTTTTATAAAACTTTTTATAGAATAAATGATGCTTTTTTGCTCCGTCCCCAAAATCATCGCTTCGTCCTCAATTGGACATTACATTCCTAATAATTTCAATTCTACATTTTCCATCTTATATTTTCCATCAACCAATTTAAACTCTACTAAAGTATCTTCTAATGTCTCTTTATTTTGTCTTAAATCTGTTGTGAAATATAATTTAATTTGTGGAATTTCTAATTGATTTTTTACAATTTCTTTAAATGTTTCAGCCATGTGTTTTTCATCTTCACAGATTAGAATTAATTGTGGCATTGTTGCGAAACCAGAATCTCCTGGAACATAGTTTTCATAGAATTCTTTATATAGTCTCATTCTTTCTACTAATTTCTTTTGCCAATCTGGTTCTCTTCTGATAACTTCAAA
>CALWZZ010000074.1 GCA_944386145.1 uncultured Clostridia bacterium | reverse complement strand
TGATTATTATACATGAATGAAATAAGCATTGGTAATATGATACAAATAGAACAAAAAGAATATAAGAATATGAAAACAAAAGAGTATAAAAATCTTACAATTGACAAGAATTCAGAAGAAGAAAAATTAGAAAAAGAAGATAAAGAAATATATACAATAAATAATACAGAATATACAGTTATATCAAAAAAGACGGAAAACAGTCTGGGAAAGGAAAAGTTAATTGATTTAATTGTAAATTATGCAATTCAAGAACTAAAACATCCTAAACAATAAATACTAAAAAGATTATAGACAATATTACAACTGATAAAGTATAATATCAGTAGTAATACTTGTTTATTTTTAGACAATTATACGGTAGGAGGCGTAATAATTGTGAAAAATAAATATAAGGTTGCAGGTTATTTAAGACTATCAGTTGAAGATGGTGATAAAGAAATTAGTGATAGTATTATTAGCCAAAAAAATATTATTAATGAAAAGATAAAGGAATTAGGTGATAAGTTTGAATTAATTGATTTTTACATTGATGATGGTTATACAGGATTAAATACTAATAGACCAAATTTCCAGAGAATGTTAGATGATATAGAAAGAAAAAAGATAAATTGTATCATTACAAAAGATTTATCCAGATTATCAAGGAATAATTTTGAAGCAAATTATCTTATTGAAATCTATTTTCTTGAAAAAGAGATAAGATATATTTCTATATTAGATGGTGTCGATACTTACAAAAAAAGCTCTAACAATGATATGATCCAATTTAAAACTTTAATTAATGACTGGTATAGTAAAGATATATCAAGAAAAGTAAAAGCTGGAGTTTGGGCGAGAAAAGAACAAGGACTATATGTTGCTGCTAAAGCTCCTTATGGATATAAAAAAGACGAATATAACAAAAATAAACTTATAATAAATCCAGAGGAAGCTAAAATAGTAAAACAGATTTTTCAAATGTATGATTCTGGGAAAACTATGGGAGATATCTCAAGAACCTTAAAAGAAGATAAAGTGTATTGCCCAAGTTATAATGGATTTGAAAAAAATAAAAATGGTGAATATGGATGGACATATTCTACAATTTCTAAAATACTAAAAAATAAAGTTTATTTAGGTCATACTGAATATGGAAAAGTTGTTATTTTAAGTTATAAATCAAAAAAAGTAAAACAAATACCAAGAGATGAATGGAAAATAGCTTTTAACACACATAAATCAATTATATCTGATGAACTGTTTGATAGAGTACAACACAGATTAGAGTTAAATAAAAGATGTAAAACACATACTCATAATTGGGTTTTAAATGGAATGGTTTTTTGCAATGAATGTGGTGAACCAATGCAATTAAAAGTCAGGTATAGAAAAGACAAAAAAACAATTTCCTCTATGAGATTATATTGTTCAAGCATATTACACAAGAAAGGATATTGTATTAGACAATACAAAGGAATCTCATTACAAACAATTACTCAAATTGTAATATATACATTAAACCAAAAAGTTAAAAATATTGTATCTTGTGATAATATTGCAGAATTTTTAGAAAAAAATTACAAAAATTTAGGATTTTTAGAGTATGAACAAGAACATAACGAACTAAAAAGAAGACTAGAAAAAACAAACAAAATTATAGCATCACTTTATAATGATTATAAAAATAACATCCTTCAAGAATATGATTTTAAAAAAATGTATAACCAAGAAATAGAAAAAAGAGAAAAAATTAATGAACAAATAGAAAAAATAAATCAAAAAATTCAAAATAAGCAGAATATTTCAAATAAAGAATTTAAAAGAGTTTCAAAAAAAGTAGCTGATGTTAAACAATGGAAAAGAGAACAGTTAGCAGATGTCATTGAAAGTGTTAAAATAGATAGTAATGATAATATATTTATAAATTACAGATATGATTTATTAGGAATGGCTTAATGAAAGAATATAAAGCTGGAATCTATTTAAGACTTTCAAAAGAAGATAAAGAAAAAAATAATAGCATAGATATGCAAAGGGAGATTACAACTGCTTATGCCAACAAACATAATTATAATATTGTTCAAGAATATGTAGACAATGGATATTCAGGAATATTATCATCTAGACCTAGTCTAAACAGATTAATGATTGATATAGTAAGAAATAAAATAAATATGGTCATTGTAAAGGATATGAGCCGTTTAACTAGAGATAAAAATATGACTTCATATTATACTGATATATTTTTTCCAGATAATGATGTTAGATTAATATCTGTGACAGAATATGTTGATAGTGGTGAAAGATATGAAATTGATGATGCTGTTGCATTAAGAGGGATTGTAAATCAAAGCTATTTAGAAGATATTTCTAGAAAAATAAAAGCAACTAAATACAATATGAAAAAACAGGGGAAATTTATAGAAGATAGCGTTGCTTATGGATATAAAAAAGATGAAAATGACAAGCAAAAAATAGTAATAGATAAAAAAGTGTCTTCAATTGTTCAATTTATTTTTGAAAAATATATAGAAACTCAAAAACCTCTACAAATCGCTAATATACTAAACAATAAAAAAATTCAAACGCCATCTCAATATTTTAATTTAAAAAGACAAGCAAGTTATTGGACGAAATCAATAATAAATAGAATTTTAGTTAATCCAATATACATAGGAGCTATGGTATTAAATAAATATAATACAGATCTAAAAACTAAAAAGAAATCTGTTACAAGAAAAAGTGAATATGAATTAATGGAAAATACTCATGAAGCAATTATTCCAAAAGAAATGTATGATAAAGTGCAAATGTTAAAAGGAAATAGAAAAAAAGAAGATAATAAAATTTATCTACATTTGTTAAAAGGATTAGTTTATTGTGAACATTGTGGCAGAAAAATGACTTATAAAAATAGTAGTCCTGTTTATTTTCAAAACGGAAAAGTATCAGGCAAACAAAATGACAAAGGTTATTATATTTGTACTGAACATTACAGACATATAGAAATTTGCAATAAATTTAATAAAATAATGGAAAATGACTTAAAAAAAATAGTTCTATCAGAACTTTCTAAAAGGATAAAAGAATATAAATTAAAAAAGTATTCAAAAGAAATACAATCAAAAGTAGAAAAGCAAAATCCAGAATTAATCGCTTATAAAAAAATAAAAAATGAAATAAATAAAAAAGAATCTGATTTTAAATTTATGTATTCAAAAAAAGTCGAAGGAATAATATCTGAAGATGAATTCATAATACAATACAATGAATATCAGAATCAAATCAATAATTTGAAAAAGGAACTGGATAGGTTAGAGAAAAATAAAATTAATATAAACTTTGAAAAGCCTATACTTAATGCAATTATAAGTTTTGAAGATGTTAACAACATAGATAACATAACTTTAAAAAAACTTATAGAAAAAATTTATATAGGAGAAAATCAAAAAGTTAAAATTTGTTTTAAGGTGTAGCATTACACCGATTTTAATTCAACAAAAATGGTTGCACTATTTTTACCTATTGAGAACAAAAGGCAAGAGCTACGTATGAAAAATTAATTGACTTATGTAGAGACAATCCAGATGTATTAGACCCATTAAGATATTTAAGGGAAAGAGAAATTGTACACTTCCAAAGATTTGGAGAAGCATTAAGAGGTGTTCAAGATAAACTAGCAGAAAAGAAATATTATATGAATAATAATAATTGTGGTTGTAATTAAGAGTCAACCCCCCATATTGGTAATATAGGGGGTTTTTATGTATTTAAATAAACTAGAACAAGTAAATATTTTTAAAGATAATGACTTAGATGCAAATTCAGTTACCGAAGAATCCTCAATAACTATTTTTGATAAAAAACATATTTTAACTGCACTAGAAATTTGTTGTAAATATGAAATTAAATTTTATGAAAATTTAGAAAAAATATTGATTTTGTAAATAAAATAAGTTATAATGAATATACTAGTAAAGATACTTTTAAAGTATCTTTGTCCAAATCAAATGTGAACCGCCACCCTGTTGGCGAAATATAAATGCACAGGTGAGCAAATGTTACTCGCAACCCTACTTGCGACAAATAAATGTGTAGGTGGACAAATGTAATAAAAATCTACCTTTTCGGAGGTAGATTTTCTTTTAGAAATGAGGTAATAATGAAAGTAGAAAACGGAAAATTTTATTTTATAAAAGATGAGTTTTTTGATATATTTAAAGATTATAAATTAATGCAAAACAAAGAAAAATGGCAATAAAAGGCCTTGCTATTTTTGTTTTAATGACCCAGATGATGAAAAAATAATATGGTTTGTACCAATATCAAGTAAAGTTGATAAATATAAAGTTATATATGAAAATAAGAAAAAAGTTAGAAAGAAAGTTTATAACTTTGTTTTTGGAAAAGTTTTAGGAAAAGATAAAGCATTTTTGATACAAAATATTTTTCCAACAACAGAACAATACATAGAAAGTAAATACCAAAATAAAATGCAAGATGTAGAAATAACTGAAACATTGAAGAGAAAAATAATACAAACATCAATGGATGTTATAAAACTAGCTAAAAAAGGTATTAACATTCCCTTTTACAATATAATTGAAATGAAAGAAATATTATTAAAAGAACAAAACTAGGTTAGATATGAGCCCTTGGATTTATTTCCATAAATGAATATCCTTTAGCACATTAGGAGAAATATAATCCTTTAGAATAATTCTATAAATTTATATTAATTTATCATTAGGTTAGAAACGAGCATTTAGTTTTATGCTATAAACGAGTTTCCCGAAAAAATAAAAAGTTCACTTAGTGTACTAAATTCACTTTGTGAACTCTATTTATTTTCACAGCCAATAACTATAAGTTTTTTTACCGATAAATCGGCATATAATGGTTTGTAAGAACTAAAGTTCTAACACAACCATTTAAATTGATAACATTAGGATACAAAAGAATTGACTCACTTAGAAATGGTTGGAACGATTGTACACCAATTAACAAAAGGAGCAAGTATCGAAGAAATAGAAAAAGCAGGATTAAGTGCATATTAAAAATTGGATTAATTAAGCAGGTTTTTAAAACTCTGCTTAAATATTTTTGAAAGAAAGTGTGCTATAAAGCTTGCTTATTAAAAGAATATGTGATATATCTGAATTAACTACTAAAGATAGAAATATGTAAAAAATAAAGAAATAAAAAAAGAGGTAGTTAACATGGGGATAAATATTAAAGGACCTAAAGATATAGCAGAATTACAAAAGATGACTGCTATACCAGAGGGCAATAGTGTAAAGATAGAAAACAACATTTTTTCTTTAGATGGAAAATGGTTATTAAAAAGAGGGCAGAATAATAAATTAGAAAGTATTAGTTCTACATTTCAAATACAAGAAGGCAATCATATATTAGAAAGAGAAGTCAGAAAAACAATAGAAGATTATGAAGGAAAACTAGATGTCGATACCAAAAGACTTTTATATATGAAAAAGGAAAATCCTGTGTCACAAGAAGAGCCATGTATTACGCTATCGTATATGTCTGTATTAGAGACAGGAAATTCAGCAGATATAGAGAAATGGGAAAAGGGTGGATGTAAATGGTATGATGTAGGAAATATTGCTAGAATACAATTATCACCAAGCACGAATTATACATATGGAATAATTAGACAAAATGCAAAAGAAATACAAGGCTTCCTAAATAAATATAAAGAATTTGATGAAAAAAAATTTGATCAATACTTTTTGCATGGAATGGAAAATAGAGAAAAACTGCTAGAAGGAATTATGTATTATACAAATAAGGATTTGAATTGTAAGTATGTAGATTCTCATGTTGATGGAAAATTTCTAACCAAAAAAGAAAATATAGAAGAATTAAAAAAAAGAATGATGAAAAATTATGAACAGCTATACCGATTTGTTTATATATTAGATGGAGAAGATGATAGATTTGATTATCGTTTACTACCTGAAGAAAAAGAAAAAGTAGATCAAATGGTAGAAGATACAATACAACGAGTAAAAGACAAATACATGTTGATGTTTTCTGGAATAGGGATTTTTTTTCAAGATAAACCTAGCAAAGATATAGAAGAAAAAGGGAAAAAACCATTTGACCCTGCAGGATATAAATGGACTGAAGAAGTATATAAAGTTATTCAACAATTGGGATTTATAGAAAAAGCAGATTGTTATCAATATTATGAAAGATGGTTACAAGCAAAAATAGGGAGATTACAAGAAAACAATAAAGAAAGTAGGCAATATTCAGAGGAAAAAATAAGTGAGTTGAAAGAAGTTTATGAAAAATTTTTTGATGATAGATTAGAACAAAAAGATGTGGAAAAGTGATGAAATGTTTGACCAAAGCCCTTTTATGCTATATAATAGTAGTGCAGTGTAAATATTTAAACTAAATATAAATCATAGAAATTTAAGGAGGTAATTATGAAAGCATTAATTAGCGTTTCAGACAAAAGCGGAATAGTAGAATTTGCAAAAGAATTAGAAAAATTAGGAATCGAGATTATATCAACAGGAGGAACATACAAAAAGTTAAAAGAAAATGATGTAAAAGTAACAGAAATCTCTGATTATACAGGATTTCCAGAATGTTTAGATGGAAGAGTAAAGACACTTCATCCAAAAGTACATGCAGGAATATTAGCCATGAGAAGTAATCCAAACCATATGAAACAATTGGAAGAGTTAAATGTAGATACAATTGATTTTGTAGTTGTAAACTTATATCCATTTAAACAAACCATATTAAAAGAAGGTGTAAAAAGAGAAGAAGCAATTGAAAACATTGATATTGGTGGACCTACTATGCTTAGAAGCGCTGCTAAAAATTACCAAGATGTTACAGTTATAACAGATCCAAATGATTATGAAAAAGTATTAACAGAATTAAAAGAAAATGGACAAGTATCATTAGATACAAAATTCTATTTAATGAATAAAGTATTTGAACATACAGCAAGTTATGATGCTATGATATGTAAATACTTAAAAGAAGAAAGAAAAGATAATTCATTACCACAAGAGTTAACATTAACATATGAAAAAGTAGAGGAAATGCGTTATGGAGAAAACCCACATCAAATTGGTGCTTTATATAAAGAAATCGGAAAATGTGAAGGTTCTCTAACAATTGCAAAACAATTAAATGGAAAACAATTATCATTTAACAATATTAATGATACAAATGGTGCATTAGAATTATTAAAAGAATTTGATGAACCAACTGTTGTTGCATGTAAACATGGAAATCCATGTGGTGTAGGAAGTAGTAGTGATATTTATGAAGCATGGAAAAAAGCATTTGAAGCTGACAAAACTTCAATCTTTGGAGGAATTGTTGTATCAAATAGAGAAATTACAAAAGCGATGGCACAAGAAATGAAAGAAATTTTCTTAGAGGTAATTGTTGCTCCATCTTATGAGCCAGAAGCTTTAGAAATATTACAAACAAAGAAAAATGTAAGAGTATTAGAATTACCATCTATTACAGTAAAACAACCAGAAAATGCTCTAGACATTAAGAAAATCAATGGTGGAATTATTGTTCAATCAATTGATTCAAAATTATTAGATGATTACAAAGTAGTAACAGACAGAAAACCAACAGATAAAGAATTAGAAGATTTGTTATTTACATGGAAAATTGTAAAATATGTAAAATCAAATGGAATTGCACTTGGAAAAGATAAACAATCAATCGGAATTGGACCAGGACAAGTAAATAGAATTTGGGCTACTGAGCAATCAGTAGAACATGCAGAAGAATTAATTGGAGAAGGTGTAACAAAAGGAGCAGTTCTTGCATCAGATGCATTCTTCCCATTCTCAGACTGTGTAGAAGCAGCACATAAAGCTGGAATTACAGCCATTATTCAACCAGGTGGTTCTATCAGAGACCAAGATTCAATTGATAAATGTAATGAATATGGAATTGCC
>CALWZZ010000073.1 GCA_944386145.1 uncultured Clostridia bacterium | reverse complement strand
GCATGTTCTTTGGTTTTATCATCATAATCTATTCCATCAAAATGCGTCCAGTTCCATTCAAAATCAGAATATTTATGCTTTCTTCCTGGAAATGTGAATTTTGTAGCAACCCTTACCACTTGATTTTCCACAAAAGTATTATGATTTCCCCAATCTACTTGTTCTGCTGGAATGGTTTGTAACATATCTGCTCCCATTTTATGATTTAGTACAATATCTGCATATGCTTCTATGCCTGCTTGTTTCAAAGTCATAATACAATTTAAATATTCGTCTTTTGAGCCATATTTTGTTTTTATAGTTCCTTTTTGGTCAAACTCTCCTAAGTCATATAAATCATACACACCATATCCTACTTCGTCTTTTCCACCAATTCCCTTATATGCTGGTGGAAGCCATAAAGCTGTTATTCCTATATCTGCTAACTTTTCTGCTTTGCTAGCCAATGTATTCCACCAATTTTGATTTGTCTCTAAGTACCATTCAAATGCTTGTAATATGACTCCGTTTATTTTTTTCATTAATTTTTCCTACTTTCTAACATCACTTTTTATTTTCTATTTTAAAACTATTTATCGCATTCATTAAAATATTATTTTTTCTGTTTGCATTATATCATTTGTCTGGAATAATTTCTAGGTAAAATGGAAAATTATATAATAAACTTTTATAAGAATTTTATATCCTTCTCATGTACTATCTTAAAATTTTTTTCAATTCTTATTTGATTTTTAATTTGATTTTTAAGGCGAAACGACATTCTTGTGCAGAAGAAAAATTTTACTTTCTCATATACGTAGAATAACAGGGATTTCTCCCTGCTACTCTACTAATTTCTTTAACATATTATATAACGGATAATCTTCTGTTATATAACATTCAGGTTTCTTTGCTCCAAAGCTAGTCAAACTCTTATAAAGTCCTATTGTCTTATCTTTACGGCAACTCAATCCTATAACCTCTATAAATGGAAATACCAGATTAAATTCCTCAATATCTCTTTGACATTCCTTATTCTGGAATTCTAACTTTTCCATTTTTTCTTGAATGTACTCTTTTTGTATTTTTTTAATCTCTGCCATTCCTTTGCAATAAATTCTTACTGTTCCTGTCGCTCGACCATTTACCCGAAGCATTTTTGTTCCTCCTTTTTTTCTATATTTCTAGAAAATCCCTGCACTATTGCATAAGATGTATTATACTACGTTATGTTAATATTTGCAACATTTGACAGATATTTTTTTATTTTATATAATACCTTTTCGAAAGGAAGCGATTTTTATGAGTTTTGTCTATGAAAGAACAATAAATTATTATGAAACCGATAAAATGGGCGTTGTCCATCATTCAAACTATATTCGTTTTTTAGAAGAAGCAAGATGTTATTACTTACGTGATGCCGATATGCCTTTTGAAAAATTTGAAGAAAAAGGTATTACCATTCCTGTTTTGGAGGTCAAATGTAAATATAAGCAACATGTTACTTTTTCCGATACAATTTGTATTAAAGTTATCATAAAAGAATTTAATGGTGTTCGATTAACCATTGGTTATGAAGTAAAAGATAAAAAAACTGGTAATGATGTGATTATTGCAGAAACCAAACATTGTTTTACTGATAAAAATTTAAGACCTGTGAATCTAAAAAAATATTGTCCAGAATTTAGTGCTAAATTTGAAGCTTTAAAAGAATGAGACAGTTTGGACAGCCAGGTTAGATTTTGAGACAATTCGGGACAGGTTGGTTTTTGCCTCACTTTTGTCGAAAAATGGCGAGTGACTGAGGGGATACTTTCTTTGGATATTTTTTAATTAATTTTAAAATAAAAAATGTATATACTATTTTATGAAATTAAATGTGCAAATGGAAAAATATTACAAATTTTTATATTATCAAGTGTAAAAGTCGCGGTGCACCAGCGATTTTGCACTTGATAATGTTAGAATTTGTATATTTTGTAATGTTAGCCATTTAATGAATAAAATAGTATATACATTTTTTGTTATTTGTGAATCAAGCTAAAATATCTCAAAGAAAGTATCCCCTCAGTCACTCGCCATTTTTCGACAAAAGTGAGGCAAAACCCAACCTGTCCCGAATTGTCTCAAAATCTAACCTGGCTGAAACTGTCTCATTCATACCATTCCAATTCCCAATCGTCTAAAATAACGGTGTCTCCTTCACAAACGCCCATCTCTTTTAGTTTATCTTCAATTCCCATATTTTTTAGACATTTTTGTAAATAGTACATAGATTCGTTATCTTCAATATTGACTCTTCCCATCAATCTTTGAACTGCTCTTCCTGATACAATAAATACACCATCTTCTACTTTGATTGTCCAATCGTCTTCTTTTTCTTCTAGTGTATATACTTTTTTGTCTTCTATTTCTACCAATTCCTCTTTTGGTAATGTTTTTAAGACTTCTGCTACATGGTCGATTAATTCTTGTACGCCTTGTTTGGTTGCTGCTGATATTTTGTATAATTCTAAACCTTCTTTTTTAGCCAACGCTTCTACTTCTTTTATCAATTCTTCGTTTTGCACATCGATTTTATTAGCTACAATAATTTGCTTTCTAGTACTTAATTTTTCGCTGTAATTTTTTAATTCTTTATTAATTGTATAGAAATCGTCTACTGGATTTCTGCCTTCTTGTCCTGATACATCTAAAAAGTGTAATAATAATCTGGTTCTTTCTACATGTCTTAAAAATTGAAGCCCTAGTCCTACACCTTCACTTGCACCTTCTATAATTCCTGGGATATCTGCTATTACAAATCCATCTCCATTTTTTGTTTTGACAACGCCTAAATTTGGTTGTAAAGTTGTAAAATGATAATTTGCAATTTTGGGTTTAGCATCTGTAACAATTGATAAAAAGGTGGATTTTCCGACATTTGGAAATCCTAATAATCCTACATCTGCTAATAGTTTTAATTCTAATATTACTTCTTTTTCTTCGCCTTTATCGCCATCTTCTGAAAATCTAGGTGCTTGTCTAGTAGATGTTGCAAAATGAGAGTTTCCTCTTCCGCCTCGTCCGCCTTTTAAAACCAATTCGGTTTGTCCTGGTGTTGATAAATCTGCTACTACTTTTCCTGTTTCTACATCTTTTACAACTGTACCTATTGGAACTTTGATATATAAATCTTTTCCATATTTCCCATTACAATGGCTTCCACTACCGTTTTCCCCATTTCCTGCCTTGAATTTTTTATTATATCGAAAATCAATTAAAGTGTTTTTATCTTTGTCAACTTGGAAATAGATGTCTCCACCTTTTCCGCCATCTCCACCGTCAGGCCCACCTGCTGCTACATATTTTTCACGTCTAAATGATACGGCACCATTTCCACCGTCTCCTGATTTGATAATAATTTTTGTATAATCTGTAAACATTTTTACCTCCCTGTTGTCAAAGTGATGATTTTAGGGACGGAGCAAAAAATCATCGCTATTAAAAATTAATTTATAATATAACATTCACTAACTATTAGTGATGATTTTTTGCTCCGTCCCTAAAATCATCACTTTGGCAACTATTTTTATTCAAAATAGTCTAACTTCATTGCTTTTTTTACTTTCTTCATGGTTTCTTGTGCTGTTTTTCTTGCTTTTTCTGTCCCTTCTTTCAAGATTTTATCTACAATTTCTGGATGTTCTTCATAATATTTTCTTTTTTCTCTAATTGGTTTTAAGTATTCATTAATATTTTTTGCTAATTGTTTTTTACAAGCAACACATCCTCTTTTTCCAGCTCTACACTCTGCACAGACAGTATCCACTTCTTCTTTACTAGAAAATAGTTTATGATAATATGCTACCATACATATATCAGGATTTCCTAAATCGTCTTTTTTTATTCTATTTGGATCTGTTACCGCACTCATAACTTTTTTAGTAATTTCCTCTTCTGAGTCTGATAAATAGATAGCATTTCCTAAAGATTTTCCCATTTTCTCATTGCCATCTAGTCCTTTTATTCTATGTCCCTCTGATAACACAATTTTTGGTTCTTTTAAAACTTCTCCATAAATACTATTAAATTTTCTAACAATTTCTCTACATTGTTCAATTAATGGTTCTTGGTCTTCTCCTGCTGGAACCAATTCTCCATCAAATGTGGTAATATCTGCTGCTTGGCTTACAGGATATCCTAAAAATCCATAGGTTACACTTTCTCCAAATAGTTCCTTTTTTTGCACAATTTCTGTTTTTACCGTTGGATTTCTTTGAAGTCTTGCAATCGTTACTAAATTTGAATAATATACTGTTAATTCTGCTGTTTCTGGTATCATAGATTGAATATAGATTGTTGTTTTTTCTGGGTCTATTCCACATGCTAAATAATCCATAACCAATTCTCTTACATTCTTTCTTACCTTTTCTGGATTATTGAAATTATCTGTTAAAGCTTGCACATCTGCAACTAATATATAGATATCATAATCTCCACTATTTTGCATTTCTACTCTCTTTTTTAAAGATCCAAAATAATGTCCTATATGTAATTTTCCAGTTGGTCTATCACCTGTTAAAACTCTTTTTTTCATATTTACTCACATTCCTTTCCTAATGCACAAATCTGGTTGAAAAAAAGCGCCAAAATTGTAATTATTTTTCAACCTTTCATTCCACCTTTTTCTTCTTTAATATCATATAGCTCTTATATTATTTCAGCAATTACATCATAATCACTTACATCTGTTACTTTGCAGTTTATAAAATGGTTTACAATATCTTCTGGCTTTTTATCAGTTTCATTTTTTATATATACAATGCCGTCCATTTCTGGCACATCTTGCATAGTTCTTCCAATAAAATATTTTCCATCAAAAGACATATCTTCTACCAATACTTCATATGTTTTTCCCAATTTTTTATTTTGAAGTTCTTTTGATATTTCTTGTTGTGCTTTCATGATTTGATTATATCTTGCTTTTTTTGTATTTCCATGAATTTGATTTGGCAATTTTTCTGCTGGTGTTCCATCTTCTTTTGAATACATGAAAGTACCTAATTTATCAAATTTTGCTTGTTTTACAAATGCTAATAATTCTTCAAAATCTTGTTTCGTTTCTCCTGGAAAACCTACAATTAAACTTGTTCGCAATGTAACATTTGGTATGTTTTCTCGAATTTTATTTAACAAGTTTTCTATTTGTTCCTTGCTCGTTTTTCTATTCATTCTTTTCAATACGGCATTAGAAATATGTTGGATAGGAATATCAAAATAGTTAGCAATTTTTTCATTTCTTGCCACTACCTCAATTAATTCATCCGTAATTCCTTCTGGATAAGCATATAAAAAGCGTATCCATTTTATCCCTTCGACTTTAGTTAGTTTTTCTAATAATTCTGCTAATTTTGATTCTCCATATATATCAATACCGTATTTGGTTGTATCCTGTGCAATCACTATTAATTCTTTTATTCCCTTTTTCGCTAGCATAGTTGCTTCTTCTAAAATATCTTCCATTTTTCTACTTGCAAACGGACCTCTGATATATGGGATAGCACAATATGTACATTTATTACTACATCCTTCTCCTATTTTTATATAAGCATAATTACTTCCTGTTGTGATGGTTCTATTTAAAAATTCTTGTTGTGTCAACATTGGCATTTGTGGGATTTCACTTATTTTTTTACTTGTTTTTTTAGCTTTTTCAACTATTCCACGTTTTATTAAATCATCAATTTTATCCCACAATTTATCATAGTCTTCAATTTTAATAAATAAATCCACCTCTGGCAATGCTTTTACTAAATCTTCATAATATCTTTGTACTAAACATCCCATCACAATCAGATATTGACACCTTTGTTTTTTATATTCTGCCATTTCCAAAATTGTATTAATTGCCTCTTCTTTGGCAGATTCAATAAATCCACAAGTATTTATCACTAATATATCTGCTTTTTCTTCTTCATTTACAATTTGATATCTGTTTTCTTCAAACTTTCCTATTAAACATTCTGTGTCAATTAAATTTTTACTACATCCTAGTGATACAAATCCTACATTCATTTTTTGTTCCTTTCATTGAACGATAAATCGTTTAATCTTTGTGACTACATATATGTTTTCTTGTCATTTCCATTAAGTCTAATTTTGTAAATCCTTCTATTTGTGTTTTGCTTCTGTCCTTTTTTAATTCTTCTCTTAATAAATCTTCTATTGCTTTTTTATCCTCTTCTTTTTGCATATCAATATAATCCACAATAATAATGCCACCGATGTCTCTAAGTCTCAATTGTTTTGCAATTTCAATGGTTGCTTCCTTGTTCACTTTAAATACTGTGTCTTCCATTGTTTTGTTTCCTGTATATTTTCCTGTATTAACATCAATTGCCGTTAATGCTTCTGTTTTATCAATTGTAATAAATCCTCCACAATTTAACCATATTTTTCTGTTATCTATTTTATGGATTTGTTGCTCTAAATTATATATGTCAAATATAGATTCTTGTCCTTTTACTTGTATTTGTAAGTCCCTATATTCTTTATTTTCATTCTTTATCTTTTGAACTTCATTATAATCTATACTGTCATTTACAATCACTTTATCTAACCCTTTATTGGGCAAATCCATTAACATTTTTTGAACAATATCTTCACTTTTATATAATAATCTTGGTACCTTTTGTTTTATATCTTTACTGTCTTTTAAAATATTGTTCCATTTGTTTTCCATATATTTTATATCTTCAATAATTTCTTGCTCTTTTCCTTCTGCTGAGGTTCTAATAACTGCTCCATTCCCCTCTGATATATGTTCTTTTACTAGTTTTATCAAGCGTTCTTGTTCTTTTTGATCCTCTATTTTTTGCGAAATAGTTATAATATTTGTGTTTGGCATCAATACAATATATTTCCCTGGTAAATTAATATGTGTTGATGTTCTAGCTCCTTTTTTTTCATTACTATCTTTTTTTATTTGTACCAACAATCTTTGGTTTGGTTTGAGAATTTTACTGATATCCTGTTCTATATTTGTTTTTTCTTTTTTTTCATCCTTTTTTTCTAATACATCTTTTACATGTATTAGACTATTTTTGCCAATTCCAATATCAATAAAAGCTGCTTGCATCCCCCTCACAATATCTTTTACGAGTCCTATATATATATTTCCTTCATTTTTTGTATCTTCTTCTTTTTCCTCATAGTATTCCACAATTTTGCCATTTTCTGCCAATGCAATTTGTCTTTCATCTTCTACTCTTTTGATAAATAATTCTAACATGTTTGTGTCTACCTTTCTTGTTTTAATTAAATCGATTCATCGCTGAATCAATACCATTTTTGATAATTTCTACAATTGCTTCTTTTGCTTTTTCTGTTCCAATTTCTAATTTTTCTTTTTCTTCTTTTGGTATAGTTCCTATTACATAATTTATTCTATCACTTTCATACTTTGGTTTTCCAATTCCCACGCGTATTCTTGCAAATTCTTCTGAATTTAAATGATGTATAACAGATTTCATGCCATTATGAGAACCTGCTCCACCTTTTTTTCTGATTTTTATTTTTCCTGGTTCTACATCCATATCGTCATAAATAACGATTAAATCTGCTAGGTCTATTTTATAAAAATGCATAAGTTCATTGATACTTTCTCCACTTAAATTCATATAGGTTTGTGGTTTTAATAAAATGACCTGTTCATCTTCAATACTACCTGTTCCATATATTCCTTTAAATTTAAATTTATTCACTTCTATCTTATATTCTTTCGCTAATTTATTGATTGTATCAAATCCCATGTTATGCCTCGTATTGGCATACTCATTTTCTGGATTTCCTAATCCTACAATTAACCACATGTATATTTCCTCTTTTCTTAAATAGTCCATAATATTTTACATTGTTTTTACGTATTTTTCAAGCTTTTGCTGACAAAAAAAAGCACTTAATAGTGCTTTTTTATTTATTATTCTGCTGATTCCTCTGTTTCTGGAGCTTCATAAGCCTCTAATATAGCTTTTTGAATTTTCTCTCTAGTTTCAGCATTGATTGGATGAGCTATATCTTTGAATTCTCCGTTTGG
>CALWZZ010000072.1 GCA_944386145.1 uncultured Clostridia bacterium | reverse complement strand
AAACAAGAAGAAAGTTCAAAAGATACAAGCAATCAAGAAACAACAAATAATAAAGAAGAAACAAGTATACCAAAAGAAAAAATAACCTATAATGATACTGCAACTCAAAAATTAATACAAGATATAGATGATATAGCAAAAAGAAATAAAGACCTATGGGGAGAAAATTCAGAAAAAAGATATAAAATACAAATATCATCTAGTCTACTTGGAGGAAACTATATGTGTCCATATAGAAAAGCACAAGTAGAAGGAATTGTATTAAATTCTTATCCAGTAACATTTTTAGTATATGCAGTAACTTATCAAAGAACTGGATATCAAGATGAAGTTAGGTATTATATTAGTGTAACAAATTATTAAATTAAATTTAAAAAGTATTGGAAGTAAAAATTCCAATGCTTTTTTTGATAGGAAGGAGATTGTTTAAATATGAAACAAAGTAAAAGAGTAATTGGTGCAATACTAATTGTTTTTATGATAATAGGGCAATTATCAAACGTTTTTGCAGCAACGATTGGACAAACAGTAGATTTAGTAAGTCTTGGAGAATGTGGAAGACATTTAAAATACAGAAATTCAGCTGGTCAAGATGTCGTAATCATAACACACTATATAGTGTATAACGAAAATGGCAAACAATATACGGCGTACTGCCTAGATGTAGACCTACCTCGGAGTAGATGATGAGGATAGTTATGGCGTTGAAATTGGTGATATGAGCCAAATCGCAAACAATCAAATGGTTTGGAGAGTGTTACTAAATGGATTCCCATACAAAACACCAGCCGAAATGGGTGTTCCTGATGAAAGGTCAGCATTTGCAGTTACTAAACAAGCAGTTTATGCTGTTTTGGATGGTAGAGATACAAGTAGATATTCTGGAGTAGATGAAATAGGAAACCAAATGGCAGATGCAGTTAGACGACTAGTAGATATCGGAAGAAATGGAACACAAACATATCAAGACCCAGTAATTAATGTATCAAGTATTTCACCAGCAGGGGTAGATAGTATCGATAGTAATTATATATCTCAAACATTTAATGTATCTTCTGAAGTTAATATGAAAGACATAAATGTTATATTAGATACATTTTCAGCTCCTACTGGAACAAAAGTTACAGATATAAACAATAACGAAAGAACTAACTTTGACAAAGGAGAAAATTTCAAAGTATTAGTTCCAAGAGAAAATATAAAAGATGAAATAACAGTACAATTTACATTATCAGGACAATGTGAAACATATCCAATTCTATTTGGAAAAGCACCAAATGATAACGTACAAGATTATGTATTAACAACAGATCCATTTGTTGTAAGTACAGCAAAATCACAAATGAATTATAAACCAAGTGTAGATATAGAAATAGATAAAATATCTAGTGGTGAAAGTGAAATTACTGGAAAAGGTGAAGGAGAACCACTAGAAGGAGCAAAATTTAATGTAAAATCTGAAGATGGTTCATTTAATAAAGATTATTATACAGATGCTAATGGAAAAATCACTTTATCTAATATGGATATTCAAAAATATATTATAACAGAATTAGAATCAGCAAAATATTATCTATTAAATAAAGATACGCAAGTTGAAGTAACACCAGAGCATGATGGAGATGACCAAAAAGTAACATTTAAAAACACACCAGTAGACATCAAGGTAAATGTCGATAAAGACTCTGATAAAGAAGAAGTACAAGGAAATGAAATTTTAACATATACAATTGACAATATTAAAAATTTATCTAATGTACCTCTAGACAACTTTACTTTAACAGATGATTTGCCAGATGAAGTAAGATTGCAAAAACTTCAAACAGGTACATATAATGAAGATTTAAAATATTCTATATATTACAATACAAACAAAAGAGAAAATATTAAGTTACAAGATAATTTAAGTACAAAAGTAAATAATGAAATTGACTTTACAAATTTAGAACTTGCAAAAGATGAATATGTAACACAGTTTCAATTAAAATTTGGAACAGTAAAAATAGGATTTTCAAATGTTGAAGAAATGACAGTTACAACTAAAGCAATTGAAGGATTAGAAAAAGATAGTGTATTTGAAAACAATGTAAATGTAGAGGGAACATATATAGATGTACCAACAGAAGATGAAGATGATGTTCCAACAAAAGTTTATGAAAATGTTTTAAAAGTTACAAAGGTAAGTAAAGAATATAACCAATATACAGAACTTGAAAAAGGAAGCAAAATTAATGCTACTTTTGAAATATTAGATGAAAATAAAAATCATGTAGAAACAGTAAAAACAACAGATGGTGAATTTACATATAAATATTTAGAAACTGGAAAACAATACTTCTTAAAAGAATTATCAGTAGATGACTATTATGTAATAAGTGAGGAACTAATACCATTTAAATTTGAAGAAAATGGACAAACAATAGAAATAACAGTTGAAAATGACAATGTAAATTTAGTAGTGGATGTAGAAAAAAACGGTCCAACTCAAGCAAAACAAGGAGATATAATCACATATGACTTTAACCATGTTGGAAACTTCTCTAATGTTCCAATTTCAGATTTTATCTTTGGAGATAAATTACCAAGACAAGTAAGAATACAAAAAATTACAACAGGAACATGGAATGAAGAATTGACATATAAAATTCAATATATCACAAACCAAAATACAAATTGGGCATATATTGGAGAAGATTATAATACAAACGAAAATTATACAGTAGATTTTACGAATTTAAACCTTCAAGACGGAGAATATGTAACCCAATATAGATTCGTATTTGGAGATGTTAAAGAAGGATTTAGAGAAGAAGAAAAGCCAACAGCTACGGTAAAAATTAACGAAGATTTGGCTAATAATAAAATTATAGTAAATGACTGCTATGTAAACGGAAAATATGTAGATACACCTTTAGAAGATGAAGATGATGCACATACAATAGTTTATACTCCAGAGGAAAATAAAGAAGTAGAATTACCGAAGACAGGAATGTAAAAATACAAAATTGATATTTAAGGAGGAATTAAAATATGTTAGATATTACTGAAATAAGATTTAAAAAAATAGAAAAAGGAAGTTTCCTAGGATATGCAAGTATTTGCATATCCGACCTAATTGTAATAAAAGATATTAAGCTATTTGATGGAAAAAATGGAAGATATATTATTATGCCAGGTGCAAGACTAAAAAGAGAAAATAGATATAGAAATTTTGTATATCCAATAAAAGAAGAAGCAAGACAAGAAATATTAAATAAAATATCAAAAAAATATGATGAGGGAACAGAAGAATAGTTTTTAGAAAGAGGTTTTTAGCCTCTTTCTTTTTTAGGAGGTTACCATGCAAAATAGAAGATTTATAGAAATTTTAGATGAGTTAAAAGATGAAACATCCGATATGCTCCTATATGGAAATATGATGGATAGCAGAATCAAAGAAAAATATTTACGAAAATTAGAAAAAATTAGATATGAATTATTTGAAAATGTAAATTTAGAAAATAAGTATTCAAATGAAGAAGATATTAGCTTTGTAAATAACAAGTATAAAGCTAGAAAAGAAAAAAATATTTTAAATATTTATATTCCAGAAGTCTTACCAAAATATAAAAATATTAGTAGCTTTTCATATAAAAATATCATGACAAATGTTGCAGAGTGTACGAAAGAATATAAAGATTTATTTCAAGATAAGTTAACACTTGTAATAATTGTTGTTCATGAGAAGCAAAAGAATATGGATATAGATAATAAGTATGTAAAGCCGATAATTGATGGATTAGTAACATCAGGAGTTATTAAAGATGATAATTTCTCAAATATGTTTTACATAGCAATGGGAAAAAATGATACGAAAAAGCCATACACAGAAGTTTTTGTATTAGATGGCAAATATATTGATGAGTGGATAGAAGATTTAGAAAAATTATTTTAAAAATGTCCAATCTAATTAAATTTTAAAATTTCTTACATTGGTCATTAAAAAATATTTGAAATACTATAAATTTAGATAAATTTAAGAATATTTTTTCATATAGTTTAGGGCATTGTTGAAAAACAATGCCTTAAACAAAGAAAAAAATAGAAAAATATTATGTAGTAGGAAAGGAAAAAATTTGAGTAAATTAACACAAGAAGATGAAAAAGTAATTAAATATTTATCAAAATATAAAATCATGTTAGTAGAAGATACAAAGATTATTTATAAATCAGAGTGGTATCATAGAAAAAGGATAAAAAGATTAATAGAAGATGGATATGTAAAAAAATATAAATTTTATTATATCGAGTTAGATAGAAATGGAAGAAGATTTGTAGGAAAGGTTGGAAAAGATTATATAAAAAATAAAAATAACGTATCGTATATGGAACGATTAAAAGAATTATCACATCTTGCAACAATGACAATTGATTCAAATGTAGAAATAAATCCAAGCTGGGAAATGAAAGATAATAACATCTATACCGATACAGCAAGAAAATATCTAGCAGAGATGATAATAAATAACCAAAAATATTTAATCTATTATATATCAGAGAAAAAAGAAAAACGATATATACATCAACTTTTCTATGATATAAACAAAGTATTTCATTATGATTCAATTATTATTTTTATTGATGATTTTAAAAATATTATAGATGAACAAGATTATATGTACTTTAATAAAGAACATACATATCTAATAAAAAATTCTTCTTTTAATAGAAAATTGCTTACTAAATTAAATGAAATAGACTTTTATGAAATTATAAAAGATAGATATCAAGAAAATAAAGAGTTACTTATTAGTGATTGGAAATTAGCAGATTATTATTTAGATGAGGACTATTACATAATAAATATGATTTTTATTGATATGCAAAGATTAAATGAAATTAATTGGTTTTATAGAGAAAATGGAAATACAAATAAGCATATTGATATATTCACTCTAGAAGAGAATAAAGAATTTATAGAAAAAGCAGTACAAGAAGATAAAAGATGTAGGATTATTGCTCTGGAAAATAACAAGTTATTGGAAGGAGAAAATAATGGAGATACACAAGTTAAAGAAATTTAAGTTAGTTAAATTCATTATAATTGGTATTTTTTTTGTAGAAATAATAGTACCTTTAATTTATTTATATATTAAGCAAATAGAAAAGTGTTTTAATACAAATTACCTAATAAATGTTACTAATTTATTAAATAGTCCTAAAATATTAGCTAATAATCCAATAATATTTGTAATTTTAATTGGTATATTAGTTATTTTTTTTATGACATATTATAATTTAAAGACAAGTTTAAAAAATGCTAATATTGAAACAGAGGGAATTATATTTAAAAAGAAGGATGGAACACATGGAACAGCTGGATTTGCAAATATAAATGACCTAAAACATATCTTACAAGTTGGAAATGAAAAAAATACAAATGGTATTATTCTAGGAAAGACCATAGATTCAGATGAAATCATTATTCTGCCAGACTCTTATAAAAAATTAAACAGAAATATTATGGTCTTTGGTGCTTCTGGTTCAGGAAAATCAAGAAAATTTATAGTACCAAATATCTTAAAAATTGCAGAACAGGATGAAAGAGCAAGAAATTTAGAAAATGCTATTCAACAAGGTAAAAATATAATAGTTACTGATCCAAAACGGAGAACTATATTGTAAGACTTGTAGATTACTTGAAAAAGAAGGGTATGATGTAAAATTATTTAATTTAGTAGATCCAGAATATTCTGATGGTATTGATTTAATAAAATTCATAGATAAAGATGTAGATGCACAAACATTTGCACAAGTTGTTATGGCAACAACACTTGATATTGGAACAAAAAGAGGAGATGAATTCTGGCAAAATACACAAGAGAATTTATTAAAGGCTCTTTTATTGCATACGGTACTAGAAGTAGAAGATAAAGATAAGAAAAATATGGGATATATTTATTCCATTTTGGCATCTGGTGATATTAAGAAGATTGATAGAGTATTTCAAAATTCAAAAGAAATAACCAAGATGGCATATAATATTTATGCTCAAGCATCAGACAATATCAAGCAGTCAGTAATAACTGGATTAGCTACCAAATTACAAATATTCCAGTTAAAAGAAATAGATGCTATAACAAAGAAAAATGATATAGACTTTTTAAAATTAAATGATGAAAAATTAGCAATTTTTTGTGTTATTAGTGACATGGATTCTACCATGTCTTTTTTAAGTAGCTTGTTCTTTTCGTTTTTGTTTATTAAAGTCATAAGAATGGCAGATGACAGCCCTACAAAAATGTTAAAAAGAGAGCTATGTATTCTACTTGATGAATTTCCTAATATTGGACAAATACCCGATTTTCAAAAGAAACTAGCAACTATTCGTTCAAGAGGTGTTTCATGTATTATCGTTTGCCAAAGTGTAAGTGGTCTAGAAACTTTATATCCTAATAATTCATGGCAAGGAATTGTTGCAAACAGCGATTTAAAAATTATAACTGGATGTAATGACATTCAAACAGCAGATTATATTTCAAGGATGTTACGGCGTATCAACCGTTGAAAATAACACGATTAGAAAAGATGCAGGATTTGATGGAAAATTAGATTTAGGAAATGCAGGAATAGCTACTGTTGCAAGAAATCTTATGAATTCAGATGAAATTATAAGGATGAATAATGATTTAGAAATTATTATTATAAGAGGAGAAGAACCACTAATATGTAAGAAGTTTGATTACAGTGAATATTGGATGTCAAAGGAAATTGAGGAAATAGAAATCAAGAAATATAAAAAGAAAATATCATTAGATAATGTAAAAATTATGCCAGAAGAAAAATTACCAACATTTGAAGAATTTATAAAAGTTAAGAAGGGAGGTGCAGCATGATAAGTGAAACACAATTAGCATGGCAAAATATACATACTTCAAATCAAAAAGGAAAAATTTTAAAGGGAACAGCAATAGCAATTGAAACAGAGATGGTTAGTTTAACAGAAGAGGGTAAAAAGATAAAAAAGCCAATAGATAGCTTAATTGTAAATTTTAAGAATATAAAAGTTTTAATTCCAGCATCAGAAATAAGAGAAGGAAAAGTAGATAAAAAGAATTTACGAAATATGATTGGTTCGGAATTAAGATTTATAGTTGTTGAAGTAGATAAATTAACGAATAAAGCAGTAGCATCTAGAAAAATGGCAATGGAGAAAATAAGAAAAGTACAATTAAAAAAGTATGAAAAGGGTGATAAAATCTTTGCACGAGTGATTTCTGTTTTTCCTAAATATATAGATATAGAATGTTTAGGTGTAGATATAAAATTAAAACCAGAAGATTTAGAATATGGATATATTTCTAATTTGTCAAAGCTATATCAAGTTGGAGATAAGATTAAAGTGTTAATAAAGGAAATAGATGCAAGTAATGAAACATTAAAAGTTTCTCATAAGGACACAAAAGAAGATCCGTATAAGGTTGCAAGAAAAAATTATGTAGAAGGTGGAGAGTATCTTGGAGAAATTACTGGATACTCTGATAATGGTGTATTTGTAAATCTGGAACAAGGAATAGATACAATGGCAACACTTCCAAATTGGATGGAAATGCCACCAATAATAGGAGATAAAGTTGTAGTAAAAATAAAGAAAATCCAAGAAGGAAAAAGGAAGATATATAGTTCTTTATTAAAAATAGTAAGGAGGGAAACATTTGAATAAAAAACAAAATGAAGTAATCCAATTTTTATTAAAATTCAAAACTGCAACAGAAAATCAGCTAATTAAATTAACCAATTGTAATATGCAAGATATAAATTATCTTTTAACAAATAAACTAATTATAAAAGATAAAGAAACAGGGTTAATATATCATAAACTTCGAGGATTAGATATAAAGTTTATGGTAGCATTAGATTTAATATGCAAATATCAAAAAGATTTGCAAATGTATGATAAAGGAAAGTTTCCCGTAATAATAAGTTTTGTTGTAGAAAATATTACATACGATATCATTGTTGCAAGATTAATTGAGCAAAAAAGAATATTTGAAATGTTAGATGAAGTATCATCTTCAGATAAAATCATACTAGTAATAGAAAATAAAGAA
>CALWZZ010000071.1 GCA_944386145.1 uncultured Clostridia bacterium | reverse complement strand
ATATTTCTCCATTAGCACATTTAATTTCATAAAATATATAAGATAACATTAGACAAATTAAATAAATCAGGACTGTGAATTGTAATAAGCATTATAGCTTAAAAAAAGGAGAACACATTATGAGTTTTAAAGATTTACTTTCTTCACTTTTTACGTATACACCTGAAAATAAAGAAACATATAATTTCAATTTAGTTGAAGATATTAATACAAAAAGTTATCCTGATAGTACAATAGGAAATACAGAAAATAAAAAAACAAAAATCTTTCCAAGTGTTACTGTTAATAGCGACTATTTAAAAACTAAATATAATCTTTTAATTAACTCAGATATTATTTTTCGTGATTTTATTTTAAATGCTAGAGGAAAACAATATCATGCACTTCTAATTTTTATTGATGGTATGGTTAATACAGAAATCATGAATGAGTTCATTTTAGAGCCTTTAATGATGAGAAATAAAAATAACAGTTTTGATGGTGGTCAAAATAGAGTCATAGCTGAAGCTGTTGCAAATAATATCACTGTTCGCAAAGTAAAAAAATTTAATTTACCAAATTATATTTCCAGTTGTTTAGTTCCTCAAAATGCTATTAAACAAGTTTCTACTTTTGAAGATTGTATATCTGGTATCAACTCTGGTAATTGTGCCCTATTTGTTGATACATTAGATATTGCTTTTGATATTGAAGTTAAAGGCTTTAAACAAAGAGGAATTGAAAAACCTAGTAATGAAATTGTTATCAAAGGTCCTCATGAGGCCTTTGTCGAAAATATTAGAACAAATACGTCTCTTATTCGTAGATTTGTCAATAATGAAAATTTAGTCATTGAAAATTTAAGTGTTGGCAATATAACAAAAACCACTTGTGGTATTTGCTATATTTCTGAACTTGCCAATGAAGATTTAATTGCAGAAGTAAAATTTAGAATGAATAATTTAGATGTTGATTCTTTGCTTTCTGCTGGACAATTAGAACAATTAATTTCAGATTCTAATAACTTAAATACACCGCAACTCATTTCTACAGAAAGGCCTGACAAAGCTGCTAGTTATTTGTTAGATGGTAGAGTCATTATTTTAGTAAATGGTTCTCCTTATGCATTAATTACACCAGGGATATTATCTGATTTTTTGAGTTCACCTGATGATAAAAATCAGAAAGCACTTTTTTCAAATTTCACAAAATTTATTAGATTAATTGCTGCTTTTATTACACTATTACTACCAGGGCTTTATATTGCAGTTACCAGCTTTCATCAAGAGATTTTACCAACAGAATTGTTATTTTCTATTTTAGCTTCTCGTGCCAATGTTCCTTTTCCAATCATTTTTGAACTGTTGGTTTTGGAAACATCTTTTGAGCTAATTCGTGAAGCAGGTTTAAGAGTTCCTTCCCCTATTGGTCCAACCATCGGTATTGTTGGTGCACTAGTCATGGGACAAGCAGCTGTTAGTGCAGGAATTGTCAGTCCTATCTTAATTATTGTAGTTGCCATTACAGGAACTGCCTCTTTTGCAATTCCAGATTATGCTTTTGGCTTTCACTTAAGAGTTTATCGATTTGTCTTTATCTTTTTAGGATATCTTTGTGGCTTTTTAGGAATTGCACTTGGATTATTTGTTTACATGGTATCTATGACTGATACAAAATCTTTTGGTGTTCCTTATACTGTAGGAATCTCTCCTCTTGAACATGTAAAAGGTAGCTCTTATTATTTGCCTGCTATGGAAAAACGAGAATACCGTTCTGGATTTTTAAATGCTAAAAAAGAAAATAAACAGGGGCATATTTCTATGAAATGGAAAAATACGTGATGTCTCATTGGGGACGTTTCTTTTTGAGACATTTTTATGTTAAGTTTTCCTAGTGTTATAAATATAAGAATAAAAAATAAAATTTCTGTTATTTTTATCAATAAAGATAACTTAACATAAAAATGTCTCAAAAAGAAACGTCCCTAACGAGACAAATCAATTTACGAAAGGAGATTTTATGGAAACTTCTAAAATAACTGCTGCTGAAGCAATCAGTATTGTTCTTGGAATTTTTGTTGCCTATACATTAGTTGCTCTTCCTCGAACAATGCTTGAAACCACCAAAACAGCAACTCTAATTAATCTTATCTATGTTGGAATTATTGCATTATTTATAACATTTTTAATTTATAAATTACTTATTAAATTTCCACGGAAGTGATATTGTGGATATTGCCGAATACTTAGGTGGTAAAACATTAAAAACCTTTATTGGTATTGTATTTATCTTTTATTTTTTGTTTAGTAGCAGTATTCTTCTTAGAAACTTTTGTGAATGTTTAAAAATTGTATATTATCCAATGACAAGTTTAATTTTTATTATATTGACTTTTATCATTGTTATTTGTATTACCTTACATCATCGTTTTTCTTCTATTGCTAAGGTTAATTTGCTAATTATTCCTTTAGTAATTATTAGTATTATTTTTCTATTTGTAGCAAATATCAAAAACTTCTCTTTGGATAATATCTTTCCAATTTTTGGAGATGGATTATTTAATACATTTGTAACTGGTTTAGGAAATTTAGGTGCTTTTGGTGGTATTACTTTGTTATATTTTCTTCCTCCTTACTTGAAAGAACCTCAAAAAATGAAGAAAATTTATCTAAGTTCTATCATATTAGGGACAATTTATTTCTTATTATGTGTTTCAATTATATTATTTATGTTTATCTCCCTAATGTATACCAACCAAATTATGCCTTTATATTCTGCTGCACGTTATATTGAATTTGGAAACTTTTTCCAAAGACTAGAATCCGTATTTCTTCTTATTTGGATTTTGCAGATGATTTGTTATTTAACGATTATTGCTAAAATCTCCCTATCCATCTTCAAAAAGATTACCAATATTCAGGATGAAAAGCCACTCATTTTTATCTTTGGATTATTAATTTTTGCCATTAGCTTACTGCCAAAAAATTATGCAATTTCAAAATTTATAGAAGATTACATTTATCAGTATATGGTAATTATCATTTCCATATTTTTAGGTATTGCTCTCTTGGGTCTTGCCTATTTGAAAAAAAGAAAGAAAAAGGAGCTGAATACAGATGTCAAAGAAAATATTTAAAAAGATTTTTATTGCTATTTTAATCATCATGCTTCTTCTTGCTTTTTCTAAATCGTATTCCACTTTAAATATTGATAATTTAAGTGTTGTTGTTGCTATGGGAATTGATGTTTCTGACAAAAATCACTTGCAAATTAGTTTCCAATTTACAAATCCCTCTTCTGTTTCTGAATCAGGAACTTCTGAACAAGCCCCTTCTATTATCTATTCTGTAGATGCTTCTTCCATTAGTTCTGGTATCAATTTAATTAACACGTATATTGGAAAGTCTGTTAATCTTTCGCATTGTAAAATAATTGCTTTTTCAGAAGAACTCGCTAGCAGAGGAATTTCAGATAAAATCTATACATTAATTAATGATACACAAATTCGTCCTTCTACAAATATTGTAATTTCTAAGACCTCTGCCAGATATTATTTGGAACATTCAAAACCATTATTTGAAAATCTGATTACTAAATATTATGAAGTCTTTTCTGCTTCAAGTAGTTACACTGGTTTTACTACAAATGCTACCATTGGTGACTTTTTTGATCGTTTGATATGTCATTCTTGCGAGCCATATGCCATTTTAGGTGGTGTTACTAATAACTCTACAGAATATTCAGGTACTACAGATTCAGAAAATGACACGAGCACAAAATCCAATTCTTCATCTTTATCAGGGCAATCTACTGCTGAAAACACAGGACTTGCTGTGTTTAAAGATGATGTACTTGTTGGAGAATTGAATTCCATTGAAACACTTTGCTTTTCAATTATACGAAATCAAGTAGATGGTTTCTTAATTTCTGTTCCTAATCCTAATAAAGCAAATTCTTATATAGATTTACATGTAACCCCTTTAGTTTCTCCTAAAGTAAATGTAGATATTACAAATGGAACACCATATATTACAGTTGATTGCCGTTTTACTGGAAGAATTTATTCAATGGAAGATAGCGCAGACTATTTAAATGATGATACGCTAAATCAGATTTCTAACTCTTGCAACAGCTATTTAGAATCTATACTTACAGAATATTTATATAAAACAGCTAAGGCTTTAAATTCTGATATTAATGGATTTGGTAAAGTTGCTAGAGAACATTTTTTAACATTAAATGATTTTTATGATTACAATTGGGGTGAAAAATATAAAGATAGCTTTTTTGAAGTTACAGTAAATTCATCAATTCGTTCTTCTTCAATGCTAACCGAAAGTTAACTGTTCTATGCTTGTTTTAGCCAATATCGTTGTTTTATTTATTATTTTATTATTATTTAATTAAGAATATCTTTATCTTTTATGGAGGCTTTTATGATTAATTTTTTAGAGTTTGTGGTTTTTATTTTGTTTTGTTTATATGTTTTAAAAGATGCCATAAGTTATGGCATCTACGAATATAAAAATGAGAATAAATTTGGCGGGGTATCTGTAATTGTTTTTTCCCTATTCTCTATTATATTAAGTGTTGTGGCACTTTGCATTTCTTAGTGTCCATTTAGGGACGGAGCGATGATTTTGGGGACGGAGCAAAAAATCATCGTTTTATGAAGAAAATTTAATTTAAAAGTTTTTTGGGGAATAAAATGATGATTTTTTGCTCCGTCCCCAAAATCATCGCTCCGTCCCCACTCAAAAACCTACACCTTTTCAAAATCAACTGTTCTTAATAATTTACTTGCATCTTTGACTCTGATTTTAATTTTATCGCCGATTTTGTATGTCGTTTTGGTATGTTCTCCTATTAGTCTCTTTCTTTCTTCGTCATAAATAAAATACTCATCACCTAAATCATCAAATCGAATTAAGCCTTCTACAGTGTTTTCAAGCTCTACAAAAATACCAAATGATGTTACAGAAGATATGATACCTTCATATTCTTCTCCAATTCTACTTTCCATATATTCTGCTTTTTTGATATCTTCACTTTCTCTTTCCACTTTTGTTGCAATATTTTCTCTTTCTGATGATTGTTTTGCCCTCTCCTCTGCTTGTTTTTTGTATTCTTCTACAAATTTTTCTCCTACATCATAATTTTCTTCTAAATATTTTGAAATAATTCTATGGATAAATAAGTCTGGATATCTTCTTATTGGAGAAGTAAAATGACAATAATATTTACTTGCAATTCCAAAATGCCCTTGATTTTCTGCTTCATATCTTGCCACCTTTAAAGTTCTTAATACCAAATTTGAAACAACTTTTTCTTCTTCTTTTCCTTGAACTTCTTCTAAGATTTTTGCAAATTCTTTTGGATAAATATTATCTTTATTCGCTTTAATTTTTAATCCAAAATTAAATAGAAATTTATTTAGTTCTTGCACTTTTTCATAATCTGGTTTTTCATGAACTCTGTAAATAAATGGAGCGTCTAACCAGAAAAATTTTTCTGCAATTGTTTCATTTGCTGTCAGCATAAATTGCTCTATAATTTCATTAGCAAATGTGGTTTCATATTTTTTGATATTTGTCACTCTTCCATCTATATCCAATTCTATCTTACTTTCTGGAATGTCTAAATTTAGATAACCTTGTTCTAATCGTTTATTTTTTAATATATGTGCCAATTCTTCCATTAGCTTAAACTCAGAAATGTATGGTCTATATCTGTTTATTATTTCCTCATCTGTATTGCTTGATGGTTCTTGCCTACTTGTATTTACATAGTCTAATATTTTCTGCACATTTGTATATGTCATTCTTTCTGTTACATTGATAACTGCTTTATAGACATCTGAAGAAATGACCTCTCCTTTTGGATTTATTTCCATACTACAAGATAGTGTAAACCTATCTTCTCCTGCATTTAAACTACAAATCCCATTTGATAATTCTCTTGGAAGCATTGGAATAACTCTTCCCAACATGTAAATACTTGTACCTCGAAGTAGGGCCTCTTGGTCTAACAAACTATTTGGTTTTACATAGTAGCTAACATCTGCAATGTGTACATCTAGTTTATAATTTCCATTTTCTAATTTGGTTACCTTTACAGCATCATCTAAATCTTTTGCATCTTCACCATCAATTGTAAATATGATATCGCCTCTTAAATCTCTTCTTCCTATAATATCTCTTTCATCAATTTTGTTTCCACACTTTTTAGCTTCTTCCACAACTGGCTCTGGAAATGTTGATGGTAAATTGTGTTCTTTTATTAAAGACAACATATCTACGCCTGCTTCATTAACATTTCCTAATACTTCTATGATTTTTCCTTCTGCCTTTTTTCCTTTTTCAGGATATTTAATGATTTTTACTAATACCTTATGATTATTTCTTGCTTTTCCGAAATTCTTTTTAGAAATAAAGATATCTGTTCCAAAATTTTTATCATCTGGAACCACAAATCCAAAACTTTTATTATTTTCAAATCTTCCAACAATCGTATCTTTTTCATGTTTTAAGATTTTTACAACTTTTCCTTCTGCTTTTTTTAATTTATTTTTTTCTTCAATAATTTCAACTAAAACTCTATCTCCATTTAATGCATTTTTCGAATTTTCTTTTGCAATATAGATTTCATCTTCTTGGTCTTCTATTTTTACAAAACCAAAACCTTTTTGATTTTTCCTATAAATACCGTCATAATATACGGCGTCAACTGGCCTATATTGATTTTTTCTGTTCTTCTGGATTTTTAATTCCATTTCTAATTTTCCTAGTATTCGCAAAAGTTCATTATATTCACTTTTAGGTACATGCATAATCATGGCAATTTCCTTTGCCTTCATTGGTGCATAATCCTTATCTTTAATTAAATTTAAAACTTTCTGTTCCTGTTCTTCCATTTATTTTCCTTTCTTTTAAGATTGCCAAAGGTGATGATTTTGGGGACGGAGCGATGACTTTGGGGACGGAGCAAAAAATCATCGTTTCTATAAAGATTTTTATAAAACTTTTTATAGAATAAATGATGATTTTTTGCTCCGTCCCCAAAGTCATCGCTCCGTCCCCAAAATCATCACCTTTGACAATCTTAAATCTCAAAAAAAGGGAAAAATGAGTCTACCTCAAAAATCCCTTTTCTTTTTTATGCCATATATATAATTCCTAATACAATTGTTAATATTGCAAATACAATTGCCAATATAACTGTCCATCTTTTTTGTTTTCCTTCTTTTGTTCTTCCTTTATTTTTTTCAAAGAAATTGTTAGTTGATGAACCTGTAATGGTTGAAGATAACCCTGAATCTTCTTTTGATTGTAATAATGCTAATATGATTAATGCTAATGCTACAATAAAGTAAATAACAATCAATATCCATTTTATAATTTCCATGCTTTATCTCATTCCTTTCTCTATGCACTAGTCTTGTTGAATGATAATTACATTCTTTCCAACTGTTCTATTGTCTTTTCTTAAATAAATTACTTTGCTATTTTAACATATATTTTTCTAAATTGCAACCAGGTTACGGTTATTTTTCATTAATAATTTTATTTATTGATTGTTTTCTCATATCTTTTATTACTTTACAACTATTATCTAATTTTGCTTGGTCTTGTTCATTTAATTCCAAATTTAGCAATTCTCTTACACCATTTTTATTAATAACTGCTGGAACACCAATATATATATCATCTTGTCCATATTGATTATCTAGATAAGTAGATACTGTTAATATTGAATTCTCATCATTTAAAATTGCTCTTACTAATCTATTTAATGCCATTCCAATGCCATAATATGTTGCTTTTTTCTTTTCAATAATTTCATACGCAGAATTTACAACCTCTTCATGAATTTTATTCAATTTTTCCAATGGATGGTGGTTGTCTTTCATAACATCTATAATTTTCTTGCAACCAACATAGCAATGTTCCCATGGTACAAATGAAGAATCTCCATGTTCTCCCATAATGTAGGCATGTATATTTTTACTTGATATTTTTAAATATTGTCCAACAATATATCTTAATCTTGCTGTATCTAAAACAGTTCCTGAACCAATAACCTGATTTTTTGGTAATCCAGATACTTTTGCAACAACATAAGTCATTAAATCAACTGGATTACTTGCTACAACAATAAT
>CALWZZ010000070.1 GCA_944386145.1 uncultured Clostridia bacterium | reverse complement strand
CAAGGCACTTTACTTAGGATTCTCTTTAACTTTTAAATTTTATTTTTTTAATTCATATGTTCATCAACATACAACCATATAATATAGTGTGTTGAGCATAGATATATAGTCTCTGCAATTCACTCACATCAACTATTATATTACTTTTTAAAATTCATTTTATATATTTCCACATTCCATATCTAAAACAACCTTAACATAAATTTCATTATTTTGTACTTTTTCTAGTCCAAATCTACCTCTTTTATGAAACATTATCGTATCTTGAAAGCTAGTAAATTCAGCAATGGCTGGCAATTCTTTAACTCTAGTACCGCCACACATTCCACAGAACTTGTAAACGGAAACATATCGACTGGCTTTATATTATTTATCTCATAGCTTTCCTCTAACTCTTTTAAATCTCTCACTAGGGTTGCTGGATTACAGCTAATATACACAAGCTTTTTAGGTTTTATTTTCAATATATTTTGAATACTCGTCTTATCAAGACCTCTTCTTGGAGGGTCTACCATCACAATATCTGGAATTATCTTTTTGTTATTAATTAAATCATCTAAAACCTCTTCTACGTCTCCTGCAATAAATTCTGCATTTTCTATACCATTCATTTTGGCATTTTGGGCAGCGTCTTCTACTGCTTGTTTGACAATTTCAATTCCATATACTTTTTTAGCATATTTTGCCATAAATAAAGAAATGGTTCCTATTCCGCAATATAAATCAAAAACAGTATCTTCCTTCGTGACATTTGCTGATTCTACACCTATTGTATATAGCTTTTCTGCTTGAATCGGATTTACTTGATAAAAAGATAATGGTGAAATTTTAAATGTTAATTCTCCTAATTTGTCTTCTATGTATCCTTTACCATACATCGTAACGTTTTTTTCACCTAATATGACATTTGTATTTTTCTCATTTATATTTTTGACAATTGTCTTTATCTTAGGAAACTTACCAACTAGTGCTTCTACAAATTCTTTCTCACTTGGAATTTCACCCCCATTGATAACAACAACTACCATAATTTCATTTGTCTTTTTGCCAATTTTGGTTACGATATGTCTTACTAATCCTTTTCTTGTGTTTTCATTATAGATAGATATATCGTTTTCTGCAATATAGTTTACAATATATTTTGCAATTTCTTCTGTTTGCTCGTCTTGAATTAAACATTTTTCTATTGGGATAATTTCATGTGTTCTATTGGCAAAAACGCCAATCACTGGTTTTCCTTCTTTATCTATGCCTACTGGATATTGTGCTTTATTTCTATAATGATATGGATTTTCCATTCCTAGGGTTTCTTCTACTTTGATTTTTGTTTGTAATGTTTTGTTTACTAAACTTTGAACTGCATTTCTTTTCATATTTAATGTTTCAGCATATTGAATGTGTCTTAAGCTACATCCACCACATCTTTTATATGTTTTGCAATCACTTTCTATTCGATTTTCTGATTTTTGTATGATTTCGATTACTTTTCCAAAGGCATGAGAAGATAACACCTTTACAATTAATATTTTGACCTTTTCTCCCTTGATACTGTTAGGAATAAATATGGTAAAATTATTAATTTTGGCGATACCTTCTCCTTCAAATCCATTATCAATGATATCTACAATATATTCTTCATTCTTTTTTACTGGTATTTCCATTTTCACCTCTCATAAACTTAATCTATTGCTTTTTTCATATTGGCAAATGTTTTTTCTTTCAATTCTTCTACCTGTTGTCTAATCGATTTATCACTATCTGGTCTAATTGGTTCTAATATTTTTAACGTTACATCTGGTTTTCTTTTAAATAATTTTCGCATTCCAGTTGGCTCTCTAAATGTAAACACACAAGGGATAATTGGAACTTGATTTCTAACTGCCATGTCAAATGCTCCGTTCTTGAAGTTTCGTATTTTTTTGCAATATGGCCATAAAGCAGCTTCTGGATAAACATGTATTATTTTGTTTTCTTTTAATGCATCATCAATTGCTTTTAAAAAATGCTTTTTGTTTTCTATACTTTTTGGTATTGGAATAGCTCTTAATAATTTTATTAATTTACGAACAAATGGAATTTTAAAACTTTCCTCTTGTGTTGTATAATATATGTTTTTATCTTTAAATGCTAAACCTATCATGGCACAATCTAAGAATAGGACATGATTTGATACACTAATTGCACCACCTGCTATATTTTCTATATTTTCTTGTCCTTCTATTTTTAAGTCATAAATCATTTTAGTTAAAATTTTTAATATTGGATAAGCTATACCATAATAAAGAAGGTCTGAACATATAGAGAAGAACGTATTTTCTTTTGGCATATATTCATAGTTTTCATCAATATGAATTTCACATGGGGTCCATAAGTCAATAATATTGGCATTTTCGTCTTCATTCCATACATTATCTATGTTTGTTTCTTGTTCCCATAGGTTCATAATATCTATGTTTTCATTTTGTTCTAAAATTTTTGCTTCTTCTGTAACACCCTTCATTTTCATCCATCCCTTTTTACAGCAACAAATCTCTACGCTTTTTAAGAATTTAAATATTTATAGTAAAATAAAAATTATAAAATCAAGTTCTTATTGCAAAACGAGATTTGTCTTTAGATATTCATCTTAGAAATTCTACATTTTTCTATATCTATTATTTTTTCTGCATTTCTTTTATAACAACATCTGCTATTTTATCACAAGTATCTTTTCTAATATATTTCTCCTGATTTTCTACCATTTGATTTTGTAATGTTTCATATTTCAATAATTTTTTTGTATTTTCTGCTACCTCTTCTATTGTATCACATTTTATTGCCATCTTTCTTTTGCTAAAGAAATCCGCATTATAATTTTCACATCCTGGAATTGGCATTGTATGAATAAATGGTTTTCGCAAAGTTGCAATTTCTGTTGTGGTTAGTCCCCCTGGCTTGCTAAGAATTATGTCACTAGCTTTCATATAATCACTGATTTTATCTGTAAATGGCAATATAATGATATTTTTTGAATTTTTATATTCTTTTTTTAATGTGTTAAATACTTCTTCATTATGTCCACAAGAGACAATGAAATTGACATCTTTTATTTTTTCTTGTAGTCTTTTTATCATGTCTGATATGTTTCCAAATCCCATGCTACCTGTTAAAATTAAAACATATTTTTCATTAACACGGAATTGTAATTTTTGTTTATAGTTTTCCTTATCATAATTTTCTCGATATGCTTTTGCTGTTGGAATTCCAAAAGGTAGTAACTTTTCTTCTGGTATTCCTTTATTTATAAAATCTGCTTTTAACGCTGCACTTGGTATAACAAAATAATCAGGATTTGTTTCTTCCCAAAATGGAATACATACATAATCTGTTGCAACTGCCATAAATTTTATCTTATGCTCTTTTTTGATGGCTGTTAAGGATTGTGCAGCAAATAAATGTGTTGTGATAATATATTGATAATTATTATCTAAAATATATTTATATAGCCTTTTTTTGTTCAAAAAATTTAGTGCATATACTGGCGATTTCAAGTTAGTTTTCTGATAAATTTCTCCTAATTTATATACCACTTTAAATACTTTTCCATTTTCTTTTGTTGAATGGATATATAACTTATTTACTCGATTTCTAACACGTGGGTTTACAATATCTAAGTATTCAATAAAATCGGTTTCTATTCCCTTATCAAGTAAATTTTCTTGTATTGCTTTTGCTGCCGAGTTATGACCCCCTCCTGTTCCACAAGATAGTATCAATACCTTTTCTTTTGCATTTTTTCGTATCAATGTTTCTATCTTGTGATAGAAACATTCTAATCTTCCAATATATTGTTTGTTCCAAGGCTTATTTCTACCAAAATAGTGTATAACAACCGTATTTCTGCAAATCCATTTTAACCCAATTGGATTTTGTGGATGATTGATATTATATGCATTTAGTGTTCTTTCTCCCAAATTATACTTTAAGCTATCCACTAATTTGATTTTATCTCCATACATTGATACAATAATGTCTTGGTCTGGTAACAATAGTTTCTTATCATTGTTTTCCATAAACTCTGCTACTTCTTTTTCTATATTGATTGTTCTTAAATCGTTTAAATTCATCAAAAGAACACCTGTATTAATATATGGTTCATCCTCTTTTATGTTTAATCGAATCTCGTTTAACTTATGTAATGCTTTTTTTACATGTGTAGCAGCAACATAATATTTGCCATCAAATTTTGTCTCATATAATTCTTTTAAAGGATTAATGACAATGGTATCTGCATCTAAATATAATATTCTTTCTAAGTCTTGTGGCAAGTATTTACTAGCAAAAATTCTAAAATAAATTTCGGCTGGATATCGTTTTTCATATACAGGAAACTGATTGATTTCCTTTTCTTCTATATTGATAAAATGTATATGAAATTGTTTTAAATCCAAATTATTATAGATGACTTTTAAATCAGATTCTTCTAAATCTCTATGTAACACATATATATCAAAATGCTCTTTTGCATTAGAATACTGAATAGAATTTAATAATATATTTACTTGTTTTACATATTTCTTATTAATGGTTACTAAAATATTCATAAATATTTATTATTTTACCTCTCCCTCTATTCCTTCTTTTTCCTCTTCTGTGGTCTTTTCTTGTATACTTGCAATCGTTTTCCAATTACTTTGGATATATGCTTCATCTAATAAATGTTCAATATCTCTATATTTTCTTGTTAAAGATTGAACTTGTTCTGGGGATATCAATTTTTCATCTTGCAACAATTGTAAAAATTCTGAATCATTTAAAGATGCAATATATTTACCTGCCATAACATCTGCTATTCTTGTTCTCATATCTTTATAATATTGCTGAAAGGACTTTGATATATTTCCAGAAATCACTGAATGATACACTTTTTCAATATCTTTTTCTCTTTTTTCTTCATTATATCCTATCATTCTTCCTTCTTTCCATCTATGCTCATAATCAGATATATATAATTTTATTCTTGCATTTTTACTTGTATAATCTAATCCTAACTCTTCTTTGTCTTGATATCTTTTTTGATTTTTTGCATGTTCTCTTGCAATGTCCATTTCTTCTGCAATAGATTCTTTTAATGCCATTTTGATACCTGCTTCTGTAAAGTCCAAATCTTTTTCATCTGATTTTAAAATATATCTTATAAATCTTTCATCATTTTCACTATATTGTACTGTTGCTGGATTTTCCGCAGTTGTTGGATTTTCGCCTCTGATAATTTCATCTAAGTTTTCATCCATGAATATCTTTGCATATTTATCTCTTAATTTACGAATGGCTATTGGATATGTTGCTTGGTCTTCTGCTAACACAACATTGTTTACTGCTTTTTGATTGTTCAAATTTCTTAATTGATTCATTAATGTCATTGTCTCTGGAGACATAGTGATTTTTCCTTTTGTACTATTTGCAATTACATCATTGATAAAGATTTCTTTTAATTTTTCTGCTATTTTAGAATATGATTTTTCTTTATTTGCCAAATCAATTTCAGCTCTGTCAATTCCTAAAGCTGTCAATACTTGAATATAATCTTCATCTAGTGTATCTACAATCTTTCCTTCTTCATCTCTGATTAGCCCTTCTCGCAATCCATCTACCATGTCTAATGGAATATAAGAAATCTGGTCTGCTAGTCTCATTAAACAAGCTTCTGATGTTGCTGGTTCAATTTTTCTGTCATACCCTTTAATACCATAACATTTTAACATTTCTAGTTCAAAATCTCTTTCTGTTTTTCTTGTATCAGCCACATATTCTTTTTCTGGTTTTTCACCATTATGTGTATTAATACCATCTATAATTAACCACAAAGAACTTTTTATTTTGTCTAATTTTTTTTGGCTCACTTGTGGATTATGTACTTTTATTTTCTCTATAATTTGCTCATGCACATGGTCTGTAAATACCAATTCTCTTGCTCCCACAGTATTATGGCATACATTTCCTAATCCATCATCTTCTTGAATATTAGATATCCACCATTCTCCACTATGTCCTAAAAAAGTATGACCTATATCATGCTGTTTTGCCATAATCCCTACAATTTGTTCATTTAATCCTAATTTTTTGGCAATTTCCTTAGTAATTTTTTCTACATCTTCTTGATGTGTTTTTCTAACAGTTGTTTCGCCAGAAAATTTTCTAAGCCCTTTTACCATCATTGTTTCGTTACAGCTCTTCTTGTTATATAATGTTAAAACCATATCAATTTCATTAGCATATTTTTCCAATCTCTTTAAATCAATTGTTCTTTTAAATGCTCGCGTTTTGTCGAATAAACGTCCTGTCGTTTTTCTAATTGTATTTTTTATTTTCATTGATTATTTCAATCCTTTCTTACATTATATAAATTAACACTATCAGAATTATACCATAATTATTGAAATTTGTACATAATTACAAGTTTTATGCATTTTTTGACAAAATTATATGTGTTATAGTTCAGTGTACAATTCCTCAAGGATATATATATTATATTTTAAGCGGGTTTCGGGGGGACCGACACGATATATACTCTTATTAAATCAGCGATAGTCCCATGGGAGCTGATTTAGTTAGAGTATGTAAAGTGTTGGGATAGCGAAAAATATAATATATATATCCTTGAGGAATTGTACACTGAACTGTAAAATTATGTTGAATTTGGTTGCAATTTATTGTTTTATTCCAGAAATACTTGTATATTTTGCGTTTTTATAATATAATTTGCCTTGGGAGGAATCGATTATGCCTAAACTATTTATATCTCATGGAGATATCATCTTAGATAATATCTATAATGGAGATTTAGAATTAATCAAACAAGATGGCGGTGGTAGTAACTGGAACACATTATACAACTTGTCTTATTTAAGCGAAACCTGTTATGCCGTTGGTACTTGTGGTAAAGATAAAGAAGGTGATATTGCCCTTTCTTCTTTAGAAGCTGGCAATGTTAATACAAGTCTTGTTCGTCGTGATGATATTTCAACTTCTATTATGAATATTATTATTCCAAATCAAAGTGAATTAGGTGATAATAGCATTATTCATAGTTGGTATTCACCTATAACCAATAAACGCACTTTATTTTTTAGAGATAATCTTCCAATAGAATTGCCAGAAGATATCTTAAAAAATGATATTTATGTTCTTTTAGATAAATTTGAAACCATTAATTTTGATTTTATCTCAAATCTTAAGAACAAAAAAGTTTGTTTAGATATTGGACATATTCGTTTTATTGAACATTTTACAAAACAATATTTAACTATGTTTTTTAAAACAGCAAATTTAATTCAATTAAATGAAACTGTAAAACCTTTACTATTTGAGCGTTTACAAATACAAAATGAATTTGATTTCTTTAATTTACTTGATTTAGATTTGTTAGTCGTTACAAAAGGAAAAAAAGGTGCTACCTTTATCTTTAAAGAAGACAATGAACTAAAAGCCATTGATAAAGAACCTGAAGTCATTGCAAAAGTTGTTGATTCTTCAGGTGCAGGAGACGCTTTTTTTGCTTCTGTTATTCAAGGGTATGCCTATACAGATACCATAAATTCAGATTTTGTTAATAAGATATTTTCAACTGCTAATAAGGCTTCCAGAACTGTCATTAGCCAACTTGGTAGTAGGAGAAAATCTTAAAAATAAATGAAATTTAAAGGAGGAAAAAATGAAAAAATTTGATGTTGCCATTATTATGGGAAGTGACTCTGATTTATCTATTATGAAAGATGCCGCTAAATTTTTAGAGGATATGGGCATTTCTTATGAAATGAAAATTCTTTCTGTTCACAGAACACCTGAAAAAGCTATGGAATATGCAAATAGCTTAAAGGAAAATGGTGTAAAAGTTGTCATTGCTGGTGCTGGAGGTGCTGCACATTTGCCAGGTGTATTTGCTGCTATGTTACCAACTGTTCCAGTAATCGGTATTCCAATTCATACAAAAACATTAGGAGGCGTTGACTCTTTATATTCAATCGTTCAGATGCCTTCAGGAATTCCAGTTGCAACAGTTGCTATCAATGGTGCTAAAAATGCTGGTATTCTTGCAACTTCTATCTTAGCTGTTGGTGATGAAAATGTAAGAGAAAAATTAGCAGCTTATAAAAATTCTTTAAAAGATGCTGTTTCTAAAAAAGATGAAAAACTTCAAGAAATGGGATATGCAAATTATTTAGAAAATATGAATAAATAA
>CALWZZ010000069.1 GCA_944386145.1 uncultured Clostridia bacterium | reverse complement strand
ATTATAGATACAAGGAATAGAGAAAAAACATTTTTTATATAAAAAATTTCCTTAAGTCAAGTACTTAAGGATACCAAAACTAAAGATATAATAGCAATAAAATACAGGAAAGTCAATAGATAGAGAGAATAAAATAGAGGATATACAAGTTAAATAATTTTGAATTTGTATATCCTCTAATCAATTAAAAACTTTCTTTTTTCACATCATTAATAATTGTAGCAGAAATAATAAAACTCATAGCAAAATTTAAACCGATAATCATACCATAAATACCTGTATAAAACACTGATGGATATGTATAAAGTAGCATATATGTAAGAAGAATGATAGCAGAAATAATACAGATAATAAAAGAAGTCCAAAGACCAATTTTTAAAATATGTAATATCTTTTTATCAAAATGTCTATAATTCTGTAAAAATGCTTTAATCATAAATTAAACACCTCTATTTCTAAACTACTATATCAATGGTAACATAAAGCAAAATGAAAAACAATGGAAGTTTCAACCAAAACAAAAAGTTACAGTTCAGAGTGAACCGTAACAAAAAAACAACTTTTATAACATAAAAAGTTGCTTTTAATAAAAACTATGCATAATCTTTATTTTGTTAAGCCATAGCTGCATTTAATTTTTTTGATAAATTAGATTTTTTTCTAGCTGCTGTGTTTTTTACAATAACACCTTTTGCACAAGCTTGATCTATTTTTTTAGTTGCTTCAGAAAATAGAACTTTAGCTTCTTCTAAATTTCCAGCTTCAATAGCTTCTTCAAATTTTCTAACAGCTGTTTTATATCCTGATTTTATCATATTATTTCTTAAAGTTTTTTTCTCAATTACTTTAACTCTCTTTTTAGCTGATTTAATATTTGGCATCTATAAGCACCTCCTCTTAGTCAATTATTCATTATAACATTTGATATTCTAACACATTTTTTTGTGAAATGCAAGTAAATTTTCTAATTTCTTATTGTATTCTAAAAAAACTTATGATATATTTTTATATAGCATGACAAAATTTTAAACAGGAAGAAAATATATAAATGAAATTAGAAAGATAGTATTTCATTTAGAAATAGGGGGAATTAGAAATGATAGCAATTGGAAGCGACCATGGAGGATATAAATTAAAAGAAGAAATCAAAAGATATTTGGACGAAAAGGAAATTCCATATATAGATTGTGGTTGTATGAATGAAGAAAGAGTAGATTATCCAAACATCGCAAAAGAAGTAGCACTTTCTGTTCAAAAAGGAAAAGCAGAAAAAGGTATCTTAATTTGCCGTTCTGGTTTAGGAATGAGTATTGTAGCTAACAAATTTAAAGGAATCAGAAGTACACCTTGCTATAATGAAGAAGAAGCTAAATTTTCTAGAATGCATAATGATAGTAATGTCTTAGCATTAGGAGCAGATTATATAAGTGTTAATGAGGCTATCTGCATTTTAAGAATGTGGCTAGCAACAGAATTCGAAGGTGGAAGACATTTAGAAAGAATTAAAATAATCGAAGAAATAGAAAATGAGAATATGAAATAATATGGAGGAATGATTATGTGGGGAGATATTGCAATTGCATTTTTGCTTGCATTTATCGTGACATTTATGGCAACACCGTATACCATAAAAATAGCACATAAAGTGGGAGCTGTGGATATTCCAAAAGACCAAAGAAGAATGCATAAAAAAGCAATGCCCAAATTTGGAGGTCCAGCAGTCATACTAGGTTTCTTAGTTTCTGTAATATACTTATTAATCGTTATGAGTATAGAAAATTCGATAAATCTATTTCGGAATAGAACAGTATGGAAAGAAACTGTTAGGTATGTTTTTAGGAATTATTGTAATTTCTATTACTTGTGTTATTGATGATATAAAAACCATAAAACCAATCCAAAAACTGACAGGACAATTAGTAGCTGCGATTGTAGCGGTTGCATTTGGTGTAAGAATAGAAGATATTTCATTGCCATTTTTAGATACCATTGAAATGCAAGAAATATTTTCAAGTATCATAACTGTAATTTGGATTGTAGGGGTAACAAATGCCATTAACTTAATAGATGGATTAGACGGATTATCTTCAGGAATTTCTGTTATATCTGCTATTTCACTATTAATTATTTTTGTATTAAATGATTCGCCAATGGTAGCAATCTTATTAATTACAGCATTGGCAGGAGCATTAGTTGGATTTTTACCATTCAATTTTGCACCAGCAAAAACATTTATAGGAGATACAGGATCAAACTTTTTAGGATATTCTTTGTCCATTATATCTATATTAGGGGTGGCAAAAACATATACAGCAGCAGTTATTGTATTGCCACTAATCGTTTTAGGCTTACCATTATTTGATACGTTTTGGGCAATTATTAGAAGATTAATCAAAGGAAAATCTATAAAAGCGATATTCAAAGCAGATAAAGGGCATTTACATCATAGAATTGTAGCAAAAGGATTTAGCCAAAAACAAGCAGTTTTAATACTATATGGAATTAGTGCAACCTTTGGAATATTTGCTGTTATCATGCTAGAAAGTGGTATCTGGAAGGCATTATCTTTCTTATTAATGGTAATTGTAGCAATTAGTCTAGGCTATAGAAATTTCAAAACAGAAAATTCGGACAACCAAAGATATGAATGTATAGAATGTAAATATATCTATAATCCAAAATTTGGCAATGAAAAAGCAGGAATACCACCAGGAACACCATTTGAGGATTTACCAGATGATTGGGTTTGCCCAGTTTGCGGAGAAGGTAAAGATATGTTTGAGATACATCAGTAAAAAGTTATAATAAATAAAGATATTGTAGTTTGTAAAAAGTCATAATGTTTGTTATGGCTTTTTAAATTATGTAAATTACAAAAAGATAAATAAACTGTTAATGATAAACGATTTTTTAAAGAATAAAAAGAAAATGATAGATATTTTAAGTTATAAAAAGAAAATTAGAATAGATTGACTTTAATTTGTCAAAATGATATAATTTACGTGCATACAGAAAAGCAGAACGAAAAAAAAGAAAAAGTACATTGATTATGTACACTGAAAGGAGATGAAAATTACTATAAAAATAAAAAATTAGAGGGGGAAAAAATATGATAAGTGCAATTATACCAGCATATAACGAAGAAGAAAATATAAAAACAGTCATTGATATATGTAAAGAAAATAAGAATGTTACTGAAATTATAGTGGTTAACAATTTAAGTACAGATAGAACAGAAGAGATTGCTAAAAAAGAAGGTGCAAAAGTTATTTTTTGTGACAAACAAGGAAAAGGATATGCTATGGAAGCAGGGATTGAACAAGCACAGAATGAATGTATCGTATTTTTAGATGGAGACATTTCAGATTATTCAGATGATGTTATTTATAAATTAACAGAACCAATATTAGAAAGAAATGTAGATTTTGTAAAAGCTACTTTTGACAGAGAAGGCGGAAGAGTAACAGAATTAGTAGCAAAGCCTCTATTAAAATTATTGTTTCCAGATTTACAAAAATATACCCAACCTTTAAGTGGAATGGTGGCAGGAAAAAAATCAGTATTTCAAAAAATAGAATTAGAAAAAGATTACGGGGTAGACATAGGACTATTACTAGATATGGTAAAATTAAATGTAAAAATAGAAGAGGTTAAAATAGGTAAGATAAAAAATGTATGCAAAAGTTGGAAAGCATTAGAAAAAATGTCTACTGAGGTAATGAGAGCCATATTGAAAAGGGCAAATATAGATGTTTAAAAAATAGCAAACACATCAAGAAATGTTTGCTATTTTTATTGAATAGGAAAAAGTGATTTTTCCTATTCAATAAAAAACAACATTGCACAGAAAAATTGCATAGCAATTTTTCGCGTCGACAAATCTTTACGCTTCTTCGAGAACTTAAATATATATAGTTAAGTTAGAAAAGTAGAGAAAAGTTCTCGCGAAGCGAGATTTGTCCTGTAGTTAAAAGAGAAAATAGAGATGATTATCTCTCAAAATCTTCTCTTTCTTTTGAAAGAATATTAGAGGAATCATATTCCATAAAAGAGCAGTTATCTAATGAAATGTTTAAAAGTTTTCCATCTTTAGGAAAACCGTTAAAGTAACAATTTGTAGCAATATGTACACCATTATGAGAAACTAACAAAAGTGTTTTTTCTGGATATGTTTTTATTAAAGTATCTAAATAAGTATGAATTCTTTTAAAAAAATCTTGAATAGGTTCTACATCTTTATAATGATAATCTTTTGAATAATCCCAGAATAGATTCTTATTATATTCGTTTCCTTTTATACCTTCAAGACATCCAAAACTTCTTTCTAATAAAGCGTCATTTGTAGTTAAAGGAATATGTCTATCTTGATTAATAATATTAGCAGTATGAATGGCTCTATTAAGCGGAGAAGAAATGATATAATCAAAATGTGTAGAGCGTAATTTGTCTGCTAAAATATGTGCTTGTTCAATTCCAGTAGAATTTAAAGGAATATCAGAAGAACCTTGTAAACGATTTTGGATATTCCAATCAGTTTGACCATGTCTAACAAAATATAGTTTCATAATTATCACCTAATTAAAACATATCAAAGAAAAATTGACATGTCAAGTAAATTATGATATATAAGGAAAATAGAAAGGATAGTAAAGATGAAAACAATATTGTTTTATACAAACGGTATTTATAGAGGTGGAATAGAAATTGCATTGTATAATTTGATTTCACATCTAGATAAAAATAAATATAAAATTTATGTTACATATACGGATAAAAATGCATTTAAAATACTAGAAAAAAGGATAGGAGATTATTGTGAATATGTAGACATAGATAAAGAAATTCACGTAGACATTTTAATTTATTGCAATTATGTATTAAAAACAGCTGAAAATGATATAAAAAATATAAAATATAAGAAAGCTTATTTTTGGTTTCATTGTTTTGGAGAAAATCAGGAAAAATTTTTAGAAAAAGTCTGTAAAGAAAAATTGGTGGATAAAATTATTACAGTTTGCAATAGTATAAGAAAAGAATTACTAGAAATAGAATATTTGAAAGGAAAAGAAAATAAAGTAATAACTATAAAAAATATTTTAGATACAGCGGAAATAAAAGCAAAATCTCAAGAAAGTGTAGAGATATCTAAAGCAAAAGATTTAACAATGATTGTAATTGCAAGATTAGTAAAAGAAAAGGGATTTGGAAGAGTAAAAGAATTACTAAAATATTTGAAACAACAACATATAGATTATAAACTCTTAATTGCAGGAACAGCAAATACAGAAGAACAAGTTATGCAAATTAAAAGTATGTTTAAAGAAGATACACATGTTATATTTTTAGGATACCAGGAAAATCCTTATAAGTATTTAAGAATATGTGATTATAATGTGTTGCTAAGTGATAGAGAAAATATGAGTTTATCATTGTTAGAATCTAAAATATTAGGTATTCCTAATATTGTTACAGATTTTGAATCAGCATTTGAAGAAGTGACAGATGGAGAAAATGGTTTTATATTGAGCAGAGAAGACACAATTTCGTATAAGAATAGAATACAGGAAATTTTAAGCAAGAAACAAATACTAAAAGATAACTTAAAAGATTTTAAATACGATAGTGAAGAAATATTAAATCAATGGGAAACATTAATAAATTGTTAGAAAGGAATAGTAAAATGAAAGATAAAATAATAAAATTTTTAGCACACGAAGGAAGAATATCTGTTATATGTGCTAATACAACAGAAATGGTAGAAGAGGCAAGAAAAATACATGATATGAGCCCAGTCGTAACTGCAGCATTTGGTAGACTATTAACAATAACGGCTATTATGGCAACAGAAATGAAAGGAAGTAAGGACAAGTTAACAGTGCAATTAAAAGGAAATGGACCAATCGGTGTCATGATTGCAACTGCAAATAATAAGCCAATTGTAAAAGGTTATGCAACAAATCCAGTAGTGGAAATGCCATTAAACGAAGATGGAAAATTAGATGTAGGTGGGGCTGTTGGACATGAAGGATTTATTAATGTTGTAAAAGATATTGGATTAAAAGACCCATATATTGGTATATCTCCATTAGTATCAGGAGAAATAGCAGAGGATTTTGCAAATTATTTTATGAATTCAGAGCAAAGGGATTCAGCAGTAGCATTAGGTGTTTTGGTAGATAAAAATGGTGTAAGGGCAAGTGGAGGATATTTAATTAATCCAATGCCAGATGCAACAGAAGCGGATATATCAACAGTAGAGCAATCTATCTTTAAGGCTGGAGCAATGTCAAAAATGCTAGACCAAAATTTATCTTTAGAAGAAATTGCAAAAAAAATAACAGGAGACGAAAATGTTGAAATTATAGAAGATGATATCGTGCCAGAATTCAAATGTGATTGTTCAAAAGAGCATATGCAAGATGCTTTAATGACAATTGGCAAAGAAGAATTACAAGATATGATAGAAAAAGAGGGAAAGGCAGAATTGGTTTGTCATTTCTGTAATAAAAAGTATCAATTTAATAAACAAGAATTGGAAGAAATTTTGAAAAATATAAGTGAATAATTGCATGCTTTCCTAATTGACAAATTTGGTAAATGAAAATATAATAAGTGAGAAATGAAGAAAAAAATCGAAATAAAGGAGAAATGAAAAATGGAAAAAGAAGTATTTATATTTGGACACAAAAACCCAGACACAGATTCAATATGTGCAAGTTTAGTAAGCGAAAGATTAGACAAGAAAAATGGATGGAATTGCACAGTTGCAAAAAGATTAGGAAAAGTAAATAAAGAAACACAATATGTATTAGATTATTTAAAATTAGAAGCACCAGAAATGATAGATAAAGTAGAAGAAGGACAAGAAGTATGTTTAGTAGATCATAATGAATTTAATCAAAGTGCAGAAGGAATTGAAAATGCAAAAATTTTATCAGTAACAGACCATCACAGAATAGCAAATTTTGAAACATCAGAACCTTTATACTACACAGCAAAACCATATGGATGTACATGTACGATTTTGTTTGAAGAATATAAAAGATTAGGACATGAAATTAGTAAAGAAGAAGCCATTTTAATGGCAAGCGCTATCATATCAGATACATTATTATTAAAATCTCCAACAACAACGGAACATGATAAAAAAGCATTAGAAGAATTAGGAAAAATAGCAGAAATCAATATTGAAGAATATGGATTAGATATGTTAAAAGCAGGAACAGACTTAGGGGATTTCTCAGAAGCAGAATTAGTAAATTTGGATGCTAAAAATCTTGATAAAGATGGAAATAAATTTGTGATTGCACAAGTAAATACGGTTGATATTGAAGAAGTATTAAAAAGACAAAAAGATTTAGAAAGTGCAATCAATAGCGAAATTGAGAAAAAAGGTTTAAAACTTTTTGTACTAGCAATAACAGATATCTTAAACAGTAACTCAGAAATTATAGCTTTAGGAGATAGAACAGATGCTGTAGAAAAAGCATTTGATGTAAAATTAGAAAATAACAGAGCATTTTTACCAGGGGTTGTTTCAAGAAAGAAACAATTGTTACCAAATATTGATAAAAATATGTAAGTGATGATTTTGGGGATGGAGTGATGATTTTGGGGACGGAGCAAAAAATCATCATTCTATAATTTTTAAAATTATATCATAAATTAATTTTCATCAATGATGATTTTTTGCTCCGTCCCCAAAATCATCATCTCCATCCCATTTGACAAATCTAATAAAAGAGGAGATATACATGTATTTAAAAAGATTGGAATTACAAGGATTTAAGTCATTTGCAGATAAAACCGTGTTAGAATTTATGCCAGGAATTACCAGTGTTATTGGACCTAATGGTTCTGGAAAAAGTAATATATCAGATGCCATTAGATGGGTCTTAGGTGAGCAAAGTATGAAATCTCTAAGAGGTTCTAAATCATTAGATATTATCTTTGCAGGTACACAAAATAGAAAATCACTAGGCTTTGCAGAAGCTTCTTTGGTGTTTGATAATACGGACGGAACATTACCTATTGAATATACAGAAGTTACGGTTACAAGAAAGATATATAGAAGTGGAGAAACAGGATATTATATCAATAAAGTACCATGCAGATTAAAAGATGTATTAGAACTATTTATGGACACAGGTATTGGAAAAGACGGTTATTCTATTATTGGTCAAGGAAAAATTGATGAGATTTTAAGTAACAAGTCAGAGGATAGAAGACATATTTTTGAAGAGGCAGCAGGAATTGTAAAATATAGAGTGAGAAAAGCTGAAAGTGAGAAAAAATTAGAACATACAAAATTAAATCTTCT
>CALWZZ010000068.1 GCA_944386145.1 uncultured Clostridia bacterium | reverse complement strand
GAACTTAATAACAAAGAAAATAAGTTAGAAAAGAAATCTAAAAGTAAAAATGCAGAAGATAAAAAGATAATAAAATTAGCAAAAGAATTTTTGAAAATGGAAAATCCAGACAATGAAATATTAAAAAAGTTAGTCAAAAAAATTGAATTTGATAAAAACAAAAATATAAAAGTAGAATTAACTTTTGCAAAAAAAGTATAAAATTTGGAACAAAAGAGTATACATAACAATGAAAAAATTGAAGATAAGAATGTAGTAATATCAAAGGTTGCAGAGAAAAAGTGGTACATAGCCATAACTGGAAATCATACAGTTAATCATAAAAGTATGCCAAGTTTGACAGAAGAAGAAATCAAAAAAGAAGTAATGGATTTACACCAAAGTGTATATGAAAAATTTGGATATGAAATGAAATATATAAGACCACCAAAAGGAGAATTTAGTGAAAAGTCAATAACAGTTACAAACGCATTAGGTTATAAGACAGTTATGTGGTCATTTGCATATGAGGACTGGAATGAAGATAAACAACCAGACGAAACAACAGCCAAACAAAAAATATTAAATAATCTTCATAATGGGGAAATCATGTTATTGCATGGGAATTCTAAAACCAATACCAATATTTTAGATAGTGTTATAAAGGAAGCTAAGGAGATGGGATATGAATTTAAATCTCTTGATGAATTTGAAAAGTGATGATTTTGGGGACGGAGCAAAAAATCATCATTAGAAAATATGTTATTCAAAAATTTTTCTTAAATAAAATGATGATTTTTTGCTCCGTCCCCAAAATCATCACATGAAAGGAATGCAGTGACTATGAAAAAAAATCGAATGCGTAAATTGAATAAAATACTAGAAATTCCAGAAGAGGTATATTCAGATGTTCCCAAAATTTCTTTAATTGGATTTGATGAAATGATTATCGAAAATTATAAAGGCATTGTCGAATATGAAGAATTTTTTATCAGAATTAGCACCTATAAAGGAATGATTTGCATTAATGGATATAACTTAAATTTAGAAACGATGACAAATGATGATATACGTGTAACAGGAAAAATTGAGAGTTTTGAGTTTGAAAGAATTACAGATTAAAGTAAGGAGAGATAAATGTTCATTAAAAGACTGATGAATTATATCAATGGCTATTTAAGGATAGTAGTAGAAGGTTATTATATAGAAAGATTTATTAACATTTGTAGAAGCAAACAATATATGATGTGGAATATCAAAAAGGATAATGATATTCATTTAACATTAAATATAGAAATAAAAAATTTCAAAGAAATCTGTAGAATTGCTAAAAAAACGCAATGTAAAATCAAAATTAAATCCAAAAGAGGATTACCTTTTCTTCTTAATAAATATAAGAAGAGAAAAGTATTTGCATTGTGCTTAGTGGTAATTTTATTTGCAATTATTTTTAGTTCTAACTTTGTATGGAACATAGAAATTATAGAAGAAAATGGAGCGACAATTGAAAACATTATGGGAGATATTCAAGAAGCTGGACTAACCATTGGAGAATTAAAAAGTAAGATAGACACAAAAGAAATTATCAATAAGGTAAGGTTAGAAAGAGATGATATTGCATGGATGGGGATTGAGTTAAAAGGAACGAATGCAATTGTAAGATTGGTAAAAGCAGATGAGAAACCAGAAATTATTGATGAAGATGAGTATTGTAATATTGTTTCTAATAAAAATGGTGTGATTACCAAAATTAATGCACAGGATGGAACAGCAAATGTCAAAGTAGGAGATACCGTAAGTGTTGGCGATGTTTTAATTAATGGATGGATGGAAGGAAAATATACAGGAATACGCTATGTCCACGCAAAAGGCGAAATTGAGGCAAGAGTATGGTATACGATGAACAAGACCATTCCATACAATGCTACGGAAAAGCAGGTTACGGGAAATACAGAAGAACATTATGCACTAAAATTTAACAATTTTAAAATAAATTTTCCGAAAGGGGTTTCAAATTTTAAATTTTATGATACAATAGAGACTGAAAACAAAATAAGGTTATTTTCTAATTTCTATTTACCAATTTCGATTGTAAAAACGACCTATCAAGAGTATGAAGAAGTGCAAAAAACATATTCTGTTGAAGAAGCTAAGAACTTAGGGATACAGGAGATAGAGGCGAAATTGGAAAGTCAAATTGAAAATAAAGAAAACATTGTTAACAAAAATATAAATACATATGAGAACGAAAATGGTATTGATATTTATGTTACATATGAAGTGCTAGAGACGATAGGGACAAATGAGAAAATTGTGTTTTGAAGGGATGATATAAATGGAAGAAAAAAGCTTGAGAATTACAGGAACAGATAAAACATTTTTTAATAGAATTACAAAAACATTAACAAAAATGCTAATACCAACCAAAATTGGCATAAATGGTATGCTCATTTCTATAAAAAGAAATGCAGTCTTAAAAGCATTTGAAGCATATCAAAACAGTAATGAAAATTATAATCAGAAAGAAACAGAAGAAAAATACAATACAGCCTATGAAGCTTATTTAGAGGCCTTAGACAAATATGTTATGGATTCAATTTATAAGAAAGTCAAAAACAATACAGCTTCAGAATTTGAAAAAGAAGCATTATCTAAATATTATGAAATTACCAGTCTAAAAGAAAATGAATATATTGAATATAAAAATAGAAAACAAAAATATTTGTTAGAATTAGATAATGATGGTATACAAGTTTCACAAAAAGAAAAATTAATTGTACGTTATAATGCTTTTTACATTTCTAAAATGGATACGTTATATAAAGCAATTTTAAAAAATTATTCTATCAAACTTGCAGATACAACAAACGGATATGAATCATCAAAAGAATGGATTTACACCAAAATCTTTTATACACTAGAAGAATATATACAAAAAATATTATCGTTAAAAATAAGAATCAAAAAAGATAACAACATCAATGATGTTATGAAAGAATATGAGAACTACGAAACATATACAGTTGGAAAATTAGACGCAAAGGACACCATAGAAAAAAATGTTTTGTTATTAAGTATTAGTAGAAAGTTATTTACCCATAGTTTACCATTGATTGTTGCTATTCAATGTTATGAAAAATTATTAAAAGACGCAAGAATTCTTGTGCAAGATACAAAAATTGCAGTAAAGAGAGAAAAAGCATATAGTATGTTAATTAACTTGTTTGAAGATTATAATGTAAAATTATTATCAACAAAAGTATATTGGGAAAATACAAAAGAAAGAGAAGAATTCAAAGCTTTTTGGAAACAATATAAAGAAATTTGCAAATTAAAAGAAACCAACTTTATAGAATATGTTCGACAAAAAGAAATTCTATTTATCAAAAATGATATGAAAAAAATTAGCGAGCCAGGTGAAAAAACAGATTATAGTAAATTAATAACATATTATAGAAGAAAACTAATTGATTATGGAGCAATCAGAGAACTAAAAAATTCTTATATATCAAAAGGAAAGTATGTGAAAAAGGCAAAACAAGTTGCGTAAATAAAGTAACCATAGGAAGGAATTAAAACATGCAAAATTACGAAATTATATATGAAGATATTACAGAAGAACCAAAGTATGAAGAAATTGTGGACAAAGTTTTTACAAAATGTTTTGAAGAAGAACAATTGCAAAATACGAAACTATATATAACGGTTACATTTACCAATCCTCAAAATATTCAAAAAATAAACCAAGAATATAGAAATGTTGACAAGCCAACAGATGTGCTTTCTTTTCCTATGTTTGAAAGGCAAGAAATAGAAGAAAATATAAAGGGAAAGCGCTTACAACATGAAGATGTATTAGGCGACATTGTGATTTCTATACCAAAGGTAGAGGAACAGGCAAAGGAATATGGACATAGTTTTGAACGTGAACTTAGCTATATGTTGGTACATGGATTTTATCATTTGATGGGATATGACCATATGGAAGAAGAGGATAAAAAAGAGATGAGAGCAAAAGAAGAAAAAATTTTAGGTACATTAAATATATCAAGATAATTACGTGAAAGGAGACACATATGCAAAAAGGTGGAATAAAAGTTTTAATTGTCATATTAGTTATTTTAATTATTATAGCAGGTGGTGTGCTGGCATATAAAATTATGCAAGATAAAAATAATAAAGAAACATTATCTGGTTCAGGGGAAGAAAACAATGAATTAGTAGCAACGATAGAACAAAAAGAAGTTCAAATATATAAGGGAAACGATAGACCAATTGCTGTTATGATTGATAACCATAATGGAGCTTGGCCACAAGCAGGATTACAACAGGCATATATGGTATATGAAATTATCGTCGAAGGTGGAGAAACTAGATTAATGGCACTATTTAAAGGAGCAGACTTAGAAAAAATCGGTCCAGTTAGAAGTGCAAGACATTATTTCATAGATTATGCAATGGAAAATGATGCTATATATGTACATTTTGGACAAAGTCCACAAGCACAAAGTGATATCAAAAAATATAGTATAAATGATATTAATGGAATTTCAGAAGATGGAACAACATTCTGGAGAGTAAAAGATAAATATGCACCACATAATGCTGTTACAAGTACAGAAAAACTGTTAGCGTCAGCAAAAAGTAAAAATTACAGAACCACATCAACAGAAACAAGTGTGTTAAAATATGTAACAGATGAGGTGAATCTAGAAGATGGGCAAGTAGCAGAAACTATAACTATACCACATTCAGATTTACAAACTGTAACATATGAATATGATACAGAAAATCAAGTTTATGTAAGATATGCAAGAGGAGAAGAACAAGTGGACTGGGATACAGAAGAACCAGTAACAACAAAAAATATAATTATTACCTTCTGTGATAATTACACACTAACAGATTCAGAAAACAAAGGTAGACAAGGCTTAAAAAATATAGGAACTTTTGATGGTTATTACATTACAAATGGAAAAGCAATAAAAATTCAATGTATAAAAGAAGCTAGAGATGAAAAAACAATTTACCAAGATATGAATGGTAATGAAATTGAAGTAAATGATGGAAATACATTTGTACATATCTGTCCAACAGACGCAGATGTAGAGATTGAAGGAACAGAAGAAACTACAGCTACAAATACAATAAGTGAATAGGAATAAATGGAGGAAATAGTAATGAATGTATATGATACAGCCAATCGCTTGGCAACAGAAATTAAACAATCAGAAGAATATATGAATTATAAAATGGCAAGAGAAGCATTAGCCTTAAATCCAGATTTGAAAAAGAAAATTGGCGAATTTGAAATGGCAAGATATGATGCACAATTAACACAAATGCAAACAGGAAAAGAAGACGAAGAAAAGTCTAATAAAATGAAGACCCTATATGCAGAGTTAATTCAAATAGAAGACGCTAAAAAGTATTTTGACGCAGAAATGAAATTTAATATTGTGTTGGCAGATGTAAATAAAATTATTGGAGAAGCTGTAAGAGATGTTATGCAATAAAACTTTAGAAAAATATATCATCTAACAACGTAAATAGAGCTAATATATATAAGATTTTGTAAAGTTTTATATGTATTAGCTTTTTATTTTGAAAATAAAATAGCAACATCTATTTTCACTTTGAGCCAAGTAGCTTAAAGTTTCATACTGATAAAAGTATGAAAAATAATTCTAATCTAGAAAGGAATGAAATAAAAAATGGAATATGGAATCGTAATTATTTGTTTGACTTGTGTGATAATTATTTTAAGGATATTGTTTGGAAGTAGTAAAAAACAAATTGAAGCAATTGCTGAAAATAAGAAATTAGACGAATTGGTCTCAAAATATCCAGATAATATCGACATGTGTAAAGAATATTTAAAAATACTAAATAATGAAACAGTAGCAATTGAAGAAGATAAACAAGCAACCAATTCTCTATATATAGCAATCTCTAACAAGATAATCATTGCAGGTGTCAAGGATAGTTTTACAAGAATTCAAACCATTGCACATGAATGTTTACATTCCATTCAAAATAGAAAAATTTTGTTATTTAATTTTTTCTATTCTAATATCTATATAGTATATTTCTTGCTAATATCTGTATTGGCATTATTTCAAGTATTAGCAATGAAAATGGTATTTTTATCTATTTTAATTATAGGTGGATTTGTATATTATTTTGTAAGAAGTTATTTAGAAAATGACGCAATGATAAAAGCTAGGTTTTTAGCCAAAGAATATATGGAGAAGAAAAAAATTTCTTCTAAGGAAGAGATTGAAGAGATAGTACATGCTTTTGATAAATTAAATGATGTGGGAATAAAAACTGTGAATTTTGCATTGTTTTTACAAATTGCACTTGAAATTATTGTTTTTTGCATGATATGTTTGATTAGATAAATAAATACATAGTTACAATTCACAGTTTTAAAAAAATATTTATATATCAACATTCTTATTAATAAGCATCTATAAACTGTGAATTGTAACAATACATAATAAAAATCTAGAATAGATGGTACAAATGTATTGCAATATTTTAGGTTTAAAGATATAATATAACCATTGGTAGAACTTATTGAAAGGATGTTTAAAAATGAATAAAACGAAAAGAAAAATTTTTGAAACATCAATGAAGTTGTTTGCTGAAAAAGGATATGATGCTACTAGTATTGAGGAAATTACCGCAACAGTAGGGGTTGCAAAAGGTACATTATATTATCATTTTTCAAGCAAAGAGGAGATTTTTAATTTTTTAATTGAAGAGGGTATGAAACTATTACAAAATAGTATAGATATCAAAACGGCAAAATATGATAATTATATAGATAAATTAAAAGCCATTGTGTTAATTCAAATTAAAATTGTTATGAAGTATGAAGACTTGATAACCATTTTACTAAGCCAATTTTGGGGAAATGAAGCAAGAAATCAGAAGTGCAAAAAACATGTTTATGATTATATCAAAAAGATAGAAGACATTGTCAAAGAAGGAATTGATAAAAAACAGATAAAAGCAGGAAATCCAAAAGTGATTGCTTCTGAAATATATGGATTAATTTGTTCAACATTGGTATATAAATTGAGAAATGAACAGGAAATTGATATTACAAGGTTGTATAAAGAGTTTGAAAATACAGTGATTCAAGGGCTAGCTGAAAAAGAAGGGGGAAGAAAATGAGAGAACCAATACATGAATTTATGAAATTCACAGATTTAAGAGATATGTTAGAAAAATCAGGAGAGCTTTATGGGGATAGACCAGCTTATGTATTTAAGACGGAAGAAGAAGGAAAATTTAGAGAAATTACCCATAAAGAATTTAGAGATGATGTAAAAGCTTTAGGTACCAAATTTGTAAATATGGGATTAAAAGATAAAAGAGTTGCAGTTATCTCAGAAAATAGATATGAATGGGGAATTGTCTATCTAGCAGTAGTTAATGGAACTGGTGTGATTGTTCCATTAGATAAATCTTTGCCAGAAAATGAAATAGAAAGTTTAATTATCCGTTCAGAAGTAGAAGCTATTGTGTATTCTAAAAAATATGATGATATTATGGACAAAATAAAATATGAGAGAAATACAAAGGTTAAATATTTTATTTCAATGGATTTAGACAAAGAAAAAAATGGTGTATATTCTGAACATGAATTAATTAAACAAGGAAAAGAGTTACTAGAAGCTGGAAACAGAGAATTTTTGGATGCAAAAATAGATCCTGAGAAAATGGCAATTATGTTATTTACATCAGGAACAACAGCTATGTCAAAAGCAGTTATGCTATCACATAAAAATATATGTGCAAACATCATGGATATTACATCTGTTTTAAGAATTTATGATACAGATAGATTTTTATCTTTCTTGCCATTACATCACACATTTGAATGTACAACTGGATTTTTATATCCATTATCAAGAGGCTCTTCAATCGCGTTTTGTGAAGGCATTAGACATATAGCAGATAATTTAAAGGAATATCGAGCAAGTGTCATGGTTTCTGTTCCAATTTTATTTGAAGCTATGTATAAAAAAGTAATGAAAACGATAGAAAAGAAAGGCAAATTAAAAACGGTACAAAAAGGAATCAAAATAAGTCAATTTTTATTAAAATTTGGAATAGATATTAGAAAAAAATTGTTTAAAGAAATTCATGATACTTTGGGCGGAAATATAAGAATATTTGTTGCAGGAGGAGCTGCTCTAGACCCAGAGACAGAAAAAGGATTTAATGAGCTAGGATTTACGTTGTATCAAGGATATGGCTTAACAGAAAGTTCACCAGTTATTGCGACAGAAGATGATAAATATCAACGATTGGGATCTATTGGAAAAGCATTTCCAAGCTTAGACGTAAAAATTGAAGATCCAAATGAAGAAGGAATAGGAGAACTACTTGTAAAAGGTTCATCTGTTATGCTTGGATATTACAATAATGAAGAAGCAACAAAAGAAGCAATAACAGAAGATGGATGGCTACATACAGGAGACTTAGCAAAAATTGATAAAGATGGATTTATCTTTATTTCTGGAA
>CALWZZ010000067.1 GCA_944386145.1 uncultured Clostridia bacterium | reverse complement strand
ATAAATGATGATTTTTTGCTCCGTCCCCAAAATCATCGCTCCGTCTTCAAAGTCATTAGTAATAAATCATATAATCAATGTCTGGAAAGACACAATCTTTTTTAGCGATATCTTTCAAGAAATCTTCATCAATGTTATTTTCTTTTATCTGATAATATAATTTTGTAAATCGACCAATATGGTCTTTAATTCTCTTTTTAGCATAATCGACCATTGTACCATTTGTGATAATAAATAGCCAATCACTACTTTGTGCTAATAACAATTCTCTAGCACATTGATTTAATGCTTTTTTCTTTAACCCTTTTGCATTTGGATATAAATGGGCAAGTTCACACATTCTGTCTCCTGCTACATGAAGATGCCTATGAACATAATCATTGCTTGGATTTAACCACACTTCGCTATATCCATTAGCACCCCAGCTAGAACGACAAGGGGTAGCTACTTGCATATTTGGATATTTATCAATGTATTCAGATGGTGTAATTAATTCAAAATTACAATCATCATAATAGATTTTTTTAAATAAAACATATAACCAATAAGGTCCTTCATACCACCAATGACCATATAATTCTGCATCATAAGGGCATAAAACGATAGGTGGGTTTTCTGTATATTGAGCAAGATTTTCAATTTGGGCATTTCTAGAGTCGAAGAAGTGACCAGCTTGTCTTTCTGCGGAATCTTTTGCCCATTGTAAATTATAATAATCTTTAAATTCTGTTTTTCCTGTAATTCTATAATATTTAATACCTGTATGTACTCTAACACCATTGTGAGCAATATATGGTTTAATATAATCATAATCAGCATCATAGCCAATATCACGGTAGAACTCTCTGTAATTAAAATCTCCAGGATAGCCATCAATAGAACTCCATACTTGTCTTGAAGATTCAATATCTCTACCAAAGGCAACAACACCTTCTGGAGAAACAATGGGTGCAAACGTACCATACAAAGGTGTAGGGTCAGCATATAAAATACCATGTGTTTCTGTAATGATATAATCAATCCCAAATTCTTTTAAATATTTGTCAGCTTCTGGCACATAACCACATTCAGGAAGCCAAATACCACGAGGTTTTCTTCCAAAATAACGCTCATATGTTTGAACACCAACAGCAATTTGTGCTTTTACGGTTTTTTCATTGACATATAAAATAGGAAAATATCCATGAGTTGCCCCACAAGTAATAATTTCCAATACACCAATATCTTGAAAATGCTTAAAAGCTTGAATTAGATTGCATTTATATACATCTTTAAATAAATGTAGATCATTAGAATATCTATCATAATAGTAATGAGATAATTTATTTAATCTTTCATCACCAGCTGTTCTTTTAATTTCTTTTCCAGATAATTCGATCATTTGCTTTAAATAACGAATATATTTTCTTTGCAATAATTTATTATCTAACATAGAAAGTAGAGGAGGTGTCATAGACATGGTAATTCTAAAATTAACGCCTTCATCTACTAATTTTTGAAAATTTGTTAATAATGGTATATATGTTTCAGATATTGCTTCATATAGCCAAGATTCTTCTAAATAGTCATCACTTTCTGGATGATGGATAAATGGAAGATGTGCATGAAGAACAAAACTAACATATCCTTTTTTCTCTTGCATTTCAATTCTCCTTTTATTGTTACTAAAATTTATCTCATATGTTTTCTCTTATTTATTTTCATTTTCGAGCTTAAGTATCTTTAGAGAACTTCTTATTTTTTCTGTAAGCTAAAAAATGAAAGAGACACTTTTGTCTTTGAAACCACAAGTGCCTCAAGATTATTTGAATTTTGAAGAGAGACTACCTGATGATGGATTGCCAGAAGATGGATTTGATAAGTCATAAATTTCTTCAATATTCTCGTTTTGATAAATTGCTTTATAAATATCATATATATTATAAATTTTTCCCATATTACGAATAAAGAAACTATTTGCAGAAATTGGTTTTTCAATTTGGACACCTGTTTTTACATTTCTAAAATACACAGTTTTTTGTTCTTTGCTAAATAAGATATGATCATTTGGTGATTCGATTTCATTAGAAGTTGTAATATAAATATAATCTGTATGTATTTTTGGATTTTCTTTAATAGGACGTCTACCTAATTCAATTTTATAATCACATTTCGCATCATTTACATGAAGGTACCAACTATTTGCAAAATCATTGATATCAATCTCAAAACTATAATTCATCGTCGTGTTATGAATAATTAAAACAGGTTTTGTAGTTTCAAAAAAGTTTTCTCCATATTGCGTTTTATAATTTTCTCTATCTTTATCAGAAATATCCCAATAAATAAATAAATTGTTAGGAGTTTGTGCCAATACTTTTACAATGGTTTGGTTATAACGATAGGGCAAATCATAATATTCCACAATATCTACTTTTTGTTTTTTTACAGTATTTACTTTTTTCTTTGTAACAGCTTTTTTTATGGATGATTTTGTAGTTGTTTTCTTTTTCGTAGTGGTAGCTTTTTTGCCAGTACTTTTCGTAGAATTAGCTTTAGAAGCTACTTTTTTAGCAGTTGCTGATTTAGAAGTAACAGAAGTTTTCTTTGCTACAGTCTTTTTAGTATCTGCTTTTGATCTTGCAACTGTTTCTTTTTTTGTAGATGCTTTTTTAGCAAGTGATTTTGTGGATTTAGCAGTCGTTTTTTTGGTTTCTTTTTCTGGTATATCAGCTATATTACTTGATTTAGCTGTTTTTATTGTTTCATTTGTTTCTTTTGTTTTTCGTGGCATTATAGATCCTCCTATGTAAATCTCTTTTATTACTTTTATATATTATACTAAATAAAAAATAAATTCAAGGGGATAATATGATTTTTTCAATTTATTTTAAAAAAATATTACCATTCACGACTGAATAGGAATTTCCACAATTCAAAATTTAAAAATATCAGGAACAACAATTGGTAAAATCGTTTGAAAAAATAGGAGACTTCTTGTATAATAGTTATATATTGTGTAGGAGGTTTTTTAGTATGATAAAAGATAAGGTAAGAATAAGAGTAGCTGGTATTGTTCCAATAAATGGTGGATTTGCATTTATGCATAGAAAAAATGTAGTTAGAAACAAAGATTATCAGGAATATTATACATTTCCAGGAGGAGGATTAGAAGAAGGAGAAACATTGGAAGAAGGGGTTATAAGAGAAATCAAAGAGGAATTTGGAATAAATGTAAAAGTAATAAAAAAATTATATGAATTAGAAAATACAAAATTACATATGAAAGAATATTTCTTTTTATGTGAATACTTAGATGGAGAATTTGGAACAGGAGATGGAGAAGAATTTTCAAATAATCCAGAATATAAAGATTCTGGAGACTATATTCCAGAGATTGTGAAAGCAGAAGATATTAAGAAATTAGTTTTATTACCATTAGAAATAAAAGAAAAATTTTTACAAGATTTCTGTTAGGAATGTGCCAAATTGGTCAAATAAAAGTAATTATTCAGAGGTTAAGTCGGTTTTGCCTGTTAAGCAATATATAATATAAAAAATGAAATGATTTTGCGTATCTAAATTTGAAGTTAGAAATAACCAATAAAACCATGAGGAATGTTCACGGTACTCACGTTAGTGAGGGTCTGAGTGAAAGAGGCTCATGGTTTTATTGCGTTAGTTCTTCGAAAATTTAGCTTATACAAAATCATGAATGACTTTATATTATATATTGCTTAACAGGCAAAACCGACTTGACCTCTGATTAATTACAAAAAAAACAAAAAAATCAAAAATTTGTTTGACATTTTTTTGTTTGTATGATATGATGATACAAATTAAGAGAATGGAGTGAAGGAAAAATGCCAAAAAAGAACCAAGAATTAAATAGAAGAGAAAAATCAATCTTGCATTTTATTGAAAAACAAATTATGACACAAGGTTATCCACCATCAGTAAGAGAAATCGGAAAAGCCGTTGGACTAAATTCAACAGCAACTGTACATAGTTATTTAGCAAAACTAGAAGAAAAAGGCTATGTTAAGAAAAAAGACAAAAAGGGAAGAACACTAAGATTATTAAAAGGTGCTTCTGGAGAAGCAAAAGTAACATCAAGCAAAGATTTCTATACACAAAAAGAGTTGGTTGAAGTTCCTATCATAGGAAAAATAACAGCAGGAGAACCAATTTTAGCGGTAGAAAATGTTACAGATACTTTTCCAATTCCAATTGATTTTGTTGGCAATTCAGAAAGCTTTATGCTAACAGTTAGAGGAGAAAGTATGATAGAAGCAGGAATTTTAGATGGAGACTATATTCTTGTAAAAAGACAAAATACAGCCAACAACGGAGAAATTGTTGTGGCTTTAATTGGAGATGAAGCAACAGTAAAAACGTTTTATAAAGAAGAAGATCATATTAGATTACAACCAGAAAATTCTACAATGGATCCAATAATCGTACCAGATTGTGAAATTTTAGGTAAAGTTGCAGGCGTATTTAGAAAAATGTAAGAGAACAAGGAGCATTGGAATTTTTTATCCAATGCCCCTTGCTTGAATTATGTCAAGTAACAATAATTCACAAAAAATTCACAATATACATATTGACTAATGACACTGTGTCACATATAATAAATAGTACAGTGTCATTTTTTATTGTATAAGTAAAATAATTTTTATATTTTCCAATATGATAAAAAAGAAACTGCATAGAAAAAATTAATATAAACAAATTTTACGTTTTAAAGTGAGATTTGTTATTGAGAACAGTTTATAGATAAAGAAGGAGGAAAAACATGCTAAAGGTATTAAAAAATTTAAAAAAATCATTAGGCGCAGTTATTGTTATCATCATATTACTATGTGTACAAGCGACAACAGATTTAGCATTACCAGATTATACTTCAAAGATTGTAAATGAAGGTATACAATCAGGTGGTATTACAAGTGCTGTACCAGAAATTATCTCTAAAGAAGATATGGACAATATGTTAATTTTTACAGACCAAGATGATGAAATTTTGGAAAATTATACCATGATTTCATCAAATGATGAAAATGGATATGAGACACAAGAAAAACATGAAGAAAAGGTTATCAAACAATACTATGGAAATGATTACGAAGTGAAAGCAAATACAATTTATGTTTTAAAAGATATTGATGATGAACAAGAAGATACATTATCAGGAATGATTGTAGATCCATTAATGGAATTGACAACTGTTACTAGTGAAGAAACAGCAAATAAAATAAAAGAACAATTATTACAAAATGTTCCAGAGGCACAAAGAGAATACATACAGAATATGTCATTAATGGAAATCATTGAGCAAATGCCAGAAGAGCAAAGAACGCAAGTTTTAGCAGAATTTACAAAACAAATTGAAGAAATGAGCGATTCTATAAAAGAACAAGCAGCTATTTCATCTGTAAAACAAATCTACATAAATGCTGGAATTGATACGGATGATATTCAAAATAAATATATTTTCAAAACAGGATTGCAAATGTTAGGAATTGCGTTAATTACAATGGTATGTGCAGTAACGATTATGTTGTTATCATCAAGAGTAGCAGCAAAATTGGGAAAAACATTAAGAGAAAAAGTATTTAAAAAGGTAATGACATTTTCAAATGCAGAATTAAATCAATTTTCAACAGCATCATTGATTACACGTAGTACAAACGATGTGCAACAAATTCAACAGTTAATTACAATACTATTTAGAGTTGTTGTATATGCACCAATTATCGGAATTGGTGGATTTGTAAGGGTTTTAACAAGCTCAGATAATTCTATGGCATGGATTATTGGGGTAGCAATATTAGCTATTTTATTTATTGTAGGAACTTTATTTGCTATTGCAATGCCTAAGTTTAGAAAATTGCAAGATTTAATAGACAAATTAAATGAAGTTTCAAGAGAGATCCTTACAGGATTACCAGTTATTAGAGCATTTAACAAAGAGAAGAAAGAAGAAGCCAGATTTGATGTAGCCAATAAAGATTTAATGAAAACCAACTTATTTGTTAACAAAGCTATGTCAATGATGATGCCTTTATTAATGTTTATCATGAATGCAATTATGATATTAATTGTTTGGGTTGGAGGACATAATGTTGACCAAGGTGTTATGCAAGTTGGAGATATGATGGCATTTATCCAATATACAATGCAAATTGTTATAGCATTCTTAATGATATCTATGATTTCAATCATGCTACCAAGAGCAGCAGTTTCTGCAAGAAGAATTAATGAAGTTATAGAAGCAGAATCAAGTATTAAGGATAAAAAAGAAACGAAAAAATTTGACCCAAATAAAAAAGGATTGGTAGAATTCAAAAATGTTTCATTTAGATATCCAGATGCAGATACAGAAATCTTAGAGGATATTAACTTTACAGCAGAACCTGGAAAAACAACAGCAATTATTGGAAGTACAGGAAGTGGAAAATCAACAGTTGTAAATTTAATACCAAGATTTTATGATGTTACAGGTGGAGAATTATGTATTGATGGTGTCAATGTAAAAGATGTATCACAAAAAGATTTAAGAGATATTATCGGATTTGTGCCACAAAAAGGTGTGTTATTCTCAGGAACCATTGAATCAAATATTAAATATTCTGATGAAACTATGTCAGATGAAAGAATGGTAGAAGCAGCAGAAATTGCCCAAGCAACAGAATTTATTAATGAAAAAGAAAAGAAATACCAAGACCCAATCGCACAAGGAGGAGGAAACGTATCTGGTGGACAAAAACAAAGATTATCTATTGCAAGAGCCATTGCAAAAGATCCAGAAATCTTTGTATTTGATGATAGTTTCTCAGCATTAGACTTCAAGACAGACAGCGCATTAAGAGAAGCACTAGCTACCAGAACGAAAAATAAAACAGTAATTATTGTTGCCCAAAGAATTAGTACCATTTTGAATGCAGACAAAATTATTGTCTTAGAAGAAGGAAAAATGGTAGGAATGGGTACACATGAAGAATTAATGAAAAATAATGAAACTTATAGGCAAATTGCCTTATCACAATTGTCTGAAGAAGAATTAGGCGAGAAAGGAGGTAAGTAATATGCCAGGACCAATGGGAGGACCTAGAAGAGGTCAAACAACAGAAAGAGCAAAAGATTTTAAGAAAACAACAAAAAAATTAATACGTTCTTATTTAGTAGATTATAAAATACCAATTATTATTGTTATGATATTTGCAATTGGTAGTACCATATTTACCATTGTAGGACCTAAAATATTAGGAAATGCAACAACAGAAATCTTTAATGGATTAATTAGCAAATTAAGTGGCGGAACAGGAATTGACTTTGGTAAAGTTGGTCAAATTGCTTTAACATTATTAGGATTATATGTTATTAGTGCATTATTCTCTTTTGTACAGAGATTTTTGATGACAAATGTTGCGCAAAAAATTACATATAAATTAAGAAATGATATAGCAATCAAAATTAACAAACTACCAATGAAATACTTTGATAAAAAAACACATGGAGAAGTATTATCTATCATTACAAATGATATTGATACATTAAGTATGAACTTGAACCAAAGTATCACTGAAATTATTACATCTGTATGTACGATTATTGGTATTTTAGTTATGATGTTTTCAATCAGTTGGCAAATGACACTAATTTCATTAGTAATCTTACCAATAGCAGGCATATTAGTCACATTTATTGTCAAAAAATCACAAAGATATTTTATGAGACAACAAGATTATTTAGGACATGTAAATGGTCAAGTAGAAGAAATATATGGTGGATTAAATATTGTAAAAGTATTTAATGCAGAAGAAAAAGTAACAAAAGATTTCGAAAAAGCGAATGAAGAATTATATCATTCTGGATGGAAATCACAATTCTTATCAGGTTTAATGCACCCTGTTATGAACTTTATATCAAATGTAGGATATGTAGCAGTAGCAGTAGCTGGTGGATATTTAGCAATTAATGGAACGATTACAGTTGGTAATATTCAAAGTTTTATACAATACAATAAACAATTCACACAACCAATCAATCAATTAGCACAAATTTCTAACATGTTACAAGCTATGATGGCAGCTGCAGAAAGAATCTTTGAATTCCTAGAAGAACCAGAAGAAGAAATAACAGCAAAAGGACATATTGATACTTCTAAATTAAAAGGAAATGTAGAATTTAAACATGTTAAATTTGGATATGATCCAGATAGAACAATTATAAAAGATTTTAATGCTAGTGTACATGAAGGACAAAAAATAGCAATTGTTGGACCAACAGGAGCAGGAAAAACAACAATGGTAAAATTGCTAATGCGTTTTTATGATGTCACAGATGGAGAAATTGATGTGGATGGGCATAATGTAAAAGACTTTGATAGAGGAGAACTTCGTAAAATGTTTGGTATGGTATTGCAAGATACTTGGTTGTTTGGTGGAACAGTAGAAGAAAATATTAAATATAGTAAAGAAGATGCAACAGATACAGAAGTCGTAGAAGCAGCAAAAGCAGCACATGTACATCATTTCATCAAAACATTACCAAATGGATATCATTCATTAATAAATGAAGAGTCAACTAATATATCAGCAGGTCAAAAGCAGTTACTTACAATTGCCAGAGTTATATTAGCAGATCCTAAGATATTAATATTGGATGAGGCAACAAGCTCAATAGATACAAGAACAGAAATACAAATACAATCAGCTATGGATAATCTAATGAAGGGAAGAACAAGCTTCATTATTGCCCATAGATTATCAAATATAA
>CALWZZ010000066.1 GCA_944386145.1 uncultured Clostridia bacterium | reverse complement strand
TTCCAAACAATTATCTTAATGCTTATGAGAATTGAAAGGGTTAATGTTGAGATGATTTTGGAATGGCTAGAAAGATATGCCAATATCTTTAAAGATCCAATTTCAAAATGTTTAAACAATTATGAGGCAGGTGCTTGGGAAGCATTAGAAGCAATGAAAGAAGAAATTAGTTATATGCCACTTGTCAGAATTGTAGAAAGTATGCAAGCGGCAGTTGAAAAGATACCAATCAAAGATGCTTTTGACGAATTAGAATCAGAAAGAGACTATTACCAAGAAAAACGTAAAGAGTCAAATGATAGATTAATCAAAAGAAAAGGTATGATAGGAAAAGCAATTGGATTTGCACCGATGGTTTGTATGTTTGTAGGCTATCTAATTATACCATTAGTATTTATTGGATTAACAAGTATGTCAAGCTCATTCTCTACTATGACGTCACAAACTGTGTAAAAAAGGAGGAAATAGGATGGAAAATGCATCAAAAGCTTTAATAATGGCAGGAGGAATCTTAATTACGATTATTGTAATTGGTGCATTTATTTTAGCAATGCGAGAAGTGTCTGATTTTCAAAACACAAGACATGGCGCTGAATTAGAGCAACAAACATTAGAATTTAATAATTTGTATGAAAGTTATAATCATAATAGGATTAGAGGAAATGAAATTATATCACTTATGAACAGAATTGTAGATTATAATAACAGAAAGACAGCAGAAGGGTATAAAAAAATGCAAGTTGAATTTACAATTCCACAAAGTATTAGAAGCCGTTTAACATTTGATGGTACAAATAGGTTGTTGACAAAAGCATCTAATACCTATACAGAAGATGATATTGACGATATTGTAGGACTTCCAACATCCATTACAGGTGACATATCTGGAGGAGCAATTAGAGATTTGGAAGATAAATATGGACAAGCATATTGTAATCAATTGTCTAGTGAAATTTCAAATATTAGCGATATTAATAATCTTTCAGGTAGAACAACGGCGCAAAAAAATACAGAATTCGATAATAGATATCGATTTCCAAAGTCAGCTAGTTCATATGGTGGTATCAGTCAAATTTTGGAAGATGCAAAATTATATTATGAATATGTACAGTTTAAAAGAACATATTTTAATTGTACAGGAACAGAATATGATGATGATACAGGTAGAATTATTAAAATGGAATTTGAATGTACAGGAATAGGAGTGTAATATGGAAAATGCATCAAAAGCATTGTTAATGGCAGCTGGGGTTTTAATTGGAATTATGATTCTTTCACTAGCAGTATATCTATTCTTAAATTTTGGTGGAACTTCAGCACAAATTAGCCAAATTGCGGAAGAAAATCAAATTGCACAATTTAATAGTCAATTTTTAACTTATGAGGGAAAAGAAAATGTAACCATTTATGATGTGATTTCTATGGCAAATTTAGCAACACAAAATAATAAGCGTTATGAATTTTCTAAAACGGATCACATACCTCATAATGACAAAAATGATTATTATATATCTGTAGAACTACAAGGAAAAGGGCAAATAGAATATGGAATAGAAACAAATGATAATACAGTAAAAGAAAAATATGACGAATATATATTAGAACAGGTAAATAGTATTAATGCTTCCACAGCACTTACATATTACAAGGTACAAGTTGAAATTAATGATTTAACTCAAAGAGTATATCGAGTAATTTGTACTCGTAGATAGAATAAAGGTGAAATATGAAAAAAATAATTATATTTTTAGTTATTGTACTAATTATTGTTGCCACTATATCATATATATACTTAAATTATCGATTTACGACAAATGAGGCCCTAAGAGAAAATAGGCAATATGAAGCTTATGATGGCGAAGAGCTCTATGGAACTGATTTAGCTACATTAATCAATAAAGCAGTTGACGATAACACAAAAAATAAAGTAGAAAAAGCAGATACAGGCTTATATATAGATAATGGTGAAAATTCTATTAGAATTGACATTAAATTTGTTGATGATGATACAGTTCATAGTATGGAAGAAATTTATAATGGTGGTACACAGGTATTTGTACAATATTATAATCAGATAAAATTCAAATGTATGAAAATAGAGCATCATAGTAAGACAAATAAAGTTAGCTATTTGTATTTTGAACAGATGGCAACCTAAATTATGTTATTAACGTTACTAAATACAACATTTAGTAAATAAAAATATATATTTTAATAATAAAAGGAGGAATTTATTATGGAGAATGCATCAAAAGCATTAATCATCGCAGGTGCTATATTACTTGCAATCTTAATTATTTCATTAGGAATTTTAATTTATAACCAAGCATCAAGTGTTGTAACAGACAATAGTATGGATGAGGTGGCTATTTCAACCTTTAACAACAAATTTACAAATTATGCTGGAAGTCAAAGAGGTTCTACTGTAAGAGCATTAGTGCAACAAGTAAATGCAAGTAATGCTGCTAAAGAAAATGCAAGTAGACAAATCACATTATCTGGTGTATCAGATATATCATCTATTGACACAGGTGCTATGTATACAGTTAAAATTGAATATAGTACTTCAGGTTCTAATAATGGATTAGTTAATAAAATTACAGTTAGTGCTTCATAGTGCTTAATAATACATATGTAATAGGTTAGGAAAAATTTTAAAATTAAAACTGATAATTATTTAAGAAAGGATGGTATATTATGGAAAACGCAGTAGATGCATTAAAAATGGCAGCGGCATTTCTATCATTTTTGCTAGCTTTGGGAATTAGTATATCATCCTTTTCCCAAGCTAGACAAACAGCAGACATTTTAATTCGCTATTCAGATAGAGAATATGTAACACAATATATGGAAGATTTAGGAACAGCCAACAGAATTGTTGGAAGGGAAACCATTATACCAGCAATTTCTAGAGCGTATAAAGAATATTATAAAATTTATTTTTATGATGCAAGTGGAAACCCTTTAGAATTATTTACTATAACCCAAAATGGAACAACAACATCAGTAAATGTAATTGATTCAACAGATAATCGAATCACATTAGGAAGCAATAGACATCAGGAAAATTTTATAATGGCATTATTATATGGTAGACAAGCAGACTTAACAGATGAAAATGGAAATGTGATACAATATGATGACTTTGTAAGGTCGTTAAATACAGGAAATTCTCGAATTAGCTTGCCAAATAACGGAATTTGTGGTACAATATTAAGTAGTGGAAATAAATTTGAAGAAAGATTCGGTGTATATTATCCAAGTCAAGCAGTCGAAGGTGCAGGAGAAGAGACAGAAGGCGGAGCAAATGTAGATGCACAAACGACAAATGAATTAAAGATGAGGGTTATATCTTATTATTTGCAATAAATAAAACTACAATATAATAATGTTATTATAAGGGGGGAATCATTATGGGAGATACATGGATGATGATTATTGCATTTGTTTTAGCAGCAATTTTAATGTTTGGTTTTCCATTAATGTCAATGTCTGATAGATCAGATGATATTTCACAATTAACCGTAACAACAGCCACCACAGAATTTGTTGATAATGTTAGAACAACAGGAAAATTAACAATGGATGATTATGCAGCACTTGAACAAAGTATTGCAGCAACTGGAAATACTTATGACATAGAGATGGAACTTCAAGTGTTAGATGAGAACCCTGGTAAGAAAACAACACAAGCAGATTCAACCAAGATAGGTGAAAATGTATATTATTCAATGTATACATCACAGATATTAGACACAATCGCTCCAAGTGGCGGTACAAAGAAAGTATTAACATTAAAAGAAGGAGATTGGTTCTCAACAACTGTAAGAAACACAAATACAACATTAGCACAAACATTATCAAATTTCTTTTACACAGTAACGGGAAATGATACATATGTAATTGCAGCACAACATGGTGGATATGTAACAGCAAATGGAAGTGGAGAATAATCATAAATGTAATTCAAAAAAGCCTGTAATATTCATTACAGGCTATTAAAAAATAAAATACAAAGGAAAGATGTATGTATGAAAACACAATATTTAGCTGTCATTTTTATTATAATCATATTACCCATATCATTAGTATTTTCATTTTATGTACGGAAAACAAATTGATACTTTGAATTTACAAATTTCTTATGATACCAAATTAGACAATGCGACATATGATGCTATTAAAGCATTTCAAATTAACACAGTAAATAGTGGTACATCAGATTTATCAGATATTGTAAACTCAAAAATAAGAGATATAGAAGCAGCAGCAAATAGCTTTTTTACTTCAATAGGTTCATCATTTAATATGGTAGGATATAATAGTGAAATTTTAAAAGAATATGTACCAGCACTTGTATTCACGATGTATGATGGATTTTATATTTATTCTCCATTTGAAAATACATTAGATGATGAAACAGCGCAAAATTTAGCAAATAATGCAAATGCAGAATATACAGATGGACAAGAAGTTACAGGACTAAAGCCATATATTTATTATAGCTGTCGATATAAAACGGCTTCTATTGATGTTGTTATCACGTATTCTTTAGATAATTATATAACTGTTCAAGGAACAGTTAATGGAGGAAGCACAACCATAAATGACGCAGGATACTTAATCAATGGCGTTCAAGACAATGGTTCTACAGTAACATATAGAGGCATTACGATTGGACCAGAAGGACAGTTAACAGAATATTTAGATAATCAAATATATTCCTATATTAAAATAAATGGTGTTAAATATTATTATGATCCAAGTTATAGCCCACAAGAAGATGCATGGTTTCGTATTTTAAATGGACAAAGGGTATATAGACAGGGAAACATTCAATTAGGAAGTAATGATCAAGCATATCGCTACTATAAAGAAGCAGCAGAATTTAGACAAAGGCTACAAAGTTATGGACTACTAAATTTGAAACCATCTGATGCAGTGGACATAAATGGAAATCAATTACAAGGAATTACAGATGCAGAAGGAAATGTTGTTTACGATTTTGTCAATAGTGGTACTTACAATATTTTCGATTATGAAAGCGGAGGAGTCTCTATAGAAGAACCAACATCAAACTTTAATTCCCACAGAATGGCAGTTATTCGATATGTAATAGAAAGCAATTTATCTGTTGCATTATCAAATTATAATACAGTTGATGGACTAAGTTATAATTTTAGAATGCCAAAATTAGCAGAAGAAGATTGGGATAAAATTTCAAGTAATGTATGTTTAATAAGTTTCTTACAAGGATTAAGTATTGGTGGAAAAATGTATAATGGTTATTCTGTTGTCAATAACAATAAAAACGAAGAAGTTGTTACAGAAGATTCCATATATATAACAACAAGCGATGGATATTATCATAAAGCAACTTCGCAAGAGTTAGTATCTGCTACCAATATGATTACAGGTGTCTTTAATATAGATTTTGAAAGAAAAAGTATTTATGAAACAGACGCAGCAGGAACACAAACAATTGCATATTATTATCCAAAAAGAGAATTAGGATGTTATAATTGTTATGTATCACAAACAAGTAATACGGTAACAAATAATATTTACGAATATATGGATTCACATCCAAATGTGGCGAGAATATACTATACTGCTTTGGCAAGAGAAAGATATAGTATGTATAAAGTATTTAGAAATCCACAAGAGCACTTAAATTCATTTATAAATTAAAAATAAATGTCCAATTAGGAAAAATTCCTTTTGGGCATTTTTTACATTATTTTTGTTAGTATAAATTTTTCTACAAAAAATGTCAAAAAGGAATTTTTCCTAATTGGATATTTCAAAAATTTAGACTTCTTTCATGTATAGAAAAAAAATTAAAGTTAATACTATTATAAATGAAAGTAGGAGAATTTATGTATAGAAAAATTTTGAAAAAAGCAAGTATATGTTTATTTTTGCTAATCATTTATATATATGTATTAGTTCTTGATTATATACCGGATAAGCTAACAATTTTTGAAGGAGAAAATTTGTCTTTGAAAACGTTTTTTGGAATTACTGTAGATTCCGATGAAGAAGTATTAACAGTTTCTGCTGATACAGGAGAAAAAACGATTTATAAAGTGGGAACTGAAAAATTATCCGTCAATTTATTTCATAAATTTAGTTTAAAAGATGTGGAAGTATCTGTTCTTCCGAAAACAACAGTAATCCCAGTTGGAAATATTGCAGGTGTAAAATTGTATACCAATGGTGTTTTAGTGGTTGGCATGTCTGAAATTGAAGGAGAAGATAATAAAAGTTATAAACCATATGAAAATAGTGGCATAGAAGAAGGAGATACCATCGTAAAAGTAAATGATACAACAATTTATTCAACAGATGATTTAATTGAAAATATTAATTTATCAAAAGGAGAACAACTTCAAATACAATATATTCATGATGAAGAAACGAAAGAATGTAGTATCACACCAGTAAAAACAGATAAAGAAGAATATAAATTAGGACTATGGGTAAGAGATAGTGCAGCTGGTGTTGGAACAGTTACTTTTTATGAACCATCAACGCAAAAGTTTGGTGCTTTAGGGCATGGCATAACAGATATTGACACAGGAGAATTATTAAATATTGCTTCAGGAGAGTTTGTAACAGCAGAAATTTTAAATATCAAAAAAGGGGAAGATGGTAATCCAGGAAAAATTCAAGGAACCGTAGACGGACAAGAAACCATTGGAGAAATTTCAAAAAACACAGAATTTGGAATCTATGGAAAAATAGAAGATTTATCTAGTTTAAACATAGACGCTAGCAAAGAAATGGAAGTAGCATTAAGAGATGAAATACAACTAGGAAAAGCAACAATTTTATGCAGTTTAGATAATGAAACTGTGCAGGAATATGAAATTGAAATTACAAAAATATATAAAGAAAATAATTATGATAATAAAAGTATGGAAATAAAAGTAACAGACGAAAGATTAATCGAAAAAACGGGTGGCATTATTCAAGGGATGAGTGGCTCTCCGATTATACAAAATGGAAAATTTGTAGGAGCAGTTACACATGTCTTAGTAAATTCAGCAACAGAGGGATATGCTGTTTTTGGAGACCTTATGATAAAACAATCTAAAGAAGTTGGACGGTTAGAGCGATGATTTTGGGGACGGAGCAAAAAATCATCATTTATTCTATAAAAAGTTTTATAAAAACTCTTTATAAAAATGATGATTTTTTGCTCCGTCCCCAAAATCATCGCTTTAACCGTTCAACTAGCATAGAGCCAATATTGGTAACAGTTCCCGCACCTAAAGTTAAAACAATGTCATTTTTTTGAATATGTGATTTTACATAGTTTACACATTCTGTAAAATCGGGGATATATAAAGCATTTTTTCCTAAAGAATGCAGTTTTTCAACTAAATCTTTTGAAGAAATGTTATAGGTATTTGTTTCTCTTGCAGCATAGATATCTAAAACGATGACATTATCAAAATTCATTAAAGCATTTGCAAAATCATCTAATAGATTTTTGGTTCTACTATAGGTATGTGGTTGGAAAATCACCCAAGATTGATGATATTTTTTGTTCATTAAAGATTTTGCTGTTGCTACAATTTCTGTAGGATGATGACCATAATCATCATATACACTTGCAATATCATTAATTTTTCCTTTATATTCAAATCGTCTATGTGCACCAGTAAAACGTAATAAAGCTGATTTTATTAGTTTCTTATCGATCTTATATTTTGTACAAATAGCAATGCAAGCAAGTGCATTAGAAACATTATGTTTTCCAGGTATAGATAATTGAAATGTGTCAAAAAACTCATGATTCATATATACATCAAATTTAGCAAATCCATCATCATTAAATTCTATATTGGTTGCATAGAAATTAGTATCTGGATTAGATAAGCTATAAGTAATGATATCTGCATTTGTATATTGAGCTAATTCTAAACAATTTTTGTCATCTCCATTAATAACTAAAATACCGTCATCAGGCAATAATTTAACATATTTGATAAAAGCATTTTTAATATTATCAAAAGTTTTAAAATAGTCTAAATGATCATTATCAATATTTAGTATAATTTCAGCTTTAGGACTAAATTTTAAAAAGCTTTCAACATATTCACAAGCTTCTATAATAAAATGTTCACTATTTCCTACTCTATAATTTCCATCTAATTGTTTTAAATAAGCACCAACTTGTATACTAGGATCTGCTAAAGCTTCTACAAAACAAAGTGAAATCATAGAAGTGGTTGTGGTTTTTCCGTGAGTTCCAGAAATACAGATGGTATCTTTAAAACATCTGGTTAAATCGCCTAAGAAATCTGCTCTTTCAATTGTTGTAATATGTAATTTTTTAGCTTCTACCATTTCAGGGTCATCTGGCTTTATGGCAGCAGAATAGACAATAACATCTGCTTTTTGCACATCTTCTATATTATGACCAATGGTAACTTTAATTCCTCTTTTTATTAAAGTTTGTACAGTTTCAGAATCTGCCCAATCAGAACCTGTAACATGAAAACCCCAGTTATGAAGGATTTCTGCAATACCACTCATACTGGTTCCACCAATTCCAATCATATGGATATGTTTATATTTTTTTAAATTATCAATATTCGGCATGAAAGACACTCCTTTTGAAAATATATAGTAAATGAATAAAATTCTAAAACGAATTATATAATTATATCGTTAAAAATTCAATAGTTTTGGACAAATTTAGCTGAGGAATTATGTTTCAGGTTAAAGGTAGAGCGCATATAGTGTAATATATGAACAAAAAATAAAATGGTTACTTATAGTTTTTATTATAGGAATTTAAATTTTTCTATAACAGAAAAATTGATTCAATTTAACAATTATATGATAAAAAAATAAAAAAATGTAAAAAAAAGAAGAAAAAAATTTTTATATGAAAAATAATATAATAATACAAAAAATATAA
>CALWZZ010000065.1 GCA_944386145.1 uncultured Clostridia bacterium | reverse complement strand
ATTATTATCTATTAAACATTTTTATGTATATGTATTCGCGCCCATAGTCTAATTGGATAGAATATCAGGCTACGAACTTGAAGACGGGGGTTCGAATCCCTCTGGGCGCACCAAAGTTCTCAAATAAAATTGGGAACTTTTATTTTTTTATATTTTCGTTGTTCTAAATCATATTTTCTTGAATTTTTTTGTAACTTCATTTTCCTTTCATACCAACGTTTTTCCACAAATTCTACCAACAGTCGGTTGATAAAAATTCCATAAAATGATAGTATTTTTTGTATACAACAAGATTACATTTCTTATAAATTTTATGAAAAGAGGTATACAAATGGATAATGAAAAATTTGGAAAATTCATACAGAAATTAAGAAAAGAAAACAACATGACGCAAAAACAACTAGGCGAAAAACTAAATATTACAGATAAAGCAATTTCAAAATGGGAACGTGGTTTAAGTTTCCCAGATATTTCTATGTTAAATTCTTTAGCTGATACTTTTCACATTACTGTTACAGAATTATTAAATTGTGAAATTGGTATACAAAAAGAAATTGATGTTAAAAAAGCAGTTGAAGAAGCAATCGAAAATATTACACAATCTCAGGAAAAGAAACATAAACGTTTGAAAAAAATCAAAAAAGTAATTTCTATCATTGCTTTGATAATATTTATTGTTTGCCTAATTACACAAGTTGGATATCTATTTATTCTAAAAAGACATGATTACGAATATGTCATTGATAGTTTGTATTATATCATCAATGAATTGATTATCCTATCTGCTACAACATTATCTATCTTTTGGATTAAGAAAAATAAGATAAAAAATATCCTTACATATAGTTTGTGTGGAATACTTACATTGATAAATCTCATTTTTATGTTCCATAATGGCTTTCAAAATCATTGTATTGTTAGTTTTTCTGGCAATTTTTCTAATGGATTAGTTTTAAAGCAAAATAAAGAAACTGGTTTGACAACTTTGTATTACTCACCAAGATTTTTCATTTTTGCTACACCTGATGAAGAATTACCAAATGTCATAGATGGAAGCATTAAACATCAATGGCTAACAAATGATACTTGCAATTTAACATATATGGACACTGATAATACAATTAGAGACTATGTTGCCACTTATGGCAGTAGAGAAGGTGTTTCTTCATATTATTATATTACTTCTTCATTATTAGGAACCTGGCAAACAAGTAATTCCTATGATGGACCTGATAAAATTTATGTTGATTCTAAAGGCATTACCATATGCGAAGATGATATGAGTACCTTATTTGAATATGATAATTGTGTACAATATGGATTGACCAGTTTGGTCTTATATGCAAATAATCTGCCAAAATATGTGATTGTGTTTAATGAGGATTGTCAGATAGACAATACCACAAAACTGATTAAAAATGGCGGAACAATTACGGTTTGTGAAGTTTCCATGGATAAAACGGTTGCTAAAAAATTCACTTGTGCTACTTATAAAAATGACAGTGATTTAGCAAATTATAAGTTGGTCAATGTAAGTGCAAATGATTATAAAATACAAAATGGCATTTTATATATTAGTTATGATGGTAATACAGTCACTGAAGTGCCTGGGGATTTTACAGATATGGAAGATGTGTACACAGATTATAATTATCAAATCTCATATGAGAAAACTGTATTTTTCTACAACGCTAATCATAAGCGATATTTAGTATATTCAGATAATATGGTAAATCATTGGCACACAATAGAAATTGACGCGAATACTAGCATTCAAAATATTCATTTTATTGATAGTAATATTGGATTTATGTTAGAATTTGAAGATACCGCAATGGGAATTGCTTTTGGAAAAATCAGTAAGACTACAGATGGTGGCGACCATTGGACCGAAGTTAGTCGAGGTATTTCTGAAGGCGGAGAAGAAACAATTTTTAAAACTTCCAGTCAGATAAAATTTATTACAGAAAATATCGGATTTTTGACTATGCCTTCAACCCCAGGAGATTATTCAGAGCTATATATGACAAGAGATGGTGGATTGTCTTTTTCTAAATTAGATGTATTTGATAGTGATATATATGATTATTACAATTTACCAACAGAGAAAGATGGTAAATTAACTTTGGAGATTTCACAAGGTTCAGATGGAGATTATAATGGTAATGATTCTAAATATTTTGTTTCAGATGATAATGGCAATACCTGGAATGTTGTAAATTAACTTAGGATATTATCTACTATTCTAGTTTAACTATATGTATTTAAGTTCTCGAAGAAGCGTAAAGATTTGTCGACGCGAAAAATTGTGAAACAATTTTTCTGTGCAATTTTGTTTTTTACATAATAGGAAATACAATTTCCTATTATGTAAAAAAGCATGGAATATGGTTATTCCATGTTTTTCATTTCAATTTTTAATAAATCGTTCCACCTAAATCCTTATACTTTTTAAAAGTTTCCAAACATTCTTCCCTATCCATCTTTTTCAAATGAATTAAGTCTGTATGATTTCCTTTTAAATAGTCATAAATCATATCATCTCTAAAGCCAATCTCACCAGCATCCTCTTTGGTACAACCATAATATACCTCTTTTATATTTGACCAAATAATTGCTGATAAGCACATAGGGCATGGTTCGCAAGACGTATATAATATACAGTCAGATAAATCATATGTATTTAATTTCTCGCATGCTTTCCTAATAGCCACAATTTCCGCATGTGCAGTTGGGTCATTATTCTTAAATACTTGATTATTTCCATTAGAAATAATATTTTCTTCTTTATCTACAATCACAGCACCGAATGGTCCGCCATCTCCCCTTTTTATTCCCTCTTCTGCATTTTGTTTTGCTAATTCCATAAATTTATCCATACTTTTTCATTCCTTATATAATATATTTAGGTTTTTAAATAAGGATTTACCTATAAACCTTGAATACATTTATACAAATTCTTTTTGAAAATAACCTATCTAAAAATATTTTGTTTTGGCATGTTAATTAAAATCTAGAAATCTTATCCTTTTGTATTTTAATACAACTTTGTTATTTCGTAAATATTTTTTATTACTTTTTTATCTATCATGTTTCTTAATCATTCAAAACAAATATTATGCTCAAATCTATCCTTTATATAGATAAAAATTATCCTATTTTCTTATTGCAAAGCCGTCATGATTTTCATTATGCCTTCATATATTTTTATGAGGTGTTTTGATTGGTTATAAAATCGATACATATAAAAAAGCATTTCGTACTATGTATATCTCTGTTGACACTTATCATCTTTCTAGTTTCTGCTATCATTTTTTATTTTAGCCAAAAGCCATCTACTGCCATCACAGTTAATTCTGAAAACGAAGATGATTTTATAAAATGGGTAGATTTTACAGTTCCCTGCAGTGTTTTAAAACGAACATCTGAATTAGATATCAACTCTCACAATAATAATGAAGCGATTACATATAATTGGATAGAATTATTAGCCTATCTGGCTTGTATTTATGGAGGAAATTTTAAGAACTTTAAATCCAGTGATTTAGATAAAATTGCAGAAAACTTAAAAAGTGGAAAAACAATGGAAGACCTCACGTCAACACTTACTTTTTACGATTATTATTTAGAAGCCTATTCTGCTATTTTAAGTGGATTTATTGGTAATTATGCTATTGAAACTACAGACGATAATGGAAATACCTATTATGAAAGTCATTATGGGTTAAAGGCTTTTTTGCCTATTGCTAAAAATTACTACTTTACGCATTATAAAGACTTTGGAAACTCTAGGTCTTATGGATTTCGTAGAACACATCTAGGAAATGATTTAATGGGAAGTATCGGAACCCCTATTATAGCAGTCGAATCAGGTATAGTAGAACAACTTGGATGGAATCAATATGGCGGTTGGCGTGTAGGCATTAGAAGTTTTGACGGAAAACGATATTATTACTATGCACATTTACGAAAAGACCACCCATATGTAGAAGGATTAGAAAAAGGCGATACAATAAAAGCTGGCGATGTAATCGGATATCTTGGAATGACTGGCTATAGCATAAAAGAAAATGTGAACAATATTAATGTTGCTCACTTGCATTTTGGAATGCAACTAATTTTTGATGAATCTCAAGTAGATAGTCCAAATGAAATTTGGATAGACGTTTATGAAATCGTTGAATTCTTAAAAGCTAATACATCAGAAGTGTATCTTTCTAATGAGGAATCAAAGGACTATTCTAGAAAATATGATATCATGGATGAGACAATTGGAGACAGGTGATGATTTTGGGGACGGAGCAAAAAATCATCATTGGTGAAAATTAATTTAAAATATAATTTTAAGAATTATAGAATGATGATTTTTTGCTCCGTCCCCAAAATCATCACCTTCCTAATTTTACTACAATGTCTCTTTTGATTTTTCCTCTATTAATTTTCAAAGTTACTTCATCATTTGGTTTTTTCGTATAAATATATTCTCTTAAATCATTCATTGTCTCTAATTTCACATCGTCTATTTGTGTGATAATATCGCCTTCTTTTATGCCTGCTGTTTCTGCTGGACCATTTTTTGTTACTTCTGTTACATATATTCCTTCTTGAAAACTGCTACTTGTTCCTGTTTCTAAATATGGGATTACTTCTGTATCATAAGCATACATGCCAATTTTGGCTTCCTGGAAATCTCCTGTATTTTGATAACTTTCTATTATAGGTTTTACTATATTAATTGGTATAGCAAATCCAATTCCTTCTGCTGTTGTTATTTTTACCGTATTTATCCCAATGACTTCTCCGTTTGGATAAATTAGTGGACCTCCACTGTTTCCTGGATTGATGGTTGCGTCTGTTTGTATCAAGTCTGTCATATATGAACTATTTTCCTCTTCTTCTATTTTTATGGTTCTATTTTTAGCACTAATAATCCCAGAGGTAACCGTTCTTCTAAATTCAAATCCGATTGGATTTCCGATGGCATAAACTGTTTCGCCTATTTTGATATTGTCTGAATCTGCTAATGTAAGATATTTTAAGTTATTGGCTTCTATTTTTACAATAGATAAATCAATATTAGAATCGCTCCATACGACTGTTCCATCATAATTATTTCCATTTTCTAATGTGACATAACATTTGCTATATTTACTTCCTGTTACATGTTCATTGCTTAAAATATATCCGTTTTCTGTAACTATAACACCTGTTCCCAATCCCAATTGACTTTCTGTACTTTCTGAAAATATAGAGGTTCCTGCATTTTTTAGTTTTGATATTCCCACAACACTCTCTATCGTTTCTTCAATTATATCTGCCACAGTTTTACTCTCTTCTTCTACGTTTTCCACAGTTTGTTCTTCAATTGTGGATTGTGTCCTTTGTGCTGTGTAATTTGAATCATAAATTTCTATATTATTATATGTAACGTATATATAAAACCCAAATATCCATAATAGTAATAAAATAATAGTTGTTATCATTATTTTTTTACCCGTACTTTTTCTTTTTTTGGCTCTTCTCAAGCAAACCACCTCAAGAATAGTATGTGCGATATTATGAATTTTAATCATAAATTCATTAGTTCATTGGAAAGGGATGATGATTTTAGGGACGGAGCAAAAAGTCATCATTCTATAATTCTTGAAATTATATCATAAATTAATTTTCACTAATGATGATTTTTTGCTCTGTCCCTAAAATCATCATCTGTCTCCTTTAACAATTTTAAACTCTTTTTAATTCTTCATAACGTTTAACCTTCTGTGTCGTTGTCTTAATTAAAGGTTCTGTCGTAATTGTTATGTTTTTTATATGCTTAAACACTGGTAATTCTTTGTTAATTTCTTTAATCTTCTCCCAAATACTATCTTTATATTCTTTTTCTGTTTTCTCTCCTAATGCTTCTTTTATTAAATCTTTATCATACACAATTTTTGCACAAAGCATAGTATCTGTCTTATCTTTTTCTCTTTGATATACTAGAGATTCTGTAACATATGGAATTTTATTAATTAGATTTTCAATTTCCTGTGGATAAACATTTTTTCCGTTTCGTAATACGATAATGTCTTTTTTTCTACCTGTTACATAGATAAATCCGTCTTCTGTTATGTATCCATAATCTCCTGTTTTGAACCAACCATCGACAAAAGCTCTCTTATTTTCTTCTTCATTATGGTAATAACCCATCATAACACTTGGACCTTTGACTAAGATTTCTCCTTCTCCATTTTCGTCTGGATTATCGATTTTTACATTTAAGCTTGGTAATGCTATTCCTACTGCTCCTGGTTTCTTTTCTTTATCAGATTCTGCCGCAATTACTGGAGATGTTTCTGTTAGTCCATAGCCTTGTACCAATTCAATTCCAAAATTGTTAAAGCCTACAATGGTCTCTTTGTCCATTGGTGCAGCACCATACAAAACTAAACGGATATTTCCACCTAAATTATCTAATATTTGTTTAAAAATGACTTTTCTTAAATCAATTTTACATTTTAAAAGTCCATTAGAGATTTTTATCATGCGATTGATTAATTTTTCTTTTCCTTGGTCACGAATGGCTTTTTGTATTTTTTTATACATCGTTTCTAATACTAATGGCACTGCCACAAATACAGAAACTTTATATTCTGCAAGATTTTTTTGAATATATTTTAGTCCATCACAAAAGGCAACTGTACAACCACTATAAAATCCATAAAGAAAGGTTACTGTACATTCAAAGGTATGATGGATAGGTAAAAAAGAAAGCAAGGTATCTGTTGGATATAGCTTTACCCAAGAAGCAAAGTCAGATAAATTGGCACATACATTTTTTTGAGATAACATAACCGCTTTGGGAACATTTGTTGTGCCTGAAGTAAATAGCATGATAGACATTTTCTCTGGATTAACTTCTACTTTCTCGTATCGCTCATCGCCATTTTTTAACAATTCTTCTCCTTTTCGTAAAAGTTCTGAAAATTTCTCTATATTTTCATCTTTAATATTATCCATACAAATTAGCATTTGCAAATTGACATTTGTATCTTTTTTTAATTTTTTCATAACCTCTACATATTTTTTATCAAAAATGGCAACTTCTGCTTCACTTCTTGTTACTAAGTTTTCTATTTCATTGTCTGGAAGGGCTTTATCTAATGGAACAATAATCATATTGCCACTTGTAACTGCTAAATAACTAACACACCATTCATAGCGGTTATTTCCAATAACCACAATTTTCTTATGCTCTAAACCTTGATTTAATAAAGCTGTTGCAAAAGCTTTAATATCGTTTCCCACTTGTGCATAAGTTTTTTCTACATATTCTACATGTTTCAAGTCTCCATTTTTCTTATATTTGTATGCTACTTTATCAGCATAATTTTTGACAGAATATTCTATCATTTCCCTATAATTTTTAACAATCCTTGGTTCATAGACCTTTCTATTTTCGTTATCTCCCATATGCTCCCTCCTTTTTTTCTTCATTGTATATCTATTTTTTTATATTTTCAAGACAAAATGTCCAATTGGGGACGTTTCTTTTTGAGACATTTTATTTCATACAAACATTGAGGCATAAGGATATTTTTATATTTTTCTATATAGTAATACAGGAATCGTGCGATTTTATTTTTTACATTATAGAAAATGAAATTCCTATAATGTAAAAAACGTTCCTAAAAAATTAATTTCTAAGAACGCTCTTACTTTATATAATTTTTTAATTTTTTCTTCTGTTGTCTTCCAAAAGAAAAATGTAGAAATTCTATATTTTTCAAACTGTAAAAAACTACAGTTCTTATCTTTCTTCATATTTGCTACTTGTCTTCATTTCGTCAGTCCAATCTGGACCTAATTCTATTTTACAAGTTACACCATTAAACATACTTGATACATTTGATACTTTTGACATATTAAAATTACGTATATCTAATGAAGTTAACTGACTACATCCATAAAACATTGACGTCATTATTGTTACATTACTTGTATCCCAACCACTTACATTAATACTTTTAAAGGCAGGAATTTGATTGTTATAGCAATAAAATAGTGAATTCATATTTGTAACATTTGATGTATCCCAACTACTTAACTCTAATTCTTCTATATTTAAGCACATTGAAAACATACCATCCATACTTTCTACATTGCTTGTATCTAAATTTTCTATATTTCTTATTTCTTGCAATAATGTAAAATCACTAAACCAATAACTACAACTTTTAGGTACAATTTTATCTCTTATTATTACAGTTTCTACATTAGATGTTTGATTATCATACCAAATTGGATCCCAATAGTCATCTCCTCCCATTGGTTGTTTTTCTGAATTATCTTTATTATCATAATCTGTTATGAGTGTACCATACTCTGAATCAGCATAATCATTTGTACTACTTAATACAAATAAATCTCCTGTACCATCTCCATTTGTATCAAATACTTTTGCATATACAGATGTAGCTTCTGGCTTTTGATATTCACTTACTACCCCATTATTTATCTCATATTCATTACCTGTATCTAAAAATTTAACTTTCATTCTTGTTGAACCAGATACTTGTGTTTTGCCTTCTCCAACAATATTGTCCAATTCTTCTTTTACTTGTGTTGCATTGACACTATCTCCCAAAGTATTTATCTTTGCTGCTGAATATGCTGTTTTTATCTGCTCTTCTTCTGTTCCCACTATTGTATTTTCTTTTGCGTCACTTGCTCTGGTTAATATTCCATTCTCCCCTGTTAATGTTGCAATTGTTACCCCTGCTAATATTAGTAAAACAATAATTGTGATGACAAGGGCTATTAAAGTAATACCATTATTCTTTTTCATTTCTTTGCTTTTTACTTGTTTTGTCATTTTTTTAATCTCCTCTCTTTTGTTTTTTGTTTTTTTATGTAATATTCTTTTGTGTACATTTTTTAGTTTTTGAAGTTTCTTTTTGAGTATTAAATATTCTTTTAGT
>CALWZZ010000064.1 GCA_944386145.1 uncultured Clostridia bacterium | reverse complement strand
TCTGTGATTCCTTCTACAATTCCAAATATAACGGATTTTATAATATCTAAAAACATTGCTTTCTCTCCTTTGTTTAATGTCAGGGGACACATCTTACCTTGGGGACATTTCTCATTATGTTAAGATATGTCCCCTCCCCTTGTGATTTATTGTTCATTTTTGTTTTAGTTTTTTATTTATATATATTGTTTTATGATGTCTTTCATATATTTTGCTGATGTCATTGGTGCTGATTTTCCGTGGTAATCCCAATGCTTCTATAAAATTGATATTCTCCTCTTCTACAATTTTTCTATCAATTCCATAAGGTTTTGAAGCAAGGTCAATTACCAATGTTTCTTTTTTGATTTCTTTTAATTCCTCTTTAAAAATAATTTTTGGAATAGTGTTTATAATAATATCATATTGTTTTATTTTTGTATAGTAATTTTGTAATTTTTCTATTGTTGTTGTTTGATATCCATATGCTGTTGCCCATGCTTTTTCAACTTCATTTGTTATCATACAAGTTACATTTACAGATAATCCTTGCAATTTATGTGCTAAGACCTTACCTATTCTTCCAAATCCTAAAATTAAACAATGGCTACCTTGCAAGATTTTATTTGTATTTTTTAAAATAATCTCAATTGTAGCCTCTGCTGTGGGAATGGCATTTAAAACTGCAAATTCTTCTTTTTTCATAAAATCGATTACTTCGTTTTGTTTTTGTTTTAGTATTTCTTGTATATCTTCTGGCATATTTCCAACAAAAATTGTTTTATTTTCTAAATGATATGCCAATTCTTGTATCCTAATGTTTCTATTCGAAAGTGGCATATTTATTGTTTTCTTGTCTTTTGTGAATGGAATTGGTAATACAACAATTTCTGAACTAGAAATCATATTTTCATATGTTTCACATTCTTTAAAATTTTCTATTTTTTCAAATCCATATACTTTTACTTCATGCTTTTCTTTTGATAATAATTTTGCTAAGAAAAAATTTCTTAGGTCTCCTCCCATCACGCAAATGTTCATAGTTTATTTTCATTCCTTTCATAAAATTAAAGAGCAAGTGAGCATATAATGTCTTATATATGACTACGTTTCTTGCATAGCTTAAATTATAAGTATTTTTCTCCTCATTACATTATAGTTTAGCTTTTAAATTTTATGAATTGATTTTGTTCTTGTATAGGAAAAATTAAATTTTTTCATATCCAAGAACATCGCACTTTTTATTTTTGTCTTTCATCTGGTTCCTGTTCTATGTCCCTATCCTTGAATTGTTGTGTTTTAGTCCTTCCACCACTTAAATCATTTTTCAATAAATTGATGTCATTGTAACTTAGATGTCTTGTAATATCCACCATTTCTTCTAAATGCTCTTTTGCTTTTACGTCCTTTTCAGTTAATTTGCTTTCTTTTTCTTCTTGGTTTTCTAAATTAAATGGAATAGATATTCTGGAAATTATTGGTATAAATAGCGGTTCTTTTCTTACCTTATCTACTATTTTTTTAGAATCGATATCAATTGCTGTATTGACATAGTTAATTGCTGTTTCTTTATCTCCTTTTATCAGATAAATTTTTGCTAATTCATAATAGGCATCAGCTGACAATTCCTCTTCTTCTATGGTTTCTAAAAATCTTCTTTCTGCTTCTTCTAAATCTTTATAAATTAAGGCAATTTCTGCCAAAGAATATTTTGCATTATATAGCAAAGAATTAATTTGGGCTGCCTTTTCGTAACAGATTTTTGCATTCTGAAAATCATTTAACATAGTATAAGCAATTCCTAAATTATAGTTTATTTCATAACTTACTGGATTATATTTTAATGCTTCTTGGTAAACATTTACAGCCTCTTTATACATTTCATTAGAAATCAATATATCTCCTAGCAATTCTGTTGCCTTATACATGTCTGGCTTTTTCTCTAATAGATTGAATAACATCTGTGAAGCCTCTTCTTTTTTGTCCAATGAATTTAACAATTTCGCAACTGTATAATATGATTCATAATCCTTTTTATTAATATCAATTGCTTGTACATATTCATCAATTGCTTTTCTCATCCCACCTTCTTTTTCATATAATTCTGCTAACATTTTGTGTCCTTTATAACTATTGGGTATTTTAGAAACTAGTATTAGCAATGCTTCTTTTGCTTTTTTGTCATTTCCAACTGCCAAATAAAATCTTGCTCTTGTAACATTCATTACTTCAATTAAGGTCATTCCCTTTCGCTCTAACAGGATAACAATTCCTGGAATAACAATCGATAGTATATATTTTAAAATTTTGAAAATCATATTCAATTCTATAAACAATGCAAATTCTAAAAAGTTTAATGCAATTCCAATTGCCTCTAATACTAAGATGACAATATAGCTGGTATCATTGTTTTTTATCATTTTTAAAAACATATATACAAAAATCGCGAGTGAAATCACTGTAAATATCAACTGTTCTATTATCATTTTGCATCTCCTTCTTTTCCATTATTCTATATTCTTTATTGCATTTCTTGCCATTTCATCACATCTGTTATTAAATGCATTATCACTATGTCCTTTTACTTTTATAAATTTTACCTTATGTTTCTTTGTTAAGGCATATAATTCTTGCCATATTTCTTTGTTTTTTACTGGTTCTTTTCCAGATGTTTTCCAATCATTTTTTATCCAATTGTATATCCATCCCTGATTAAAGGCATTTACCACATAGGCACTATCACTGTATATTTCCACTTCACAAGGAAATTTTAGCAATTTAAGCCCTTCTATAACAGCTGTTAGCTCCATTATATTATTTGTGGTATTTTTCTTGCCTCCTGAAATCTCTTTTTTGTTTTCCTTATACATTAAAATAGAACCCCAGCCACCAGGTCCTGGATTTCCTGAACATGCTCCATCTGTATATATAATTACTTTTTCCACGAATACCTCCATCTAATCCTATAAATTTCTGTGCAATATTATTTTTTAATTGTGTTTTTCTTTTTTTTGTGATACCATTATATCAGTAATTTTAATTTTATACAATATTTTCATAATGGAAAGGAAAAATAATTTTCACCATCCATTTTATATAGATTTTTAATACTAATATTTTTTTAAGGAAAGGAGAAGATGTTAGCTCTCAAAGCAAACATCTACTAGAAAAAATGAGTAAAGTTATTGGAATTATAGCAGAATATAACCCATTTCACAATGGTCATTTGTATCATTTGCAAAAATCTTTGCGAGATAGTGGCTCTTCTTATTCTGTTGCCGTTATTAGTGGTAATTTTACCCAAAGAGGTTCTACTTCCTTAGTGGATAAATGGGAAAAATCAAAAATTGCTTTATGTAATGGTGTTGACTTAGTTATTGAACTTCCTTTGCTTTATTCTATTTCCAGTGCTGAAAACTTTGCAGAAGGTGCTGTTAAAATTTTAGATTCTTTAAAAGTTGTAGATTATCTTTCTTTTGGTTCTGAATCAGGTGATATTTCCACTTTAGATATGGTAGCAGATATTTTATATAAAGAGCCAAAAGCCTATAAAAATATATTATCACATGAACTTAGTAAAGGCTTGTCTTTTCCAAAGGCAAGAGAAAATGCTTTGCTTATGTATTTGAACGATATTCGCAGATTTTCAAATGTTCTTTCTTCCCCTAATAATATATTGGGAATTGAATATTTAAAAGCCTTAAAAAAATTGAGAAGTCCTATCATTCCAATCACTATTGAGCGCTATAATGCGGGATATCATGATACCTCATATAATGGAAATGTTGCAAGTGCCACAGCTATTCGAAACATTGTTAAAAATAATGGTTGGGATATTTTAAGAAAAGTCGTTCCAGAAAGTACTTTTTCTATTCTGTTAGAAAATATAAAAGTGGGACATGTTGTTCCAGATATATCTGTGTTTGAAAAACAAATTATTTATAATTTACGAAAAATGTCTATTCCAGAAATCGCAGAACTTCCAGATGTCAGTGAAGGTCTAGAAAATGCTATCAAAAATGCAGCCAATTCTTGTAATAGCGTTGTAGAATTTTTAAATATTATCAAATCTAAAAGATATACAAATACAAGACTTCAAAGGATTTTATTATATGCTTTACTTGGCATTACAAAAAAAGATATGGCCCTATCTAAAAAAGCCATTCCTTATGTTCGTGTTTTAGGATTTAATGAAAAAGGGAAATACTTAATTTCAGAAATTGCAAAAGCCAATCCTAAACTAGAAATTATTACCTCTGTAAAAAAATACATGGATACAAGTAATAACAAAACTTCTAAATATTTATTGGAAAAAGATATTTGGGCTACCAATGTTTATACTATTGGTTATGAATATGATTCTTGGAATAATTTGGATTATACACATAAATTGATAACTTTGGGGACAGAGCGATGACTTTGGGGACGGAGCAAAAAATCATCATTTATTCTATAAAAAGTTTTATAAAAATCTTTATAGAAATGATGATTTTTTGCTCCGTCCCCAAAGTCATCGCTCTGTCCCCAAAGTTATCACCTTTTTGGCACGTCCCTATTTAGTTATCCATTTTACTAAATTCAAGTTTGCTGGTTCTAGTAGCATTTCATGTCTTGGCATTACTCTAAAAGTATAACCATAATTTCCACCTGTTGTTAATTCGATTTTTGTTGTGAAATAATATTTTCTATGTTCTTCATCGGCTTCTTGTAACTGCATTGGGATAATTTTTACATCTTCCACAACACCATTGTCTAATATTTTTCCGTAATATGCCTCTACAGTTACATTTTCAACATCTATATTTGGAAGTTGTACTTCACAACCTACTTCGATATTGTTTCCAGCATCGATGGTTATGTTGTCAAGATTACTACTTTCTTGTGTAATTTTAATGTCTTTCCAATTTTCAAATAAATCTTTTTTCCAAGCATTATATGCTGCAACATTATCTATATTTTCATAATATTTCTTTGTTAAATTACATAATGGAATGTACAATTGATTTGTATAATCAACCAACATTCTAGCTGTACTGTATTTCCCTCCTGTTGTCATTATGGAATTTTTCATAATTTCCATCCATCTTTTTGATATTCCACTTCTGTCTCTGTCATAATAGGTTGGAATAATTTTTTCTTCTAGTGTATGATACATACTTTGGCTATCTGCCATATCTTGTGCTTCATAAGAGTCATATTCTGCATTTGTTCCAATTGTCCAACCATTATCTTGTGTATAACCTTCTGCCCACCATCCATCTAGTACACTAAAGTTAATAACACCATTTACCGATGCCTTTTGTCCACTTGTTCCTGAAGCTTCCATTGGTCTTCTTGGATTATTTAACCATACATCTACACCACTAATTAAATATCTTGACATAGCAATATTGTAATTTTCTAGTAAGAATATTTTTCCTTTGAATTGTGGCATCATAGATACCTCATGAATGTATTTGATTAAGTCTTGACCTTCTTTATCTGCTGGATGTGCCTTTCCTGCAAAGATAATTTGCACTGGTTTTCCAGCATTATTCATGATTTGTGTCATTCTTTCGATATCTTTGAATATCAAAGTTGCTCTTTTATATGTTGCAAATCTTCTTGCAAATCCGATTGTTAAGGCATCTGGATTTAATTTAGATACAATTTCATTAATTTCTTCATAACTATATCCAGACCTTCTTAATCTTTCTGTTGTATTTTCTTTTACGAGATTAATTAATTTTCTTTTTCTTTCTACATGGGCACTCCACAATTTATCATCAGGAATATTTTTAATTTTTTCCCATACATAGTCTTGATGCATATTGTCTTGCCAATATGGAATTAAATATTTGTTATATAATTCCTTTAATTTTGGAGCTAACCATGAACAAGTATGAATTCCATTTGTTACATAGCCAATTGGAGATTCATTTGCTGCAATATTAGGCCATACATCACTAAATAGTTCTCTAGACACAGCTCCATGAAGTTTACTAACCCCATTTTTCTTTCCAGCAATTTTTAGTGCCAATATTCCCATATTAAAGCCTTTGTCTAAATTTGGTCCTGGCTTCATTCCTAGTTTTAAAAATTCTTCTCTTGTAATTCCTAATCTTGGCCAGAAATCTTTGAAATATTTTTCTACTAGTTCGATTGGGAATATGTCATTTCCAGCTGGCACTGGTGTATGTGTTGTAAATACTGTTTTTGAACTTGCAATATCTTTTGCTACTTCAAATGAAACTTGTTTTTCTTTTATAATATTTTTGATAATTTCTAAATTCAAAAATGCTGAATGTCCTTCATTCATATGATAAATGGTTGGTTTTAATCCTAAATATTTTGTAAGAAGGCTAACACCTGCCATACCTAAGACAATTTCTTGTCTAATTCTCATTTCTTGGTCTCCACCATACAATCTTAAAGTGACATCTCTATCTTCTTCATTGTTTTTTGGTATATCAGAATCTAATAAATATAGCTTAACTCTTCCCACATTAATTTGCCATACTTTTAGATACAATCTTCTTTTTGGAAATTTTACATAGATTGTTAAATCATCGCCTTTGTCATCTTTTACAGGATTGATAGGTAAATCATATAAATCAATATTATTATATTCTGTCTCTTGTTGTCCATACCCATTAATTTTTTGATTGAAATAGCCATTTTTATATAACAATCCAACACCTACAAGTGGAATTCCTAAATCACTTGCAGATTTTAGGTGGTCTCCTGATAAAATTCCAAGTCCACCTGAATAAATTGGTATGGTTTGGTCTAATCCATATTCTGCTGAGAAATATGCAATTAAGTCTTTTTTGTTTCCAGGATATTTATTGGCAAACCATGTACTTTTGCTATTCATATAATTTTCAAAATTTTCTGTAACTTTGTCATATTCTTTTAAAAAGTTGATGTCCTTTGCAGATTTTTCTAATCGTTCTTGTGATACTTGTTTCAAAAATTTCACAGGATTTTTTGAGCATTGTTCCCATAAATCCATGTCAATTTTTTGGAATAATCTTAAAAATTCTGTATTCCAAGACCACCATAGATTATTTGCTATTTCCCCTAATTTTTCTATTCTTTTTGGTAATTGTGGGTTTACCGTTATTCGATTAAATACATACATCTATATTTCCTCCTTAGTAATTCTCATTCTTTTTTCTTTTTGTCTACATGTATATTATCTATTAAATATATAAAAATGTCAAACCTTTTTTATAAAAATTTTTATAGAAAATTGGACAATTAGGACCAGGGTGGTCCTAATTGTCTCTTATTCAAATGTCGGATATCCATCTTCTCCTAGTTCCCATGTTTTCCATGACATATTATCTCCTATATTATTATTTAATAAGTTAATAAAATTACTATTATTTTTCATTTCACTTTCACTGTATGCTTGTATTCCTTCTTCTATTGCCCCTACTGTCTGTGAAGTTTCTCTATTATAATATACATTTTTTATAGTTAAAGTGGTTATACTGCTTCCTGGTATTGCTCCAATAATTGCTGATTTACATTCGCCTGCATTATAGACATTTTCTATATTGAGTTCAACAGATTTTGAAACATAACCTATATTAGCTATAATCCCTACGTTTTGCGTTTTTCCTAAATTATAAGAATTTCGTATATTACATTCTATATCGGAATTGTAATCTCCTGCTTGTATTTCCCTTAGTATCCCACTACTTTCACATTCTCCCAAATTATAACAATTTATAATTTCAAGTATTGATTTTCTTTGCATACCACATATTCCAGCAGAAGATTGTCCCATATTTACACAGGTATCTATTAATATAGTATCACCGTATGCACACCCCACAATTCCTGCTCTTTGATTAGTATTTCCTAAAATATTTCCTGTATTACTACAATTCCTTATAATTGTTTCTCCTTCTGTGCCACCAATAATTCCTCCTCCACCTCCTCTAGCCCATGGTGTTCCTTTTATATTGATTTCTCCATTGTTGTTACAATTTATTATTTCCCTTGCACAAGTTCCCACAATTCCGCCAACCATATTATTTCCTGTGATAGTTGCATAATTTATACAATTTTCTATTGTTTTTACACTAGTTCCTATAATTCCACCTGTATGTCCAACACTTTTAATTTCTCCTGAAATCTCTAAATTTTTAATTATCGTATATTGTGTACTTCCTGTTCCAAATAATCCAATACTTCTTCCAATTCCATACTCATTTAATTGTGTGTCATCTTCGTAATTAATATATATATTGCTTATTTTATAATTTTCTCCTGTTTCGCTATCTTTACCATCAAAAATCCCAGCAAAAACATAATTCAATCCAATTGGTTTAAATCCCGTTCCTGTTGTCATTTCATTCATTAATGTATTTCCATCATCTGCATTTCCATTAATATCTCCAAAATCTGTTCTTTCACTATTTTGATAAGATAATTTTGATTTAAAATTCAAATTGGTTTTTAATGCTACATATTTTCCACTAAAACTATTGGCTGTTGTTACCTGTACTGGCTCTCCATTTTCTAATTTTATACCGCTTCCGTTTACTATATTAGAAAAAGCAACTAAATCTTCTATGCACCAAATTTCATATGGGTGTTCTTCGCTTCCGTCCAATGTTTTTCCATCTGTTCCAACTGTTATATCACCTGGATATTTATCTTCAACAAATTCTTGAAATTCTCCTACATTTCCATCTTTATCTACTGTATAATATCGGTTACTTTCTTTAAATAATACTTCAATTCCTTCTCCATTATCTGACACTTCTGTTTTTCCTTCTCCTGTTTCTTTGTCTAGTTGTTTCTGTAATTCTGCTTCTTCGATATTTCCATATTTATTGTTTCCCATTGCTTGTACTGTTGCTTTTTCTAGTATCTCTTTTTCATTTGCTATCTCTGCTTCTTCTTTGGCTCTTCCTGCATTTCTAATTAGTCCATTATCTCCTGTTATAGCACTTATCGTAATTCCTGCTAAGATTAATAAAACAATTATGTTTAGTATGTTATTGATGGTTAGGCTGTAAGAAAATCAGACTGGAATAAATTGCTAGACCAGCCTGA
>CALWZZ010000063.1 GCA_944386145.1 uncultured Clostridia bacterium | reverse complement strand
TCTACACCATCAATATCTAAATTATTTAATATCTTGCATAATTCTACATATTCATCAATTGAACTTCCACATGCATTGACAATGATTTTTGTATCAAATTTTCTTAAAAATGGTAAATCATTATTTGCAAAATATTCTACCCCTGGATTTTGAAGTCCAATACTATTTAACATTCCACTTGGTGTTTCACATACTCTTGATGGTTTGTTTCCACTTTTTGGTCTTAAAGATGTTCCTTTTGTGATAACAGCTCCCAATTTTCCTAAGTCAAAAAATTCTGCATATTCTCTTCCATATCCAAATGTACCAGATGCAACGGTTACTGGATTTTTCATTTCGATTCCTGCAAAATTTACTTTCGTATTCATACTTTTCATTCCTTTCTTCTAAAGATTGATTTTTTATAATCCTTTTCATTCTGCTTTTCTTTTAATGACTTCTGCTTGCTGTTGCAAATCCATATCTGAAACTTCTTCGATAAATTGTATTATTTTTTCTAATTTCAAATATTTCGGTTCTTCCTTTGTCTCATTCATATATTTTTTTATTTTTTCCATAACTTCTACATGATATCTTTTTATGATTTCAGCATTTAAACAATCATAATCATTATGAAATGTATCTTGATTTGCTTTTGCTTGTTTTGCCTCTTCTCTAAAATAGATTCTATCAAAATAATCATCTGTTAATAAATGGATAAAATATCCTTTCCAATAATCTTTGCTTAAATCTACTTTTTCATCTTGCAAAAATTTATCTAAATAGATTTTTTGGTTATCTTTTGTCCAATCTCCCCAAATCCCATAATGTGTTTCACTTTTACCAATATTTTTGTTTTCTACTGAAATATAGTCTGGAGCAATTGTACCTTCGATAAATTCATTCATATTTTTTATTTCATTTTCATGTTTTTTTGCATATTCTTTTGCTATTGCAATATGTATTGTAAATCCTGGCATTTTTATTCCTCTTTCATTTAAATTCACTACCTAATTTTACCATCTCTGACCAACCGTTTAACGCTATATACATTTATCTTGAACTAAATCTCTACATCTCTTGCGTTAAATACTGGTCCACCTTTACAAACATGAAAATATTCTGGTGCATCTTTTGGACTTTTTGCTGTTTTTACTGCACAACCTAAACATACACCTAATCCACATCCCATTTTTTCTTCTAATGATAATTGACATTCAATGTTATTTTCAAGGGCATATTTTTGAACTGCTTTTAACATTGGAAGTGGACCACAAGCATAAATACAATCATATTGTTCTTTTGCCATATCTTCCATTAAATAATCAATTGCAAATCCTTTATTCTTGTAACTTCCATCATCTGTTGTAATAACCAAATTATCTGTTACTTCTTCAAATTCTTTTTCTAGCATAACAAAGTCCTTGTTTCTAAATCCTAAGTAACCATTTACTTGTTTTTTCTCTGCTTTTGCTTCTTTAGCAAGTTCATACAATGGGAATATTCCAATTCCTCCACCGATAATTGCTAACTTATTATATTTGTCTGTTTTAAATGTGCCATATCCTAGTGGTCCTATAATATCAATTTTATCTCCTACTTCTTTTCGAGATAAAAGTTGAGTTCCTTTTCCTTTTACTTGGAAAATAAATTCTAAGATTCCATTTTTTCTATCCAAATTGTATATACTGATTGGTCTTCTTAAAAATGGCTCTACTTGGTCTGTTACTCTAATTTCTATAAAGTTTCCTGGTTTTGAATCTTCTACAATTTCACTTGCCTTTACACTAAATTTGTAAATTCCTTTTATGATTTCTTCTTTTTCCACCAATTTTGCTAATACTTGTTTTGGCATGCTATTTCTTCCTCCTCTTCTTTATAAAGTTTGATTTCGTTTAGTTTAGTTATTTTTTATAGCTTCGTTTAATTCATCTCTCATTCTAATTGCTTCCGCTCTAGTTGCTTTCGTAAATTCCTCTTCTGTGTACTTATCTTTCCATAAATCTGATTTATAAGCACACATTAATCCTCTAGAACTGTTAACAATTCCACCAATTCCATTTTCATCAAATCCTAAAGCGATATCTTCTGCTTTTCCACCTTGTGCTCCATAACCTGGTATTAAGAAAAATGTATGTGGTGCTACTTTTCTTAAATCTTCTAATTGTTTTGGATAAGTTGCTCCTACAACTGTTGAAATACTACTATATCCATATTCTCCTCTTAAATCCTTGCCCCATTCTTCCACAAGTTTTGCAACTTTTGTGTATACTTCTTCTCCATTTTCTAATTTTAAGTCTTGCAATTCTCCTGATGATGGATTTGATGTTTTGTCAATGATAAATACACCCTTACCATATTTTGCACAATCTTCTATAAATGGTTTAATTCCATCAATTCCTAAATATGGATTTAATGTTACAAAATCGACATCATAAATACTTTCTTCTTTTTCTCCAATTTTCGTTTTTCCTAAGAAAGCATTAGAATAGGCTTTTGCTGTACTTCCAATATCTCCTCTTTTTATATCTGCTATTACTAACATTCCTTTTTCTTTGGCATATTTACAAGTTTCCTCAAAAGCTTTCATTCCTTCTAATCCATACATTTCATAAAATGCAACATTTGGCTTTATTGCTGGAATAACATCGTAAATCTCATCAATTAATGCTTTATTAAATTCTACAATTGCTTTTGCCACACCTTCTAAGTTTTCTTCATATTTATTTCTAATACATTCTGGTATCATTTCATATCTAGGGTCTAAACCAATAACGGTTGGGTTATTGGTTTCTTTTATTTTATCGATTAATTTATCCATTGCATTTATCATTTCAAATTCATTCCTTTCTAAAGCACAGTCTTCATATCTATATGTTGAAATCTCTGATTTCATTAATGTACATCGTTCTTATTTGGTTAATTCTTCCCATTCTTTTTCTCTAAAACCTACATATATTTTTTCTTGGGTTATGAATAGTGGTCTTTTGATTAACATACCATCAGATGCTAATAATTTTATTTTTTCTTTATCTGACATTGTTGGTAACTTTTCTTTTAAATTTAATTCTTTATATTTAAGTCCGACTTGTATTAAAAAATTTCTTTATTTCATATCCACTTTTCTTTATCCATGTTTCTAATTCTTTTTCTGTTGGTGTTTCTGTTACAATATTTCTATCTTGAAATGAGATATTGTTATTTTCTAACCATTGTTTTGCTTTTTTACAAGTAGAGCATTTTGAATATTCTATAAATATATTTTCCAAGGTTATTCCTCTCTTTCTTTCCATTTATCCTTCATATACAACTCTTCCATTTACAATTGTATATTTTACTTTTCCTTTTAATGTTTTTCCAATAAATGGGCTGTTTTTTGATTTTGATACTATCATTTCTTTTGTGTATATATATTCTTCATTTGGATCAAATATTGTAATGTCTGCCATTTTTCCTGCTTCTATACTTCCTCTTTCATTATCGATATGTAATAATTTTGATGGTGTATATGATGTAAGTTTTACTAGATTCAAATAATCAATATGTCCTGGGTCTACCAAATTCATAATTTCAGCTGGAAGTGCTGTTTCAAATCCAATGATTCCATTTGGTGCTTTTGATAATTCTACATTTTTTTCATCCTCTGCATGTGGTGCATGGTCTGTGATAATGCAATCAATGGTTCCTTCTTTTAATCCTTCAATAATCGCTTGTCTATCTTTTTCTTCTCTTAATGGTGGGTTCATTTTTGCATTTGTTCCTGATTTTAATACTTCATCTACTGTGAATGTGAAATAGTGTGGACAAGTTTCACAAGTGATTTTGACACCTCTTTTTTTCGCGTCTCTTATCATATCCTTACTTGTTTTTGTACTAATATGACAAATATGTCCTCTAACACCATTTGTTTCTGATATGACAATTTCTCTTGCTGCCATAATTTCTTCTGCTTCTGGTAATACACCTTGCACGCCTAATTTGTCTGCTACAGGTCCTGCATTTATTGCACCTGCTGATACAGATTTTTCTTCACAATGTGATGCTACATATGTTCCTAATTTGTCTGCTTCTATCATAGCTTGTCTCATCATTCTACTATTTACTACTGGCATTCCATCATCAGAAAATCCAATAGCACCTGCTTTTCTTAATGCTTCAAAGTCAACTAGTTCTTCTCCTTTTTCTCCTTTACTTACAGAAGCATATGGCAATACATTACATAAATTTACTCTTTTTCCTTCATTTATGATATATGTTAAAGTTTCTACATTATCTGGTGTTGGTTTTGTATTTGGCATTGGACAAATGGTTGTAAATCCACCTGCAACAGCACTTTTTGAACCAGTTTCTATTGTTTCTTTGTGTTCTCCTCCTGGCTCTCTTAAATGACAATGTACATCTATCATTCCAGGTATAATATTTAAGTTTGTACAATCAATCTCCTTATCTGCTGTTTCTGTTATATTTTTCTCAACTTTTACAATTTTATCATCTTCAATTAAGATATCATATGTATCATCTAATTTGTTTTTATAATCAATAACATGTCCATTTTTTAATAATAACTTCATTTACATATCTTCCTTCCCTATTTATTTTGATTTCGCTAACGCACGCTTTCCTTATCTATTTACTTTGATTTCGCTACCGCACGCTTTCCTTATCTATTTACTTGCTCTTCACAATATTTACATCTATATACTGCATGTTCTCTATCTGTTAATTCGCAAATATGTGGTAGTTCTTGTTCGATTGATGTAATACATCTTGGATTTTTACATTTAACAACATTTACTAATTTTTCTGGAAGTTCTGGATGAAATTTTTCCACAATCTTTCCATCTTTAATTTTATTTACTGTAATTTTTGGGTCTAAATATCCCAATATATCTAAATTGATATCTAAGTTTTCATCAATTTTAATGATGTCCTTTTTTCCTGTTTTATTACTTTTTGCATTTTTAATAATTGCAACAGAAGTATCTAACTCTCCTAATTTTAAATAATTATATATCTCAAAACTCTTTCCTGCTTCTATATGGTCAATTACATATCCATTTTTTATACTATCTATATTCATTCTAAAAATTCCTTTCTATACTATTTTGAATTTTGAAAAGAATTAGTATTTGGCTAGGCGTACAAGTTTGAAATTTATGAGACGTACTCTTGTACGTTGATTAAATTTCAAATGCAGTACAACAACGCCAAATGCTGATTATTTTTCAAAATTTAATAATTTTAAAATCAAAGCCATTCTAATAAACTTACCATATTTTGCTTGTTTAAAATAGCAAGCCCTTTTATCATCATCCACATCTACTGATATCTCATTTACTCTTGGTAATGGGTGCATAATACATAAATCTTCCTTTGCATTTTCCAATTTTTCTTTGTTCAAAATATAATAATCTTTTAATCTGATATAATCATCTTCATTGAAAAATCTTTCTTTTTGTACTCTTGTCATATACAAAATATCTAAATCTTGCATATATTCCTCTATATCATTTGTTTCTACATATTCTATATGGTTTTTCTCTAAAATATCTGTCTTAACATAATCTGGAATTTGTAATTCCTCTGGTGAAATAAGAACGAATTTAATATTGGCATATCTTGACATTGCCGTTATCAAAGAATGAACAGTTCTTCCGAATTTTAAATCACCACAGATTCCTATTGTCAAATTAGATAATCTGTGTTTTTCACATTGAATAGTTAATAAATCTGTTAATGTTTGTGTAGGATGGTTGTGTCCTCCATCTCCTGCGTTAATAATAGGTACTTCTGATTTCATAGCAGCAACTAGTGGTGCCCCCTCTTTTGGATGTCTCATAGCAATAATATCGGCATATCCACCAATAACTCTTACAGTATCAGCAACACTTTCTCCTTTTGCAGCAGAACTAGAATTTGCAGAAGAAAATCCTAATACATTTCCTCCTAGTTCCATCATAGCAGCTTCAAAACTTAATCTTGTTCTTGTGCTTGGCTCATAAAATAAAGTTGCTAATTTTTTTCCTTCACATTTTTTTGCATATTTTTGTCTATTGTCCATAATATCTTTTGCTACATTAATAAGTTCGTCAATTTCTTCTGTTGATAAATCTTTGATATCAATTAAATGTTTCATGTTTTCCTCCTTTAAATTAATCTCTTAATACTATACAGAAAAATCTTCTAAAAGTCAAGAGGATGATGATTTTGGGGAGAGATGATGATTTTGGGGACGGAGCAAAAAATCATCATTCTATAATTTTTAAAATTATATCATAAATTAATTTTCACCAATGATGATTTTTTGCTCCGTCCCCAAAATCATCATCTCTCCCCAAAATCATCATCCTCTTGACTTATTCCCCTTTTTATATTAAGATATTCCTAGAAAAATTTAAGGAGGAATTTTTTATGTCTGATATTATGTCATATTTATTTGAAACAAAAGCTGTAAAATTTTGCGAAGAAAACAAGCCTTTTTGGTATACATCTGGTAAAATAGGTCCTTATTTTATCAATACACATTTTGTATATGGTAGTGAAAAAGAAGCTAGTGAATTATTAGCATTTATCGATGAATGTCTAGCTGACAAAGCAACTTTACCAGAAAAAGTATTTCAAAAGGTTTTAAAACAATATAATGAAAATGAGATTTATCACAATGTTATTAATTCTATGAAAGATTATATTATGAAAAATATAAATGTTTCAGAAGTAGATTATGTTTCTGGTGGAGAGAGAAGAGATTGGTTTTTCTCTAATATGATTGCTTATCTTTTAGACAAGCCACATATTTCTATTTATAAAGATTTATCTACTATTGTAAGTGATAGTAAATTTGAAAAAACAGAAACTGTAACAAATATCGAAAATAAAAAAGTATTACATATTGCTGATTTAGTAACTGTCGCTTCTAGCTATATTAGAGCTTGGATACCTGCTATTAAAAATATGGGTGGACAAATGTGCTGGTCTTGTGTTGTTGTTGACCGTATGCAAGGCGGAAAAGAGAAGATTGAAGCTGAAGGTGTAAAAGCTTTTTCTCTAGTTAATGTAGATAATACTTTATTTGAAACTGCTTATAAAAATAAAATTATTAATGAAAATCAATTAGAAATGTTAGAAAAATTCTTTGAAAATCCTGATGAAACTATGAAACAATTTTTAATTAATCATCCTGATTTCTTAGAAAATGCTTTACATGCTGATGAAAAGACAGCTAAAAGAGCTAAACTTTTAGTTGATGGAAATTTATATGGGCTTAATTAATTAGCCCATTTTATTGTATTTAATAAACTTTATGAGTTTTTCATTCTTCATTAAAAACCACATACTAATTCAGGAAAATCTCGAAAAAGAACATCAAATATAAAATAAACAAACGCAATATTCTTGTATAGGAAAAAGTTCATTTTCCTATACAAGGATTTTTCTTATATCACAAAAAAATAATTGCAACTAAATTGCAATTATTCTTCTACTTTTTCAAACATGTCTTTTCCGACACCGCATAAAGGACAAACCCAATCCTCTGGTAAATCTTCAAATTTTACGCCTTCTGCTTCGTCATCATAAATATATCCACATGCCATACATCTATATTTCATCAATATCACCTCCAAATTTATACAAGCATTATACCAACTAAATTGCAATTCGTAAATAGTTTTTGTGAATTTATTTCTCTTCCTTCTAAATTTTACCCTTTTTTCCATTTCTTATTCTAAATATTACAAGAATTATAATTATGATAGCAAAAATAATATAAATAACAATAAACCATATGTTTTCTTTGACATTCTCAAGCATATCGCTTTCGTTTTGACTTTGTTCCTCTTCTTCGTTTTGCTCTTCTAAAATCGCATTCAGTTTTTGGAGATTTACTTGCTGTTCTTCATCTGCCATTCGTTGTTCTTCTTCACTTCGTCTATATACATTTACTCTAAATTGCTTTGCTGTATATCCATTTTCAGCCACTACTTTTATATTGATTTCATTGTTCCCAATTTGCAAATTTTCTCCTCCTGTCACTTCTACACTAGCATTTTGCTTTTCTGGTATTGCTAAAATATTTAAGTTTTCTGTTGTATTAGAAACTGTTGCCTGATATTGATATATATCATTTGTAAATTCTGGTTCTAATGTCACATTTTCAATTGCTAATGTTTCTAAATTGGCATTTGCTTTTTCTAAATCATTCGTTTTGGTAACATAGATTACATATTCTGTTTTTCTACTTTTGTCTGGAGAAGTAACCATAATTTTGATAGTATTTAAACCTTCTTTAAAATTGGTGTTTCCAGTTACCGTAACTTCTGCATTTGCATTTGCTGGAATGGCTGTCACTTCTAATGAAGTTAAATCTTCTGTTAGAAAATAATATTCTGTTATATCTGGAGAAAATGCTGGCGACATTCCTTCATGATTTAATCTTAATATTTGCAATTTTGAATTATCACTTGTTACTTGACTTTCTTCTGAAACTTCAATCATTTCTGTTTGTGTCTCTTCATTTGAAATCATTTCAATTCCATCTGTATACGTCTGTATTTCATTTCCATCTGCATCATAAAATTCTCCTTGAATGGCTATATATTCGTTCCCTATGTCTTTTGCCTTAAAAGTATATTTAACTAATTCGCAATTTTGTTTTGGATTTTGCCCTCCTGTTTCGTCATACCAAACTGTTATGATTTTACTTCCAATAACATTGGTATTTTCTGGTCCCGAAACATATTCTAACAATTCATTATTAAAAATTATTGTTAAATTAAATGCTGCTACCTTCGTATTTGCTAGATTCAGAGAAAAACTAAATTCATCTTCCATCTTGATTTCTGAATTTGATACATTTAAAGATATCATATCTTCTTCATTTTCTGCCGAAAAACTGATAACATGATACATGATTATACTTAGCAATATCATTAAAAAACATACTGTCTTTTTCAAAACACTTCTCCTTTTCATTTTTTATTGTATAGGAAAAATCGTCTTTTATCTTGACCCTATGTGGATTTTTCCGTATACAACAAGGTTAAGCTACATATATTTGTGAAGTACTGCGAAG
>CALWZZ010000062.1 GCA_944386145.1 uncultured Clostridia bacterium | reverse complement strand
AAAGGAAAAATTACTTTAAGAGCAGAAACAGAGATTGAAGAAATGAGTGGAAATAGACAAAGAATTATTGTTTCTTCATTACCATATCAAGTTAATAAAGCAAATTTAATCAAAACAATATCTGATTTATCAAAAGAGAGAAAAATAGAAGGTATTTCAGAATGTAGAGATGAATCTGACAGAAAAGATAAAGTTAGGGTTGTTATTGAATTAAAACGTGACGCTAATCCACAAGTGGTTTTAAACCAATTGTTTAAACATACACAAATGCAAACAACATTTGGTATTATCATGCTTGCACTAGTAAATGGTGTGCCAAAGATTTTAACATTAAGACAATGTTTAGATTGTTACATTGACCACAGAAAAGATGTTATTTTAAGAAGAACACAATTTGAACTAGACAAAGCCCTAGCGAGAGCACATATTTTAGAGGGATTAAAAATTGCGTTAGATAATATTGATGAGGTTATTAATATTATTAGAAATTCTTATGATGACGCAAAAGAAAGATTAATGGAAAGATTTGGACTTACAGATATCCAAGCACAAGCAATTTTGGATATGAGGTTAAGAACGTTATCAGGTTTGCAAAGAGAGAAAATTGAAGAAGAATATAACCAATTAATGGAATTAATTGCCCATTTAAGAGATATCTTAAATAGTGAAAAATTAGTTTTTGACATTATCAAAGAAGAATTACTAGAAATTAAAGATAAATTTGGTGATGAAAGAAAAACAAAAATTGTGGCAGCAGAAGGAGAAATTGATGTAGAAGATTTAATCAAAGAAGAGCAAACCGTTGTTGCCCTAACACATTTTGGATATATTAAAAGAATGCCAATAGATACATATAAGAGTCAAAAACGTGGAGGAAAGGGAATAACTGGAATTGCAACAAGAGAAGAAGATTTTGTAAAACAAATCTTTACAGCTTCTACACATGATACAATTTTATTCTTTACAAATAAAGGTAAGTTATATCATTTAAGAGGGTATGAAATTCCAGAAGCAGGAAGAACTGCTAAAGGTACAGCAATTGTAAACTTATTAAGTTTAGACGCTGGTGAAAAAGTATCTGCTGTTATACCAATTCAAAACTTTGCCGAAGGAAAATACCTATTAATGGCAACGAAAAATGGACTAATCAAAAAGACAGCATTAAAAGAATATGATTCTAGCAGAAAAACTGGTTTACAAGGAATTACCTTAAAAGAAGATGATGAACTAATTTCTGTAAGATTAACAGATGGACAAGATAATGTTGTATTAGTCACAAGAAATGGTATGTGTATCACATTTGATGAAAAAGATGTTAGACCAATTGGTAGAGTTTCTCAAGGTGTTATTGGTATTAGACTTGATGAAGATGATGAAGTTATCGGCATGGAATCTGTTATTGCTGGAGGAAAGGCAACATTATTAGCCATTACAGAAAACGGATTTGGAAAGAGAACAGAACTAGATGAATATAGAGTACAAAATAGAGGTGGAAAAGGTGTTGTTACATATAAAATTACACCTAAGACAGGAAAACTAGTTGGTGTTAGAATTGCAACAGAAGAAGATGATGTCATGTTAATAACAGATACTGGAACGATTATTAGAATCAATGTAAAAGACATTAGTGTTCTAGGAAGGTCAACACAAGGTGTTACTTTAATGAGAACAAGTGATGGTGGAAAAGTTGTTAGCATGGAGATATTAGCACCAGAAATTAAAGATGTAGAAAGTTAATAAAAAATCCTTTCAAGATTTCTTGAAGGGATTTTTTCCATATCAAAAAAATCCTTTAGAACTAACAATTGTACACAAGTTTAGTTTAATAATCTCTAGAGTAACTTTAAGATTTTATAAAAAGGATACTACTATGTAAACATAAAAATATAAAACAATAAAATTGTTTAATTTTCCTTGCACATAAGTTTTATTTATGTTAATATAGTTTATGAAATAATAATACCAGGAGGTAAAAAGTATGAGAATACAAATTAAAGGAGTACGGAATTTAAATAAAGGAAGAGTAGAATTAACGTTCTACGGGTATAAAGGGCAGAGGGTAAATCCGATCACGACTAAAAATAGAGGCTACCAAAAAGGAGATTGGATAGACTCAAAGTCGTTAAGACTCCTCTAAAAGTTAAGCCATCAAGTGTGTACACTTGATGGCTATCTCTTTTTAAATCGAATATCATCTCCAAAAAAGCAATAAATATCATAATATCCAGCAATTCGAGAACCAATTCTTTCTTCATACTTGCTGAAAATTTCATTAATATTTAGGTTAGTAGAAATAATCGTTTTGGTAACTTTATGATTCAAATTTAGAATTCTGGTATTAATAATGGTAAACAATTCGCTTAATTTCATACTATTTAAACTTTCTGTTCCTAAATCATCAATGATTAATAAATCAGTTTCTAATACAGATTTATTAATATCTTCTAAATTTGTTTTTTGTTTATTTAACTTGTAGTCAATAATATTTTCTAGTAAAACAGGGGCTGTTTGATATAATACAGTTTTTCCCATTTTTAATACTTCGTTTGCAATACAATTTGAAAGAAAAGTTTTTCCGAAGTCCAGTATTTCCTGAAAATAATAAATTTTTATAATCTGGATTATCAAAGTTTTGGACAAATTCGTAAGCCTTTTCTTTAATATTTTTGATGTTTTCCCTAGGGGAAATAGGAAAACGGTATTTGCTAGGATTTACTTCATCTGAAAAAAGTAATTCATTAAATGTTGAAAAGTTTTCCTTATCTAAGTTTGACATATTTGATTTATTAAAAGAAATATCTAACAATCTTTGTTTTAAGCAAGAACACATTTCCGTGTGATAATTATCTGTTTGGATATATCCAGTGTCTTTACAAAGTGAACATTCATATTGAGGTTTTAAGTAATCTAAGGAGATATTGTTTTTCTTTAAAATTTCCTCTTTTTCTTTTTTTAATGTATCAATTTTATCAGACAATGAAAGCAAAGAAACATTTTGTTTATTTAAAATTGCTTTTGTAGTGGAAAGGGCATATGTATGCATTTCATCTTCTAATTTTTGCAATCTAGGAATTTTTTTGTACAATTCTTCTTTCCTCTCATCTGCCGAGATTTCTTCTTTTACTTTTTTTTGTTCATATTCTTTTAATAAAGCATTTAATGTTTCGTTAGCCAATTTTGTCCTCCTTCTCTAATGAATTTGCATATAAAAAGTCTAAATTTTCATATTTTCTTTGTTCATAATTTGCTTTTTGTACTTGTGTTTTTAAATCTTTTGTATCTTTTGTTAATTTCTTTCTTTGCTCAATAAAGGCATTGACTTCTGCTGGTGTTTTCAAATTTCGGTTGTGCCAGTCAGTTATAACAGTATTGATATATTCAAAAGTAGGAGATTGCTTTAGGGTTGTACGCTTTAGTGCGATTTCTATAATATCCATATCATATCCAAAATTTACAACCCAGTTTTCTATATAGGCTTCTTCATATTGGGTTAGATTTCCATGTTTTCCAAGTTTTTTAGAAATGGATTTTTTCAAAGTATTTAGTTTTTCTTGTTTTTCATAATACTTATCTAAATCATTCCATGTTTTTATTTTATTAGAAGCCCATGCTTCAGCAACGGTTTGTACATAATTTCTATGTAAAGCACTTCTGTTATAGCAATAATCAAAAAGGGCAATCATAACTTGTTCATCAAAATTGTATTTTCTAAACCAAATGTCAATATCATTATACCAAGAAGGACTCATAATTCCTTGGAAATACATATTATTAATATGTTCAATCGCTTTGGCTCTTGACTGATTTTTAGCAGTTTGTGCAACCTTTTCTTTTGAAACGGTTAGATTTGGTGAGTATAACTCATGAAGGGTTGCTTCTTGTAAATCTACAATCACATAACCAGTTGATTTTTTTGTAATTAATTTGTTTTCTTCTAAAAATTTGAAGCCTTCGCTAATGGATTTTAACGGTATATTCAATTTTTTGGATAAGTCATTTACTTTTACATCTTTATTGTATTTTGAAAGAAAGATGATATATAAATAAATTTTCACATAATCTCCAGGGATTTGTGATAAGTAATCTGAAAAAAACACATCTGGGATGGTTGTTTCAGAGAATAAAAGTGTCTTGTCATTTTGTTCTAATTTCATTTTGGTCATCAATCCTTTCTAAAACCAAAAGGAGCTAATTTTAGGCATTATATAAAATTTTTGTAGAAAAAATAAATCTCCTTAATGGTAATTCAAATTATATCTTTTTTAGACAAAAAATTCAAGGTAAATTTTAAAGTTTAAACATTAATTTAGAAATAATTGCAATTCATAATTTCTAATGGTCCAATAGATAATCATGTTATCCTATATTGAATAAATTTTGAATGTGATTGGAGATATGTTAGAATTTGTTAATCATTTATCGAGGAATGTTCACGGTACTCACGCAGTGAGGGTCTGAGTGAAAGAGGCTCGGATAAATGATGTTACAAATTCTTAAATATCGTATTGAACCGAAAAATTTTTGAAATATAGGATAACATGATTATCTATTGGACCATTGAAAGTTGTGAACAATGATTGAATTGTGCTAATATTTTACCTATACTTATTTGTTTTTGCATAGAAAAACAATTTTTGTCTTACAAAAAATTTAAACATATAGATGAACACATAAATGATATTTTCTCCATGGATTCCAGAAACACTAAGAAGAAATACAGGAAAACAAAAAAGGATAAAAATAACAATTTTTGCATTTATGTCTGGAACAAAGAGATATAATAGCAGTCCAATAATTGCAGCCCAAACAATGTTGATAATGGCTACGGAATAATCAATAAATCCTAATATTTTATTTTTAAATGTATAATTTTGTGGGAAAATAAATTTCAAAAAATCGCCTCCTCTTTGGGATTGTACAAAAAATTATATAATAATAAAAAGTACATTTATCACTTTAAATTTGTAAAACTTTTCACAGATTGTGTAATGGTTGTGGAAACACCACCGATAAATTCACGTACTAAGGCATTTGCTCTTATCAAACCATACATACCACCTACATAAATAAATTTATTTAATAATTCTGTACTTGAAAAATCGACAGAAAACATGAGTAGCAGAATAAGAGATACAATGATTTGAATAAAGAGAAGTGAAAATAAATTTTTTAACCAAGCTTTGAAAAACCAACTGGTATTGGAAAGAATGAGTGATAAAAAGGCGAAAGGGGTTATTAGCACAAATACTTTTACTAAAATATATCTTAAAGAATAGGTAAATACCAAGTTTAGTAAAGAAACAGATAATACACTTTTAATAAGACCATCAATTGTAAAAATATTTAAAGAAGAAGTGTCTATGGCAATATTGGTGTTAATATTGGTAATAAGAGAAGAAAAACAAATACTTTCATTAAATAAATCTTCTCCAATACTACGGATAACTAGAGAAATATTAGACATGAAATCAATAAATAGTTCTACAATAAAAAAGGAAGAATTCATGCAAATAGCATATAATACCATTTTTATAAAAAAACTAGAGGGTTTATCAATTCTATCATAAGTCATATGTGATAACAGATATTTAATGGCATAGTATAGTAAAAAACCAAAAAGAAGGGTATTGGCAATTAATAAAATGCCACTAGAAGTAGAAGTGCCTAAGATTTCTTGAAAATACTTATCTGTTAAGATGTCGGAATTGATAAAGGTTAGTTCATCTAATAAATTGTATAATGTATTGTCAATTGAACTAAATAGATTTTCAAAAATGGTGTTTATGGTGTCAATAATGATTTGTGTAATGTTTTGAGATTGTTCCATTTCCCCTCCTATCCTACTAAAGATTTGATTGCAGATAAAATTAAGTCAATAGCTAATATAAAGGCATAGGAAAATAAAGAACCTTTGATTAGTTTTTTTCCTGTTCGTATTTTTTCTTCATCTCCAAAGCTAAATTTTTTCATAAATACACCAGTTCCAACGGCTACGGCGGCAGCAGGTGTGGCAATTTTTAATAGCCAACCTTCTATATCTTCAAAAGCATTGTTAATAGTGCTAATTAGTTTTGGGTCTCCTAAGGCAAAAGAGATAGAAGGTATGCAGAAAATAAGAATGAAACTAATAAATGCAATAAATAATATAGAAAAAGATAATGTTTTTAATCGTTTTTTTCTTAATAAATTTCTTTTTAAAAGATAAATCATGATAAAACTCCTTATAAATTATATTTAGGTTTTTGAATTGTGGAAATATCTAATAAAGTAAAAAGCTATTTTGTTATAGAAAAAATTTGTGGATTGTTCTATAACATTAACTGTAAGGGAAAGCCTATAAACCCATAAAATTTTAATATTTTATTATAAGTAAATGAATTGAAAAAATTGTGAATTTAAGCTATTTTTCATTTTTAAAGTAAGGTAACATATGTAATTTGCAAGGTGGATAAATTTTGTTGCCATCTGATAAAAAACATAGGGCAAAAAATGTCTCTAATTTCCTAGAAAAATCATTAGCTTCAAAAGCATAATCATTTTGGGTATATGTACTAATAGATTCAGAAATATTTGAATTTTCAGAATTTAGGGTATTTGTGAGATAACTAAAATTGGTTTCCTTGGCATTTTCAGAAAGACTTTTTGAAACTCTTGTTTTTTCTTCTTTCCCTAGCTGTTTTTGGGCTTCTTCAATTGTGAAGATATCATCTGTACGAAACCAAATTTTATTGATTAAATTTTGAACAATAACTTTTACAAAGGATTCATCTTTTAATGTATTTTTTAAGGAAGAATAACTTTGGGTACTAACAATATTTATACATTTTGCTTCTCTACTTAAAGAGAAAAATTCCGCATCTGTTTTACTGGCATATTTATCATATTCGTCACAAATAAAGCTGGTTGGGTAAACAGTGTTATTGGATAAATTGGTTAAAATTTCTGTTTGAAAGTCTAGTTTCAAATAGGTAGCAATAATTTTAGAAAGCATACTATATTCTGAAATATTCATATTTAAAACGACAATTTTTCCTTTTTTAATGACTTCTTCAAACCCTGTAAATGTGAGTTTTTCCTTAGGAGAACAAAAGCAAGACATAACATCATAGTCAGAAACAAAGGTATTGGTAATTCGGGTAATTTCAGAAACAAGAATGGCTTTTGTTCTTTGGTCTAAAGCTTCAAATTCTTTTTGAAAAAAATCTAGGCAAGCATTTAATTCATAAATTTCTTGTGTTTTTAATTTTCCACGAGTAAATAAATCCTTTAAAATAGGTATTTTTTCCTTGTAGTAATTGGGAATGGTAATTAATTTATGAAGTTCTAAAAAAGTAACATAACCATGGTTGTAAAATCGACAAAGCTTAATACATTCGGTTAGTACTTGTTCTGCTTTATCTAGCCAATACGATTCAGAATTATTTTCTGAAAATAGCAATAATATGGTTTTCAAACGATTGGCAAGAATTTGTGCTTTTAAATGTGGCTTGTGCAAAGGATTGTAGTAAATACCAGCATTTAATTCAATTACGATTAAATCAGAAAGTAAATCAAATGACTTACAGAACTTTTTTACTTGTGCATAGTAATTCCCTTTTACATCTAGAATAAGCATAGCAATTTTTTTGTCAGGATGATAATGATTAAATTGCAAAATCTGTTTTGTGAAAGGGTACATAGCAGAAGAAGTTTTTCCAGAACCAATGGTACCTGTGATTAAAAAATTTTGATACAGACCACTTTCAGGAATATAGATATTGTTTTTGCTTTCTTCGTCAAAACCAATTAATAATTGTAAAGCTTCAGCATTTTTGGCAATAGAAGTTGTTTTGGATTTTTTCATTTTATGAAACAAATTCATTTGCTTAGAAGAAGGAATATGAGTGTTTGTTATTGTGTTAGAATTTATTTTAGATAAGTTCTTTCCATGGGAATTTGATTTGAAAATCATTTTAGAAATTTTTGAAATGAAAAAATTTGATAAAACCAAAATAGAAAAAGCAAAACTAATGATGTGTGTTATTTTTATATACTTCCATAGAACTGGATTTTTTGTACAAATATCAAAAGGTTTTAGACCATAGGGAATAATTAATTCTTCTGCTGTATAAATTGATTTAAAAATATGTATATGCACAAAAACACAGAATGTGGTTAATATTAGCGCGAGTAAAAATCGTTTAATAAATTATGAGCCTCCTTTCTCTAAATATTTTTGTTTGAGTTTCAGCTTAGAACCTTGCTGATTGTGAAAAATTTTGATATCAAAAAATGTATAAATTGAATATAAAGTGATAAAAAGATGAATAATAAAAGAGATAAAAAATAAATCTAACAATGTAAAAATATAATCACCACCTTACAATTTTTTCCATCATACAATATTTTTTGTCATTTGTCTATACTTTTTGCAAAATTTGTGATAAAATTTATTTGTTAGTGATTTATAGAGGGAGGAAAAACAATGAAATTTAATAAAGATACAAGAATTGGAGAAATCTTAGAAGTTGCTCCAGAAAAAGCAGAAATTTTACTAAATGTTGGTATGCATTGTATAGGATGTCCTGCTTCTCAAATGGAAACATTAGAAGAGGCTTGCGATGTTCATGGAATCGATGTAGAAGAAGTTGTAGAAAAATTAAATGCAGAAGAAAAGATAGAAAACTAAGAGGAAGCTTAATATTATTGTATACAGAAAATTTTTGCAATCATTAGAGTAAAGCAATGTTCTTGTATAGGAAACTTAAATTTCCTATACAAGAACAATAGAGTTTTTTAGAATATCTTTTCTTTTTATGGTATTTTAAAGTTTGCGTTGTGTATAGCTTATCTGTAACTTGTTTTGCATCACATAGCTAAGAAATAAAATAATAAAAATTCTTGCAATAAGATGCATTTTTAACTAAAAAATGGAAATAATAACAAAAAAATTATAAAAATCCAAAAAAATTTTACAAATTTTTCATAAATCTATTGACAAGTTGAAAAAAATATTGTAAACTATAAAAGCGTTCTAGATAACGCACTTTATGGGCTATTAGCTCAGGTGGTAGAGCACTTGACTTTTAATCAAGTTGTCCCGCGTTCGAGTCGCGGATAGCTC
>CALWZZ010000061.1 GCA_944386145.1 uncultured Clostridia bacterium | reverse complement strand
TTCTTTCCCAACCTAAATAGCAATTTTCTTTCTCATTCCATTCTCTTTTACGATAAATAAAATGAAAAATAGGAAATGGTTTTTGGTTTGCATATTTCTTGTTTAACTCTTCTGCCAGTTTTGTTCCTGTTTCTATGACTTCATTATCTGCTTTTTCTTCTTTCATACCGCTTTCTGAACAATCTCCTAATAAGGTAAAATACAAATTTTCAGATTGATTGGCAATATAATAGACTTCTAATTTATGCATTAATTCTTTTACTTTTTCTTTGTTCTTTAAAATGGTTGGGATAACAACCATACAGCTATTTTCTTCATCAATTCCTTTTGAAAAATCAATTTTGGGAATTGGTTTTGGTTTCACGATTTTACTTAAAATATATTGTATAATCTGTATAACAATTTCTGATGATGGAATAAGAAAAATAAGAACATTTATCACAAATACCCATATATTTTGAATTTTTACATTTAAAATGCTACTAATTAAAATAGAAAGTAAAACCGAAAAAACAGCATTTACTGCAATATATAGTTTTTGCTTTGTTTGAGTATTCAATTGTTTTGGCACTTTATACTGTAATTCTTGATAAATTTTATCGCTTCCTTTATCAATAATATAATATCCAATATGTGCCTTTTTTCCTTCTGCTTCGTTTTCTTTTGCTAATTGCAAAATCTTTTTGGCTATATAAATTTCAGATATCTTTGTTTTTTTCGATATTTCTTTAATTTTATTTCGATAATTTTCCTTTGTATCATTATCCATTTTTTGATATACACCTGCTGGGTCTTGTTTTAAAATTTCTTCTACACCATTAATTTTTTCAAATATTTCTAAAAAGTTAATTCTTTGGATGGTTTTAATACTCGTTATACTATTTCCAATTGAAACTTTTTTAACGGCAATATCAAAATGTTCTTTTTTGATAATATCTTGCACAGTCGTTCCTGTCATTTCTACAATTTCATCTAAAATTTTTAGATAACTATATCCTTTTTTTCCATAGCGTTTTAAAATATATGACATATATTCAATAAACGGATATTTTACATCATTTAACATATCTTTTTTTACATTTTTTAAAGGATATATATGTGTTTCATGGTTTTGTGATGTTTCTACTAATTTTTGAACAATGTTTTCTGCCTTTACTTTTTGAATTTGGCTACTATATATTTTTTCGCAAATCTCTCTAATATTTTCGATTATCGCAATTTGAAGAAACAAGCCTATATTCCAGATTTCTTCCATACTTAATGTCTTTTTTTCTTGATAGCTTGCAAGATAATCTTCTAAATCATCTTTTTCGATTTTATTATCTGTATATGCCACAATTTCTGCTGCTAATACATATATTCTGGCAAATCCTTTATATCTTCCATTGCTAATTCCTAAAAAATTCATATATTTTTTTAATGTCAATTCTTTTTGTATTTGTTTTACTGTTTCTTCTATAATATAGAAATTATCTAACAACCATTCTCCTGCTGGATGTGTATTAATTCCTAATTTTACATGTTCATTTAATAAATTATATACAGTTTTTATTGTCTCATAATTTTCTAATAATGCTGGAATTGGATAAGTTTCTTTTGCTGGTTTATTTGTTAAATTATGATTTGCTGCAATTTTTTGCAAATGGTTCTCTAATTGCTTTTTGTCTAATGTCGTCCCATCAATTTTTAATATTTTATTCGTTTTCAAAAAAGTCCACTCCTTGCAAATATGTTTTACACATATTGTTTGCAAAGAGTGGAATTTTTATACCATTTAGCCTATTTTTTGTTAATCTTTATCTACTACCATCATCTTCTATTTGTGCTTCTTTTTCGGCAAGTTGATTAACTCTTTCTTGATAATAATTTGAAAAATTTTTGTATGCATTTTCCATATCATCTGTATTATTTCTATCAATATCTTCTGGAATTCCTACATATGTATTTGGATTTTGTATATAGTGAATTCCATTCTCTCCTCTAATATTTTCTATATTGATTTCATAATAATTATCAACATAATTCTGCTCAATAGAACCAATACCTGCTACTGGTACATTATTCTCAGTATCAACCAAAACATAGATATCTCCTACCTTTTCTTGTTCTGCCCATTCTTGATCAGGTGTTAAATCTGGTGTTTTTTTGGAAATATTCTCTATATATGAAATCTCTCCATTTTCATCTGTTTCACGTATTAATTTCATAGGACTATTTTCAAAATCTTTTTGCCAAATAATTCCTAAATCGTCTTTTGTAATTTTGGCCTGTTCTAATAAATTAGCATTATATGCTTCTAAAATTTGGTCTATTAATTGCGTATCTTTTTCTTCTTCTTGTGAAGTTTCTGCTTTATTGATTGCATTACTATCAACATCTACATGTAGTTCTTTTAAATAACTTCCTTTTTTACTATTTGTTGTTATTTCATTTTTTTGCATAGTTTCTTGCTTTTCTTGTTCTTTTCCTTCTGGTAACAATTCATGAGTTGCATAATTGGCAACCCCTCCTATTCCTAAAGCTGCGGCAATTGCAATAAGGGCACCTCGAATACCTCTTTTCCTTTTTACCTTTTTAGTTACTTTTTCTCTCCCTTTTTCTGATAATGTCTTTTGTTTCTTTGCTTCTATTTTTTCAATTTCTGCATTTATTTCTGCTACTTTTTTTGCTTGTCTCCTAGCTTTCATATTTTCCCAAATTCCCATTTGATTTCCTCCTATGTTTATTCCTATTTTTATATCTAAGCTTTGTTTCCAATTATTCTTTTTTATTATACCATAAAAAATTAAGTTGTAAACTTTTTTGACTATAAAATTTTTTTAATAAATTAAAACCTGTAATATATAAATATTTTATTTAAAAGGCAAGGGCGCATATATTTATATGTAACCGCGTTCTAAATGAAATTTGACGTAGACAAAATTGTAATTATTTTTTAAAGAAGCACTTTCGACAAAAAAACATCATAATATATATAAAACAACACAAGTTGTTTTTAGAAAGGGTGATTTTAAATGGAAAATAAAAGACCATGTCAAATTTTAGACATTGATGGTGTTATCTCAGGAGGTAAACAATTTGACCTTGATATAACTTTACCAGAAGACAACCGTGATGTCATTTATGGTGTTGTAAAAGATTGTTTTAAAGAGCCAGTTACAGACGCTGTTGTTAAATTAGTTGAAATTTTTTATGACTGTGGTAAAGAAGAACGTAGACCAATCGGGCATACGTTTACCGACTGCGAGGGAGAGTTTGTTTTCGGACCTTTATGTCCAGGAAAACAATATGCACTTCAAATCTGGGTAAATGATACTAAAAAAATTAAAATTTGTGCAAAATGTCATCATGAAGGTAAATGCTTAAAAGGAGAAAAAAACGAAAAGTGTGATTGCTTTATAGAATCTGATAAATGTAAAGACAAAGACAAAAAAGATGAAAAATATGAAGAAAAATACTACGAAAAATATGATGAAAAATACGATAAAAAATGTGATAAGAAATGTGATGAGAAATATGACGAAAAATGTGACAAGAAATGTGATAAAAAATGCGACGAAAAATGCAATGATAAGTATGATAAAAAACCAGATTGCTATGACAGACCATGTTGTTGTGACAAGTAAAATTATAACATTAAGACTTGAACAAATCTAGCTTCTCTAGGCCTTTTCTCTACTTTCTAATATTTGCTATATTAATTTAAGGTCTAGCAAGAAGCGTATAAGATTTGTTGCGCGAAAAATTGTAAAACAATTTTTCTGTGTAATTTGTTTTTTACATTATAGGAAATGCAATTTCCTATAATGTAAAAAAATGAATAACCTCAAATCTAGTCATTACATTATTTTATTTATTTGTATCTCATGGAATACATGTATACAAATTAAATAAATAATATATGATTGCTAGATTTGAGGTGTAAATTATTTTCGTAAAAATCTACTTTTACTACGATTTATTTAAACAATTCCCATTTTTCTAACCATTTGTCTTCCTTTTTTCATCATTTTCTTTTTAGTTGTTTTTCCCATTTCTGTATACATCATTGCTGCACCTGTTACTAATAATCCTCCAATAACAACACCTTTTACAAATTTCATATTCATCATCCTCTCCTTAAATATTTTTTTCATTTTTTATTATTATCTCTCGCTTTTTGTTTTTTATACCATTTTATAATGGTATAAATTTCATGAATGGCAATCACTGCCAAAAATATGCCAAAACATTTTCGTAAAATTTGAACATCAATTTTTATAGATATATTGGCACCAATAATAGCACCAAGTATACCAAATACTGAGATAAAAATTGCCGTTTTTATTGCAATGTTCTTATTTTTTAAATTTATGATAATGGCAATAATGGAAGTCGGTATAAAGAAAATTAAATTGGTAGCTTGTGCTATATGTTGTTCAATCCCTAATACATATACTAAAAGGAAAATTAGTAATGTTCCTCCTCCCATTCCTGTTCCACTTATAATTCCTGACGCAATTCCTATTAAAATTTCTACCATTTTTTCACGCTTTCCTTTCACAAGACCAAATCCGCTTGGAAATAATCAAATTGACATAGAAAAAATTTTTTATCTAAAAATCATTTTATAAGAGGCATATAATAAAAATATAGTAAATACGATTTTTAAATATTGTACTGGTATTTTTTTTAACACCTTTGCACCAATATATCCTCCTATCATTCCTCCAATTGCACACAAAATAGATATATTCCAATCTATATAATTACTTTGGTAATAGAAAATTCCACTTGTTACAACCATTGGTAATATACAAAATATAGAGGTACCTCTTGCTTTTTTATCTTCCATATTTAACCAATATATCAAAGCAGGAACAATAATCATGCCTCCTCCTGTTGAAAATAAGCCACTAACAATTCCAGCAAATAATCCTATAATTACTTTTTGTACGATATTTTTCATATTCCTTATTTTTTACAAATTTTATAAATTTATACTAAATTTATAAATTGTTTTCAAAAATTGTTTCTGCTAATTGTGTAATTCTTTTATCACATTTTAGCATCTGTGCTATTATTTCTTTTCGCAAAACCTCATCTGTTATATTTTCTGTAATATCTAAAAATTTTTGCAATTCAAACATATATTTTTCATCTTTATTTTTCCAATCGCTATTTTCTATTATTCTTCGCGCATTTCCATCTTTATCCATGTTTTATCTCATTCCTTTCTGATTATAATTGTATTTTAAGATGAATTTTTTTAGATAGATATTTTTCCTGCTAATTTTCCTATTCTATAAAATATATTTGTATTAAGAATGTACAATTTATCATACACGAAAACAACATAAAGATGACAGTTTTTTTATAAAATGTCATCTTTATTATATAAGTATCTGTTCACTTATCATAAATCAATATTTTCATCTTTTATAAAATATTTTGTCCCTACCATTTCATCAGGCAAATATTGTTGTTCTACATAATGTCCTGGAAAATCATGTGGATATAAATAGCCATTACTATATCCTAAATTTTTCATATCTTCTATTGGTGCATTTCTTAAATGCATTGGTACTTCACCAGTTTCTTTGTTTTTTACATCTTCTAGTGCTTTATTAATTGCCAGATAACTTGCATTTGATTTTTTTGATAATGCTACATATACAGCAGCTTCTGATAAAATAATTCTTGCTTCTGGCATTCCTACCATATGAACCGCTTGCATAGCAGAATTTGCTACTACCAGTGCTTGTGGATTGGCTAGTCCTACATCTTCTGAAGCACATATCACAATTCTTCTTGCTAAAAACATAGGGTCTTCTCCTCCATTTAAGGCTCTTGCTAAGTAAAATACTACCGCGTCAGGGTCTGAACCTCTCATAGACTTGATAAATGCACTAATATTATCATAGTGTGCTTCTCCATTTTTATCAAAAATTGCTTTTCTATCTTGCACACTATTTTTGATTATCTCATCTGTAATATGAATGTAACCGTCTACATCCATATTGGTTGTTAATACGGCAACTTCTAAACCATTTAAAGCAGTTCTAACATCTCCATTTGCGATAATTGCTAATTTTTTTAAGGTTTCATCTTCTATTTTGATATTATATTCTCCCAATCCATCTTTTCTCGTAAGAGCATTTTTTAATATGGTAAAAATATTTTCCATGGTTAATGGTTCTAATTTAATTACCATTGACCTAGAAATTAAAGCCTTATTCACTTCAAAATATGGATTTTCAGTAGTTGCACCGATTAATATAATGGTTCCGTTTTCTACATATGGAAGTAAAGCATCTTGTTGTAACTTGTTAAATCTATGAATCTCATCAATAAACAAAATACTTTTTCCAGTAGGATTTAGCATAAAATTTTTGGTTTCTTCTATAACTCTTTTAATATCTGCTACACCAGCAGTAACCGCATTTATTTTATAAAATTTATATTTTGTAGTTTCACTAATCACTCTTGCCAATGATGTTTTTCCACAACCTGGTGGTCCAAATAAAATAATGCTAGATAATCTATCTGCTTTTATTGTTCTATATAAAATTTTATCTTTTCCTAAAACATGTTCTTGTCCCACATATTCTTCCAATGTTTTTGGTCTCATTCTAAATGCTAATGGTTCATTACTGTTCATTTTTCTAGTAGATGTTAGCTTTCTAAGCTAGCACATTCTCCTTTCCTTATAATTTATAAGCTTTGAAAGCTTAGATGAGCTGGATAGGTAAAAATTATTTTTTAGCCTTATATCATCTTTTTATTAATTTGCTAACATTGTCAATCCTTTCTTAATTAAATCTTCTGTACTTAAACCTGTTTTATCCAATGTCATAAAGGCTTTTTCAATATCTTTCTTGTTATATCCTAAAACTTGCAATGCAGCAATTGCTTCTTGTACTTTATTGTCATCTTCAATCATTTGTTTCACTTTCATATTGGTTTCACTAACTACTTTATTTGTTGCATTTGTTAATTCTGCTATTTGTTGTTCTTTCTTAATTTTATCTTTTAATTCTAAAATAATTCTTTTTGCAGATTTAGGACCAATTCCTGGAATGGATGTTAATACATTAATATCTTCTGATACTATTGCCAATACAAATTCAGAAGGTGTACAAACAGCAAGCATTGCTAAGGCTGTCTTTGCTCCCACACCACTAACAGATAATAGCAATTCAAACATTCTTAATTCCTCATTAGAATTAAATCCAAAGATACTAATATCATCTTCCCTTACTCTATAATATGTATAGACTTTTACTTGGTCCCCTATATTTCCTAATTTGTCCATTCCAACGCTTGACATGAATACTTTGTAGCCTAATCCTCCTACATCAATAACCACATATTCTGTCATTTTCATTTCTAAAGTTCCTTTTATATATGCTAACATGTTACTTTCCTTCCCTTTCTTGCTATAAAAAATTGCCAAAGGGGACGGGTTAAAATGGCAATTTTTTTATCTTTATAAAATTATGCATTTTTCTATTAAAAATTGCCATTTTACCCCGTCCCCTTTGGCAATTTTTATGTATCGTAGAAATAAGTTGCTTCTAAGTCTGCCTCATGTGTTAATAATGCTATTGGGTATTTGGTATATGTTGCACCAATTGCATTATATGATTCTTTTGGTTCTGTAAATCCCATATGCCATCTGATAGCATATTTTTCTTCTGGTGTTAATTTCATGTATTCTGTAATCATCATAACAGATTTTTCTCCATGTCCATATGGTATAGTATCTTCAATTGTATAATATGGTACTTTTTCCCATACACCTAAGGCATTTTTTGCATTTCGATAATCGACTTTATAAAAATTGGTTTTGCAAATATCATGTAATAATCCAATAATAATGATGGATTCTTCTGGTATTGTTATACCTTTAATATTGTGTTCTACTTTATGTTTTAAAATTTCATATACTTTTAAACTATGTTCTACTAGTCCACCTTCATGGTCTCCATGAAATCTGGTACTTGCAGGTGCTTTGAAAAAGTCTGATTTTTCTAAAAAATTGATTAAATCTTCTATTCCTTCTCTATTTACTGTTCTTAATAATTTTAAAAATTCTTCCTTCATTTTTTGTTTCATTCCTTCCTTTGCATTATATTGCTTTTTGCTTTGTCTTTTTCAGTTCTTTCACATTATATAGATTTTGTTTGCAAAAGTCAATAGATCTTTACAAACTTTTGTTCATTTATTCTATTGCAATACATGAACAATTTAATACATAAAAGAAAGAACGCAATGACTATTTTTATCTTAATCAAAAATAAAATCACTACTTAAACCAATAGTTAAAAATCTTAACTATTGGCTTACGACAATATTATTAAATTGATTATTCAAATATGGGATATCCTTCTTCTCCACTAATCCAGTTACGCCATTGTGATATATCTGTTCCATCAGTTTCAATTTTTTTTATGTTTTCATTTAATTCATTTAAAAAATCTAGAGACTTCATGATATCATTTTGATATTTAGTTGTTGTATCAGGTATAGTTTGCCCAATACCTTTTTCTACATTATCAAGATAATAGCAATATTGAATTATATTAGCCGGATTATTCCAAAGTGCTCCTCCAATTATACCACCAGGATTTTGGGTAGTAGATTCAATCTGACCGATATTATATACATTTTTAATTTTGGCTGAGTTATATATATATCCTATGATTCCTCCTGCATATGTCTGCCCAGAAATTTTTCCAGTATTATAACTATTATATATATTTAAATTAGCAACAGTTGCATTAAAAAATCCTAATATTCCACCTGCTACACTAGTATTTGAAGTAACATTTCCAAAATTTGCACAATTGATTACACTAAAAGAATTTCCTGTTCCAGACAATCCTCCTGCATTAGCATTAGCTTCGGTAATTATTTCTCCATAATTTGATGAATTTGTTATTGTTGCCGAACCATTTCCTATAAATCCTCCCGCACCATAATTACTATTATTCGAATAGCTTTTTACTGTTGCATAATTATAACAATTATCAATTATATTACCGTAATGAAGATGGTTGTCCACATATTCCACCTGCAGATGCATTTTTACTAATTATTGTTCCTGTTATTGTCAAATTTTTTACGCATATATTACTTGCTTGTCCGATAAATCCAGCA
>CALWZZ010000060.1 GCA_944386145.1 uncultured Clostridia bacterium | reverse complement strand
GTAGAAACCAAGCAAATGTATATAAAAGTAGAAATAAAGCTGACTAAAAATAATTGTTGAATTTGTAGAAAAGGAATTGTTTTTGGAATCAAATTAAAGTATAATAGAAACATCCTTTTCGTAAAGGAAATCTTTAGGAAAGGGGGTTGTTTACAAATGACCAGTTTTATGCTTATATGGATTCTACTTCAGAAAATTGAAAAATTGGAAGAAGAATTGAATACATATAAAAACAACATAGATAAAAACTGATTTTCAGTTCAGAGCAGTTCTCTACCTGCTCTGTTTTTTAGACACAAAAAAAGATATGCGTCTCTACACACATATCCTGTGTTGCTTACATGACCAGTTTCATCATTTAAGCTAATATAAGTATAGCATTATTTTTTATATTTGTCAAACAATTTTTTAAGACAAAATTTAATTAAAATATAATAAAAATTCTCTAAGGACATTCAATCTGAACATCCTTAGATTTCATAGTACTCGAATTGACGGTTTTACTCGGATACTTGTATCTTAGCAAGATTGCGAATGTTTAAGAACCGAGAGGTAGCTTTCCTACTACGTTTTCTTTTTCCATTCTTTTTGATATATTGCCTTGAATGAATTGTTGTGCAATAATTTCTACCATCGCCAAGATAATTTTTTCCTGTAGCAACCTGTAAGTATAATGTTCCCATAAAAAGACGACTTTTGATAACATAGCCATTCAAATCTAATTCCATACCATTGAAATAGTTAGGAATAGTAATTAAATAACCATATGGTGCTTCAGGATTAGGCTGACTCTTAAATCTGCTTTGAAATCGACACCATTTGTCATCTTTGGTAACTGGTCTTACTTCAAAATCATTTCGAGTATAATGATTTTGTGCTTTCAGTTGCCGTTCTTTTCTTTTAGCTTTTTTTGCCATAAGCACTTCCTCCTAAAATCTCACTTTTAAGCGAGTTAATATTATAATTATAACACAAAATTTAGAAAATTTAAGTATTTTATAGAAATTTCTTGAAAAAGTGATATAATATGTGTATAAAATATTATGCAAGGAGGAATAAAATGAAGAAGATAGGAATAATCGGTGGAATGAGTTATGAGTCATCTTTACATTACTATGAAAGAATTAATAAAATTATAAATGATAAATTAGGTAGTCTATATACTGCTGAAATAATAATGTATAGTGTTAACTTTCAAAGTATTGAACAATATATGAGGCAAAATAATTGGGAAGCAATAGAAAAAGAATTATGCGATATAGCTAAAAAACTAGAAAGTATTGGCGCTGATATTATAGTTATTGCAACAAATACAATGCACAAATTAGCAGATAAAATACAGGAAAATATTAGTATTCCTATACTACATATCGCTGATTGTGTTACTAAACAATGTTTAGAACAAAATGTTAAAAGAGTAGGTTTACTTGGAACTAAATATACCATGACAGAAGATTTCTTAAAAGATAGATTAATAAAAAACGGTCTAGATGTATATGTACCAAATAAAGAAAAAGAAATAAATGAAATAGATAGAGTAATATTCAAAGAATTGTGTGTTGGAAAAATTGAAAATAGTTCTAAACAATATTATATAAATGTAATCAACAATATGATAAGAGAGTTTAAAATAGATGGAATAATTCTTGGCTGTACAGAAATTGAAATGCTTATAAAAGATAACGATATAGATATTCCTATTTTTGATACTACTCAAGCACACATAAATTCTATAGTAGATTATATTTTACAAAATTTATAAATTAGACTTCAGTATTAAATTATGTTTTACACATAATTTTTATACTGAAGTTTATTATGTTATTCATTATAATTATTTTTCTAAATCCCAATCTAATTCATTTTGTTTTTCTTCAAAGTTTAATTGTTTTACTGGATCAATAAAAGTATTAGTTTCTTCTTGAAAATCTTTAATTAATTCTTTTGATTCGCTAATACCAAATTTATGACAAACCCAATGTATAAATTTTTCGACAGTTTCATAGAATTATTTTAGATTGTTTCGACAATTCTTTATGCAATGATAAGTTATCTTTGTATAATTCTTTAATTAATTCATCTTTAGGTTTTATAATTTCTTCTAATATTTTTTCATCTCTCTTTCGTGAAAATTTACTAATATCAGTTAAATCTGGGACATTGGGTAATTCTAATTTTATTTCATTTAAAATTTTTTTAGTATTATCATAGTTTGTAATCTTTTTATATTCTTCAATAGTATAATGCTTTCTATTAGTATCTTCTACAAACATACCTCTTTCTAAATCAAAACCTTTTGATTTTACATGATTAAAATAAGAATCTTGTAATTTTCTATAACTGTCTCGACCTTTCCAAAAATCTCTTGCACAAATTTTATCAATGTCTTTTCCTTCTTTATCTTTTGTATGAACAACAGGAACAAACATTAAGTGCATGTGTGGTGCTCCTTCATCCAAATGTACTACTGCTGATATTATTATCATTTGGCACATAATTATACTATTACTTCTAAGATGTCCTTGTAAATTATTTTCTTTCATATATTTATCAAATTCTTTTGTGTATGTTAGTTCGTTTTTCTTAATATAGTAATTCAAATGTGTTCTTGTAGGATCAATATCTTTATTAGTATGATTTTTTGCTTTTCTATCATTGTGAGTTCCTTACTTTTTTTTAAATTACGATAACAATAATGAAAATGTAAAAATATTGTAAATAATGGGGCTTTTTGATATAATAACAAATAACAAACATTAGATACAAGGAGTGATTGTTTTTATGTTAGAAGATATTAAATTTAAAAGCTATTGTTGGAGTTTGGGAACTACAAGTTTTAGAGTTAAAGATTTAAATTTTAAAATTGAGAGACAACTTCAAATATTAGAAGAACTTTGGAACGAAAATCCAAATGTAAGATGGAATGGAAATAATTCAATTCAAGAAGAATATTATAATAAAATGTTACAAAAAAATTTTATTACAGGTGAAGCTAATGATAAGCCAAAAGATGCTAGACAAAAAACTTCTGGTTTAGTACAAATCGGGGTAATAGACAATAATAGACATATAACAGAAATAGGCAGAAAGATAATTGATATAGTTGAAGAAGAGAATTTTAAAAGTAATAATATATTTAATATAAATAAAGACAGTTACTTATATTTAAAACAGTTATTAAAACTTCAAATAACTGATAATGGAATCAATGTAAAACCATTTGTAGTATTATTATATTTTTTAACAGAATTAGGATATCTATCAAAAGACGAATTTACTTATATTTTACCATTATGTACGGATAGAGAATATACAGATATAATGTTAGAAAATATTAAAATGTATAGAAATGCTGAAAAAACAATAGAAGATGTTATACAAAATAAGATGGAAAGCATGTCTAATTATCAAGCGGCAATTGATTTTATTAAAGAGAATGGAATAAATAGTATTGAAGAATTCTATCTTATTGATATGGGAAGAAAAGGTACTAAATATGTAAAACCAATGTATAAATTTTATAATGAATTATATGAAATATCTCAAAGAAACTTCGATGAAGAGGCTTTAGATACAATAATAAAATTTGTAAAAGGACAAACAAAGAAAAATGCTAAAGTAGCAAAATATTGGAAAGATTATCTTAAATATTCCTCAAAAATGCTAATAGAAGAATATATAGAAGATATTAAGGAAATACCGTTATTTAATTTTAGAGATAAAACTGAATATACAATAGAATTTTTTAAGGTAATGCATACTGCTAAATGGAAAGCTACATTAGAAGAATATGCGGATTTAAATAAAAGGTATATTTCATTATCAGACATAGTTATTTTTGAAGATGATAAAATTGAATTAGATTTATTTCCTAAATATTTCTTTTTAGACATTTCTAAAGAAATCATAAATACTAAAATTTTAAATAAAGATGAATATAATGATTTTATCTCAAAAGATATAGAATTAAACAAAATCTATAAATGTTTAGATGTAAATATTGATGAAATTATACGTCAGATTCAAGCTGATTATCCAGATAGAATTGTAAATAAAGATAGCATTAAGACATTTATCGAAGATGAAAAATTAAGACGATTTAATGAGTTAATTGATAATAAATTTAATGAGGATCAACTGGTTCAATTATTTACATATATCGAAAACAACGATAGAAATGCTATTAATGAATATGTTGATTGGAATTCAGATGTCCCAACTATATTTGAATATATTTTAGGTATCACATGGTATAGATTTAGTAATAAAAACGGAAATATATTGGAATACATGAAATTAAGTTTAGATGCTAATTTATTGCCTAAAACGCATGCTGCAGGAGGAACTGCTGACATAGTATATGAATATAATAAAACGAATGATTACCCTGAACATAAAGTTTTATTAGAAGCAACTCTTACAGAATCAACAGCGCAAAGAAGAAATGAAATGGAACCAGTATCAAGGCATTTGATGAGAGAAATTCAAGAAAATGATAATGATGATACATATGCTGTTTTTGTGGCTAATATATTACAAGAAGAGGTATTAAGTGACTTTAGATCAAGGAAAAATTATCAATTTAGGGGGAAAGACTCTGTAAAAAATGGGTTAAAAATTATTTCTCTTTCTATTCAAGATATAATAAAACTAATAAATAAACATATACAGTATTCTAAATTATATAAAATTTTTGATGACGCATATAAAGATACTGAAATCAATGATTTAGAATGGTATGAAAAATTAGTAAAAAATGAAATTAATAATTTAAAAAGAGCTTGAAAAACTCTTTTTTTATTGTTATAATTCTGGTGTGCATTAGATGCCTTGAAAGGAAACGATATATGATGAAAAAACTAGAGATAAACAATAGAAGATTTTTAGGTAGTAAGTATAAATTACTAAATTTTATTGAAAATACTGTTAACGAAAATTGTAAGGAGATTAAAACGGTTATAGATGTATTTGCTGGAACAGGGGTTGTAGGGGACTTATTTCTAAAAAAAGGAAAAGAGGTTTATTTCAATGATTACTTAAAATCTAATTATTATAGTTATAAAGCTTTTTATGAACCTGTTAAAGTGGATATTGAAAAAATAGAAAATATAATAAATAAATATAATGATATGGAAGTTCATGAAGAAAATTATTTTTCACAAAATTTTAGTGATACATATTTCAGTAGCAATGATTGTAGAAAAATTGGTTTTATAAGAGAAGATATAGAGAAAAAGTACAAGGCAGGAAAAATTAATGAAAGAGAAAAAAGTGTTCTAATAACCAGTTTAATTTATTCAATGGATAGAGTTGCAAATACGGTTGGACATTATGATGCTTACAGAAAAATTGAAAATATAAAAGATAAATTTTTTATGTATATGATTAATATAAGTAAGAATGGAGAAACAAAATCACATATTAGTAATGAAGATGCAAATGAGTTTATAAAAAAGGTAAAAGCAGATTTAGTTTATATTGATCCGCCATATAATTCGAGACAATATTGCGATGCATATCATTTATTAGAAAATGTTGCAATTTGGAATAAACCACAAGTATATGGTGTTGCAAAAAAAATGGACAGAACTAATTTAAAAAGTAGATATTGCACAAATAAAGCAGTAGAAGCTTTTGATGATTTAATTAAACATTGTAATTGTAGATATATTTTAGTATCGTATAATAATACTGGTGACAAGTCTAATAGTAGAAGTAATGCAAAAATATCAGATTTACAAATCAAAGAAATATTAGAGAAAAAAGGAAAAGTTAAAGTATTTGAACAATCTTATAATAATTTTACCACAGGTAAAAGTACTTCAATAGATCATAAAGAGAGACTATTTTTATGTGAAACTGCAGAAGTTTGTGAAAAAAGTCAAATTCAATTAGAAGATAGTAATAACTTTGTAAAGTCTCCATTAAATTATACTGGGGGAAAATATAAACTACTACCACAGTTTAAAAATATATTTCCCCAAAAAATCGATACATTTGTAGACTTTTTTTGTGGTGGTGCAAATGTTGCAATTAATAGTAATGCAAATAAGATAATAGCAATAGATAAAGAAACTAATCTAATTAGAATATTAAACCTTTTTAAAAACTATGACTATATGGAAATTGTTAATAAGCTAGATTCAATTATTGAAAAATATAATTTGAGTAATACTTATAAAAATGGATATAAATTTTATGGTGAAAATAGTTCTTCTGGACTTGGAAGATATAATAAGCCATATTATTTAAAGTTAAGAGATGTTTATAACCATATGAAAGATTCAAACGAAAGAGATTTTATGTTTTTAACACTAGTAATTTATGCTTTTAATCATCAAATTAGATTTAATAGCAATGGTGAATATAATATGCCAGTTGGAAAAAGAGATTTTAATAGTTCAATTAGAAAAAATCTATTAAAGTTTTGTAAAAAATTAGTTGTTAAAAATATATCTTTTGTTAATACAGACTATAAAAAATTTAAACTGGATTTATTGACTGGTAACGATTTTTGCTATTTTGATCCACCATATTATTTAGGAGATGCCAGTTATAACGAAAATGATGGTTGGAATGAAAAGAAAGAAAAAGAGTTATTGGAATATCTAAACGAAGTGGACAAACATGGAATAAGATTTGCACTTTCAAATGTAACAGAACACAAAGGACAAAAAAATGAAATGTTAATTAATTGGGCTATAGAGAATCAATATAATATACATAATTTAAATTATAATTATAGCAATTCAAATTATCATTTGAAAGATAAAAATCAAGTTACAAAAGAAGTATTAATAACGAATTATTAAATTTAATAAAGGATAAAATATAAAGCTACAAATTTTTTGTAGCTTTATATTCTATAAAGTAGACAAAATATTTTTAATCTGTTCTTTAATCATATTAAGAGCAACTTGATTATTACCACCTTCAGGGACAATAATATCCGCATTTTTTTTGCTATACTCAACAAATTGTTCATGCATAGGTTTAACAGTGGTACAATATTGTTCAATAACAGAATCGATACTTCTTCCACGTTCATTAACATCACGAACAAGACGTCTAATAAAACGAATATCAGCATCAGTATCAACAAAAATTTTAATATCCATTAAATTTCTAAGTTTCTCATTTTCAAAAATAAGAATACCTTCAACAAGAATTATCTTTTTTGGTTCAACAAGAACCGTTTCTTTCTCTCTATTATGTTTAACAAAAGAATAAACAGGACGTCTAATAGATTTTCCTTGTTTTAGAAGCTGTAAATGTTTTATCAAGATATCTGTATCGAAAGCAAGAGGATGATCATAGTTTAGTTTTTGACGTTCCTCTAAAGTAAGTTCATCATGTTGTTTATAATAAAAATCATGACAAAGTACAGCAATATCATCTTCAAATTCGTTTTTTAAATTTTCAGCTAAGGTAGTTTTACCAGAACCACTACCACCAGCTATTCCAATAATAATAGGTGTCATAAGTTATCCTTTCTAATATAAAATAAACTATATCTATTATAAGACATTTTTCCCTATATCACAAGTATAGTGGGTAAAATTTTGCAAAATTCGTGTAATTATGATATAGTAATAAGGAATTTCGAGAGCAAAATTTTTTATTGTATAAGAAAAATCGTCTTTTATCTTGACCCTATGTGGATTTTTCCGTATACAACAAGGTTAGGCATCTTATATTAGTGAAGTACTGCGAAGCAGTCTTCACATGTGTGCGTCGAAATCTTTGATTTCGTTAACGCACGCCTTTCTTACATTATAGGAAATTGCCTTTCTCATAATGCAAAAAAACAAATAAAATAATAGGAGGAAAAGATTATGATCAAACATATTGTTATGTGGAAATTTAAAGAAAATGAAGAGGAAAACATGAAAAAATTTTTAGATGGATTAAATCGCCTAAAAGATATTATTCCTGAGATAAAAGGAATGGAAACAGGTATCAATATAAATCCAAAAAATGAATTTGATGCGATATTAATTTCTGAATTTGAAACTATGGAAGATTTAGAAACATATAAAAACCATCCTGAACATGTTAAAGTGTCAAGCTTGTGTAAGTCTATAAGAGTAGATAGACAAGCAATAGATTATGAGTGTTAAAGAATACAATTTTAAATAAGCAATAGAGTTTAGGTATAAGACGAAATTCTTAAAGGAGAACAAGAAATGGATTTAGAAAAAATACAACATGCGGAAACAAAAAAAATAGGAAAAACCATAGAATATTTTAAGAAAATTGATTCAACACATATATATGCAAAAGAAATAGCACTAAATGAAGAAAATGATGGAAAAATAATACTTGCAGAAACACAAACAAATGGAATTGGTACAAAGGGAAGAATATGGTATACAGGAGAAAATAAAAACATTGCCATGACCATTATCCTTAAACCAAAATGTAATATAAGGGAGCTAGAAGGTTTTACCAAAACAGTTGCAAAATGTATGCAAAAAGCAATTGATAATCTATATACGATTCCATTAGACATAAAAGAACCAAATGATTTAATGCTAAATAATAAAAAAATTTGTGGGATTCTTACAGAAATCAATACCATTTCGGAAAAGATAAATTATTTATTAATTAGTTTAGGATTTAATGTAAATGAAGATTTATTTTCAGAAGAAACACAAGATATAGCAACATCATTAAAGAGAGAATATGGAAAAGAATTTTCAAGAGAAGATATCATTAAAAGATTTATAGAGATTTTAGAAAAAGAAATAGACTGGTAGTTCTATTTCTTTTTTTTTATAAATATACATTAAAAGAAAAATGTTTAAAATAAGCAGAGGCTGACAAGGTATATGCTTACAATGTTAGCAAATGCTTACCAATAAAAAGGAAAGGAGATATGATATCTATCATAAGAAATACGTATGGAAAATTCTGATAATGTGAATAATAAAAATTTTATACAAGTCTTAAAAGGACTTGGAATTGCATTTATTTTAACATTTATTTTTTTATTAATATTGTCGATAGTTTTAACCTATTCAAATGTTTCAGAAGAGGTTATCAACCCAACCATTATTATTATTACAGCCATTAGTATATTAATTGGAAGTGCCATTAGTAATATCAAGATAAAAAAGAATGGACTAATCAATGGTGGCATTATAGGTGGT
>CALWZZ010000059.1 GCA_944386145.1 uncultured Clostridia bacterium | reverse complement strand
TTTTCTTCTGATATTAGGTCTTTTACATTATAGCAATCTTTTCTATGTACAGATACACCTCTTCCTCTTGTGATATATCCCACAATTTCGTCTCCTGGAAGTGGATTACAACATTTTGATAATTTTACTAAACAGTTGTCTATTCCTTTTACGATAACACCTGAACTTGATGGCTTTGGTTTCTTTTGTTTTGCTTTTTTTAGTTCTTCTAGTTTCTTTTCAATATCTTCTTCTTGATGTTCTTTTCTGTATTCTTGCAACATTCTGGCTATAACTTTTACTGATGAATTTGCTCCAAATCCAACAGCTGAATACATTTCGTCTAAGTTTTTATATTTATATTTTTCAAGCATTGGGTCTATATATTCTGGTTTGAACAACTCTGCATGTGTAAATCCGATACGCTTTAGTTCTTTTTCGATTAGTTCTTTTCCTTTTTCAATGTTTTCTTCTTTTTGTGCTTTTTTAAACCAGCTTTTGATTTTATTTCTGGCTGCTGAACTTTTTACAAATTTTAGCCAATCTCTACTTGGTCCTTTAGAATTATCTGATGTGATAATTTCTACGATGTCTCCACTTTGTAATGGGGTAATAATTGGCATCATTTTACTATTGATTTTACATCCTGTCATTTTGTTTCCTATTTCGGCATGTATCGTATAGGCAAAATCAATTGGTGTTGCCCCTCTTGGCAATACTTTGATAGCACCTTTTGGTGTAAAAACATATACTTCGTCTTCAAATAATTCTGTTTTTAAGGTGTTCAAAAATTCTTGTGGGTCTTCTAATTCTTTTTGCCATTCTAAGGTTTCTCTTAGCCATGCCAATTTATCTTCTTCCACTTTTACAGATTGTTTTTTTCCAAAATAACTTGCCTCTTTGTATGCCCAGTGTGCAGCAATACCATATTCTGCAACTTTGTGCATTTCCCATGTTCTGATTTGTACTTCAAATGGTGTTCCTTTTTCTCCTAATAATGTCGTATGGATAGATTGATACATGTTTGGTTTTGGAACAGCTATATAGTCTTTAAATCTACCAGGCATTGGGTTATATAGCTCATGAACAACCCCTAATGCTGCATAACAATCTTTTACAGAGTTTACCAAAATTCTTAGAGCAAATAAATCATAAATTTGGTCTAATGTTTTATTGTCTCTTTTCATTTTTCGATAAATACTATATAAATGTTTTGCACGTCCTGTTACTTCGGCATCAATTCTTTGCTTTTTCAAAGCCACACGGATATCTGCCATAATCTTTTCAATAAATTGTGTTCTTTCTTCTCTCTTTTTATTAATTCCTTCTACCAATTCATGATATTCTTCTGGCTCTAAATATTTGAAAGCCAAATCTTCTAGTTCCCATTTTAACGAGTAGATACCTAATCTATTCGCAAGTGGAGCATATAAATCTCTGGTTTCTTTGGCATTCGCAATTTGTCTATCTCTTCTTAAATATTTCAAAGTACGCATATTATGAAGTCTATCGGCTAATTTTATTAAAATAACTCTGATGTCCTTCCCCATTGCCAAAAACATTTTTCGGTAATCTTCTACTTGTTGCTCTTCTACTGAAGCAAATTGGATATTACTTAATTTGGTTACACCTGCTACCATATCTGCAATTTCATTTCCAAATTGTTCCCTTAAATCTTTATCTGTTACATCTGTATCTTCAACAACATCATGAAGCAATGCTGCACAAATCGTGCTATCATCTAATCCGATATCTGCTAAAATATATGCAACATTAAGAGGATGTACAATATATGGTTCCCCTGAACTTCTTTTTTGCCCCTTATGTTTTTCACTAGCCAAACGATAAGCCCTCATAATTAATTTTATATCCACTCTTCTTGAATGTTCTTTTCTTTTATTAATAACATCTTTAATTGTAATTTCCTTTTTTTCTTCTTGCATATGTTCACTTCCCTTTTTCTCTAAATTGCCCTCATGATATCTTTCATATTAATCTGCAATGTATCTACACCATTAAAGGTATTTATTTCCAAAACCCCTACAACATCTATTCTATCGCCAATTCGATAATCTTCCACAAGTTCTCCCATGTTAAAGCCAATGGCGTTTACAACTGTATTACCTTCTTTTAGCGTTAACTTCAAATGTTTTCCTTCTGATAAAGCCCTGATAGAATCAATTTTTAAATTTTTAAAAGCAAATACTGGCATTTTGTTCCCCTCTCCAAAAGGTTCTAATGCCTTTAAACTTTCTACCATCTCTTTATTGATACTACTAAAATCAATTTTTGCATCAATATTGATGATTGGCACAATCTCATCTATTTTAGCTTCTTTGGCAATGGCTTCAAATTCTTTTCTAAAATCCTCAAATTTTTCTTTTCTAATTGTAATTCCGATTGCCATACTATGTCCGCCAAATTTTTCAATCGTATCTGTACATTTTGATAACGCTTCATGCAAATCAAAACCAGGTATACTTCTTCCTGAGCCAGTTCCAATTCCGTCCTCTTCAAAACTTAACAAAATACTTGGTTTAAAATACATCTCTGTAATCTTAGAAGAAACAATCCCAATAACCCCATGGTGCCAATTGTGTCCTCCTACTGTAATGGTTGCATTTTCTGCTAAATGTTCTTCTTCAATTTGCTTAACTGCACTTTCAAAAATCTTCTTTTCTGTGTCTTGTCTTAGTCGGTTATATTCATTTAATTTGTTTGTAAGCTCGGAAACTTCATTTACATTCTTAGATAAAAATAATTCTAATGCATCTTCTGCTTTCCCCATTCTTCCACAAGCATTAATTCTTGGTGCAATTCCAAAAGAAATGCTATTAGAATCAATTTTTGTATAGCCTGAAGATTGGATAATTGACCTTAACCCAATATTTTTGGTTTGTCTGATTAATAACAAGCCTAATTTTGCAATCACTCTATTTTCATCAACTAATGGAACAATATCTGATATCGTTCCTATACAAACAATATCTAAATATTTTAAATATTCTTCTTCTTTTAGTCCTAATCTCATACCTAAAGCTTGTATTACTTTAAAAACAACCCCTACACCTGCTAGTTCACGAAATGGATATGTACTATCTTTTCGTTTATTATCAATAACTGCTAATGCTTTTGGTAACGCACTTCCAGGCTCATGGTGGTCTGTTACAATCGTTTCAATTCCTAATTCTGTCGCATACGCAATTTCATCTATTGCAGAAATTCCGCAATCCACTGTAATCATTAAGTTACAACCATCATTATGAATTTTTTCAATTGCCTTGTTATTTAAACCATATCCTTCATGTAGTCGATTGGGAATATATTGAGATACCTCTAATCCTCTATCTTTCAAAAAACTTTTTAAAACGGTAATACTTGTAATACCATCTACGTCATAATCACCATAAATGGTTACTTTTTCTTGTTTTTCAATTGCTTCTACAATTCTATCAATTGCTTTTTCCATATCTGTTATTAAATATGGGTCGTGAAAATCATTTCTTGTGGGATTTAAAAATAGTCGAATTTGCTCTTCTGTTACAATGTTTCTATTCGCTAGTATGGTTGCTAATAGTTTGTTTACATTGTATTTTTTCGATATTTCTTCCGCTTTTTCTTCATCTACTTCATATATTTGCCACTTTTTATTCATATTCCTCTCCTAATTCTAATTTTTCTATATTGTATACCATTTTCTTTATTTTTTAAAGGGGTTAGAACTAATTTGTGAAATTAATCCTTTAAGCTTAAAAAGTTATGTTAATTAATTGACAAGATGAGGAAATTATGTTAAGATATAGTTATGCTCTGAAAATTCAGGGTAAATAACAAAATGCAGGAGGAAAAATGCATGGCAACAAAATTAGACAAAGAAGAAATTCGCAGGACAGATAACCTGCAAGCAACAAGGAAAAATGCCAGAAAGGAGTCTACCCATGTGGTAGAAAGACCATTAACCGGCAGTAAAAATGTAGATGTTGTTACTGTCAAGTCTGGTACAAAGTCATGCACTCGGTTGCAGCATAGGCAATAAAAGTTCTGCAACCAGATAGAAGGATTTTCCTTCTAAAACACAAGGGCTGTCTGTTTTCACACAGACAGCCCGATTTTTTTATATTCTTAGAAAAGTCATCCATGAAATGGGTGAGTTTCCTTAGAAGATAGATATGGAAGAGTTAGATTTTTCTTATATACATTGAATTGGTATAGCGATATTTTTTTCATCAAGTGGTATAATTTTATCTACCATACAGATGACACCACCCTCTCCTATTTCCTTTTCTCCTTTATTTAATATTTTAAAATTTTTAATCATATTTTTATCTGGATTTTTAGATTTTTTTATTTCAATTGGATAAACTATATTATTCATAGTAATAATTAAATCAATTTCTACTTGATTACTATCTCTATAAAAATTTAAGTATAATCTTGGGTCTTTATTATCGTTTACAAAAGATTTTATAATTTCCATTACTACATAAGTTTCAAACATATTTCCATTTATTGCACTTTTTTCTAATGTTTTAGCATCTGAATAGCCTGCTAAATAACAAGCAAGTCCTGTATCTGTAAAGTACATTTTAGGTGTTTTTATTGCTCTTGTCGTTGGATTATTAGAATATGGTTGTAATAGAAAAATTAGACCAGAAGTTCTTAAATAAGAAAGCCAATTTTTAGCTGTTTTATTATCTATTTCCGCATCACGTGCTATATTGTCATAATTTAACTCTTGTCCTGTTCTTGCTGCAACCGCTGACATAAATGTTAAAAATTTTGTTTCTTCTTTAATTGTAATCATATCTCTTATATCTCTTTCAAGATATGTTCTTAAATAACTATTATAAAATTTTTCAGTACTCATATTTTCATTTTGATACAATGCTGGAAAAGAACCTCTAACAATCTTTTCAAAGACTTCTAATGTTTCTGGTCTTTTGTTATTTTCTCTTTCCTTGCACCTTTCTTTTGTTGGTAAAAAATAACTTTGTGTTTTTCCTATTATTTCACTGTATGATAACCCATACATATCAATAATTCCAACTCTTCCTGCTAAACTTTCACTTACATTTTGCATCATTGTAAACATTTGTGAACCTATTAAATAAAATAATCCATTACTATTCGTATTTTTTTCAAATGCTTCTAATCTAGCTTGGTCTACTTTTATTTTTATATATGGTAATAATTCTGTTGCATATTGAATTTCATCTATTATTAATGGCGATTTATGATTTTCCAAAAATAATGCTGGATCTTCTTTTGCACTTTTTCTTTCTAGTGGATCATCTAAACTAACGTAATTAATTTGATGATTAGAGATTTTCTCTAAAATTGTTGTTTTTCCTACTTGTCTAGGTCCACAAAGTAAAATGACAGGAAAATCTTTACTGTTTTCAATAATATCATCTTCTAATAATCTTTTTATATATGCATTCATAAAAGAACCTCCTCTTTATGCAAATATGGATTACAATTCCATTATTGCATAAAAAAGAGGGAGAGTCAAATATTTTTTATTTATTTCCTATCCTTTTTAGTTTTTCTAGCAATTCCAAAAGCCACAATTCCTTATATATGGCTGAGACTCTTTACATTATGAGTCGAAGTTAGATAAAACACACTTTATTGATATGCTTTTATTTCTTCTATAATTTCTTTTCCTGTCATCTCACAAGGAATATTAATTCTTTTAATTGCATTTTTATCAAAATTCTTAAAATAATTCATTCCAATATCATATATTTGAAAGTCAATTCCATTATTTTTTAATGTTCTTACTGTTTCAGCTGTATATGCACCGTACGGATAAGCAAATCCTTTCAATTCTTGTTTTCCTAAATGTTCTTCTATTTGTTTATATAAGTGCCAGTTCTTTCATAGATATGATTGTATATCCATTTTCTATAAGTGTTTTCACATTTTCCTCAAAACTTTGTGGTGTATTTATATAATTGAAATTGTCAGGGTCACTTTCTGGAACAGTTGTTACAAAGTTATGATATAGCAGTATAGGAATTTTAACATCTGGTTTTTCATTATCTTTTTTTGACCTAAAAATCATTCCAGTAGCAACAACAATCACAATAATTATTACACACACAATTATCATCTTTTTTCTTGTACTCATTATTTTTCACATTCCTTCCCAAGGCATATCTGGTTGTAAAAACAGTTGTAATTATTTTTCAACCTTCTTTACCTCTTTTTATTATATTTATGGTAGACATTTTTTGACACTTATCACTTTTTTTCGACAATCTCATATGATACTATGAGGTGATAAACATGTTTTTAATATCTTTTATGATTGCATTATTATGTCTTATCTGTTCGATATGCATAAATGTCAATTGGATTGCTGATATTTCTTGCTATTTAGGATTTTTCTTAGCAATTTATCTCGTAACTTTTGTAGCAATTATTCCGGGATTTAACTATGTCTTTACCTTTGTTAGTTTGTTATTTAACAAAAAAGATAAGAAGAAATCCAATAGCAAAAAAGAAGAAGATGTTACGGTTTTAATACCAGTATATAACGCAAAACAATCAATACAAGAAACACTGAATTCCATTAAAAAGCAAAAATATTGTGGAAAGATTTATGTAAAAATCATAGATGATGGTTCAACAGATGGTACTTTAGAATTTCTAAAATCGATGGACTTAGATTCTAATATTGCACTTTTAGAGACAAAACACAGCGGAAAAGCCAGTGCTCTGAATGCAGGATTAGAAACCGTATGTACAGATTATACGATTACAATTGATAGTGATACAGTTTTGCATCCATTTGCTATAAGGAATATGATGAAAACATTAACAAATTCTAGTAAAACAACTGCTGCAACTGCGGGTTGTCTATTTGTTAAAAATGCCAAAAAGAATTTTATAACAAAATTGCAAGAGTGGGATTATACGTTAGGTATCTTTGGTGTGAAACTTGTTCAAGGAAATTACAATTCTACTCTTGTCGCACAAGGTGCTTTTAGTGCTTATAAAACCAAAATTTTAAAAGAAATTGGTGGATGGCAACAATGTGTAGGAGAAGATATTGTTTTGACTTGGCAATTTTTAAGTAACGGCTATGAAACCAATTTTGCAAAAAATGCGATTGCCTATACGGTTGTTCCAGAAAAATATAAAGAATTAGGTAAACAAAGAAAAAGATGGGCTAGAGGTATGATTGAGGCTTTTAAAAAAGTTAAAATCGTAACTTCAAAGAAAATGCCATTAAAATCGAAATTTCTAATGTGCTTTAATATCTTTTTCCCTTTTATAGATTTGGCACTTCTCATTTTTGTACCACTTAGCTTAATCTTCTTGGCTTTTGGAAATCCTTTGTTACTTGGTTGGATTTCTTTATTGGTTATTCCTTTTGGACTATTATTATGCTTATTGATCGAAATCAAGAGAAAAAATATGCTAAAAGAAATTGACTGTAAACTAGAAAAACGAAGCATTTTTGCTTTTATTGCCTATATTTTAATATATGCTTTTATTTTGGCACCTTATTGTTTAATGGGATATATTTCAGAGCTAATAAATCTAAAAAAGAAATGGTAACTGTTTAAAGGAAGGAAATGCTCCTTCCTTTTATTTTTTAGTATACATTAATTTCGTATTTTTGTTAATTCGAGAAAATAGCCTCTTCTTGATTGAAGTCTACATAAATTTGTGCTATAATAGATAGTGATAACATTGTAGGAAGTCTTCCTTGCGAGACATCAAGCTTATGCAAGAAGACATATTTAATTAAATAAGGAGGAAACACTTATGTACAACAAAAAAATTGTAAATCTCAAAAACTTACTGGCTGTAAATGAGGTTATTAAGCGGTTAAATCGATTACCTCGGTGGACTTCGATGGATAACAAGTCTCAATACAACGAGCTAAATAAGCAAGCGTTGGATTCCAATATTGCATGTTTACTCGCAAAATATGCAGAGGCTCATGGGAAAACTATCATCTGGGAGAATTTACCTAAAGTCGCAATATATAGAGCTTTTCAAAAAGCCCATATATTTTTTGACACAAGAAGGGAAACCATAGAAGCAGTTCTTGAAATTGGGGGTATTCCCAAATCAGTGATTGAAGAGAAAACTATTGAAGTAATTAAAGAACATACAGATGAAGATTTTGGTAATTTTATTTGTGAGGTGCTTAACAGCTATGAGATGAGAATTGCTAAGGCTAGTCGAAGGATTGGAAATCTTGTAGAGCTTATGGAACTTTCTTTGAGCAACAACCCAAATGTAATAGAGAAGAAATTTCGTCAAATAATTTCCTCTCTTGAGCAATATAGTGATATTCCAGGATTATTAGAATTTTCTAACGCAGACGGAAGTTATTTTGACGTTCTCTTACAAATATCAAGCCAACGGAATATTAACCGTTTCAATTACACTGATGTCTTTTCTGATTTCTCAATACTGAGGAATCAGAATAGATGGGCTGTACAAATGGCTCCCATTAACTGCTCTGTTTTGGGGCATGAATTTGACGCAGCTACCTGGGGATACTTCATCGGGCTGGAAAAATTCGAAGATGAAAAAATTGCCACATCAATGTGGGAAAGTTTGCTTACACATGATCAGCCCGAGGCATATACAAATGATATGCCATCTCCTTTCAAAAAGCTGATACCTGGATTCCGTCCAGCATTGGGACAGTATGAAGAGCAATTGCTTAAAGTCAATTTGTATGACAAACTGCCAGATTTTATAGCAAATTTCATCCGAAGTAATATGATGGATGCACCGGAAAACAAGCATTTGTTCCCATATTTAAAAGGCGCAGATTATTTGTCTGCGGATTCCGAATGCTGGCGTCAATATCAGATGGGGTCTCGGGATACGTATTTTTATAAAAATGCCATGCTTGATTTTGAAAACGAACTAAAAAATGGTACGTATATTCTTCCACCAAATTGCAGAAGGCTTCATGATTACTTCATGAGATATGCATTTGCATGTGTCAAGGATTTCTTGAAGCTTGAAGCGGAACTTGAAAATGAAGAGATTTAAGCCAAACAAGTCAACCCTACTTGGGTTGGCTTTGTTTGGTTTTAATAATTTTTCATTTAAAAAGTATAAAATAATATGTTACTACTTAGTTATGATATTTATTTTAGATTATAAAAAACTAACCTTATACAATAAATATATGTAAAAAAAGAGATATTACTTGTTAGAAGCAAATATCTCTTTAATACGGTCATAACATTCTAATTATGACTTTATTGTAATAATATTATATTCTTTAATCCCAAAATTATGTATAAATCGAGTAGAGGATAACACTTAATGTGTTTCTCCCCTCTCACACCACCACTCAAGCGGTTCTCGCAAGTGGC
>CALWZZ010000058.1 GCA_944386145.1 uncultured Clostridia bacterium | reverse complement strand
GAATATTCCGTTGGATTGTTTAAAATAATATACTTTTTGGGTTTCTGTTCAGTGTACAATACATAGTTACAATTCAAAAAAAAAAAAAATATTTATATATCTACATTCTTATTAATACTCGTCTATAAACTGTGAATTGTAACTATGTATTGTACACTGAACAGAAACCCTTTTGCCTATTTTAGCTATACAGCTGTAAATAAACTATTGTAAACTTTGTTCTATTTTGTTAAAATAGATAAAAAGGAATGAGATGAAATGTTTGATATTGAAGAAGAATTAAAAAAACTACCAGGAAAACCTGGTGTATATATTATGCATGACAAAGATGATAATATTATATATGTTGGAAAAGCCGTTTCTTTAAAAAATAGAGTTAGACAATATTTTAGAAAAACCAATAAAACTGCTAGAATAGAGAAAATGGTTTCTTTAATTGACCATTTTGAATATATTGTTGTCGATAATGAAGCAGAGGCTTTAATTTTAGAGTGTAACCTGATCAAGAAAAATAGACCAAAGTTTAATGTTTTATTAAAAGATGATAAGACATATCCTTATATAAAAATCGATGTGAAATCAGAATATCCAGGGGTCTATTATACAAGAAGAGTCATAAATGATGGCTCAAAATATTTTGGACCATATGCTAATCCAGGGGCAGCAAAAGAAATGTTGGATTTTATTAAAGAAAGATATAAAATTCATCAATGTAGAACGTTAAAAGAGAGAACTAGACCATGTTTGAATTATCATATTGGCAGATGTTTAGCACCTTGTATGGGAAATGTAGATAAAGAAGAATATCGAAAACAAGTTAATGAAATTATTGATTTACTAGAAGGAAAAACAGATAAAGTTTTAAAAGATTTAGATTTGCAAATGAAAGAAGCTTCTCAAAAAATGGAATATGAAAAAGCAGCATATTTACGAGATAGAAAACAAGCAATTGAAAGAGCGTCAGCAAAACAAAAAGTATCAAACATATCAGAAAACAGTATTGATGTTATAGGAATTGCAAAATCAGACTTAGAAGTTTGTGTCGAAATCTTTTTTGTTAGAGGAAGTAAGATGATAGGAAGAGAGCAATATTTCTACAAAGATTTAAAAGATATGGAAGATAAAGAAATCCTATCAGGTTTTATCAAACAATATTATTTTGATAATCCAAACATTCCTGGTAAAATCATGATAAGAGAAGACATTGAAGATAAAGAAGCAATCGAAAGTTGGTTATCCACAGAATTAGGAAAAAAAGTGGAAATCAAATCTCCAAAAAAAGGCGAAAAACTTAGATTTGTAGAGATGGCAGAAAATAATGCTAGAGTGACTTTAGAGAATAAAGAAAAAGACAAAAGTGAAATCTTATTAGAATTAAAAGAAGTATTAAAAATGGATATATTACCAAGAAAAATAGAAACCTTTGACATATCAAATATATCTGGAGAATATATGGTAGCAGGAATGTGTGTTATGCTAGATGGTGTGATAAAAAAGAATTTGTCTAGAAGGTTTAAAATCAAAACAGTCTATGGACAAGATGACCCCAAATGTATGGAAGAGGTAATTACCAGAAGATTACGACATTCTATAGAAAATCCAAATGGTGGATTTGGAAAACTTCCAGATGTGATTTTTGCAGATGGGGGAATAACCCAAATACGAGCAACAAAGCAAGCAATTCAAAATGTGTTACAAGAACTTCAAGAAAAGAAAAAAGAAATAGAAAATCAAGCAGCAAACCAATCATTAGCATATTTAAAAAATATAGATACTTTAGAAAAAATAGAACAAATTGAAAAAGAATTAGACATCAAAGTATTTGGAATGGTAAAAAATGATAAACATCAAACCAGAGCTTTAATGGATGAAAATAGAAATGAACTACCAATTTCAGAAAATTTAATGAAACTAATTACCAGATTTCAAGATACAGTCCATGACACAGCCATTACCTATCACAGAAAATTAAGAGATAAAGAAATCAGAAAGTCAGCATTAGATGAAATCAAAGGAATTGGAGAGGTAAAAAAGAAAGCATTACTAAAACAATTTGGCAGTGTTGAAAAAATAAAACAAGCTTCTATAGAAGAATTAATGCAGGTAAAAGGCATTACAAAAGAATTAGCAGAAAAATTGAAGCAATAAAAAATGTTAGCTTTACTAGACCTTTTAATATTTATCATATTTAAGGGCTAGCAAAGCAAAAAGTGAGGATTAAATCCTCATACGGGCGTATTTTTTACGCCCTTTTTTAATTTTGCCATATATGGCAAATCCTGGATAGCGTCTTGCCATCCAAATTCGGTACCTAAAATCTTGCAAGAATAGGCTGGCAATACCAATCAAAATTCCACAAATAGGTACTAAAACAAAAATAATTGCTTTTTTCATTGAATATACCTCCTTAAAGTAATAAAAAAGCAATTTGGCAGAGTGTTTACTCTGCGTAGTTACTCAAATAGTATATCATAAACATAGTGTTTTAACAATAATAATTAAATATATAATATAAAAAAAGAAGCTAGAATTTTGACATGCCCGTCATTCTAGCTTCTTCAATTTATTCGTTTGAGTTGCCAGAATATAATTCGGCAACCAGAATCGTTAGGATCAAGGTAATAGTCCACAATATTTGTGAACTTTCCAAATTAACTTGGAAAAAAGTTTTTCCAAGCATTGTTACTATCGACCGAAACCCAAAAGCCACTAAGATATCAATTAGAATCTGCAATTTTTTCTTCATTTTTTTCTCCTTTTCTTTACAATTGTTAACTCTTTGGGGCATCAAAGAGTTGAAAAAATAGCTACATTGGGACATTGCCCATTTAATATATTATACCACAAAAAGGCTAAAAATACAAATTTTTGTACGGTTTTGAAAAATTATATACAAAAAATAAGAAAAGTCTGAGAAGTTATAAAAAAATAAGTAATAAATAAAAATTCAAGTGAATATCATATTATGAAAAAGGATAAGGAGGAAGGAAAAATGGAATATACAGAAGAAAGTGTATTAAATTTACAATTAAGAAAAACAAGTGAGGAGGACTTCAATAAAAAACTCATAAGAAAGATTAGTGAACACAAATGGATTAGTATGATAATAGTATCATTAATCATATTATCTAGCATAAATGCAATCATGATATATAATTTCTTTAAAATTTTACAAAACATTTGAATTTATCGAAAAAAGGAAGTATAATATGTAACAAGAAAGGAGCTAAAAATATGAGCATAAAATATAATGTTATGATACAAAAAGAAGAAGAATGGTATGTAGCAAAATGTCTAGACAATAATGTTGCATCGCAAGGAAAAACAATAGAAGAGGCATTAGAAAATTTAAGAGAAGCATTAGAGTTATATCTACAAAATGAAGAAATTGTACAACCTAAAGAAACATATTTAACAACATTGGAGGTGGCTATATGAGTTCAAAATACCCAATACTACCTCCAGAGAAGATTATTAAAGTAATGAAACGACTGGGATTTTGTAAGATATCACAAAAAGGAAGTCATGCCAAATACATAAATGAGAAAACAGGAAAGTTATTTATTATTCCAATGCATTATGAAATTGCAAAAGGAACTTTAAAAAGCATTTTAGAACAAGCAGATATTGAATTAGAAGAATTTTTAACACATTTAAAATCTTGAATTTTTTAAATCGTCAAATACCCTTGGAAAAATTAAAAAAATATGATAAAATATAGCTATTCTAAAAATAGGAGGAAGAGTAGTTTATTAAACTTACTTAAAAAATTATGAAAATAGCAAATGAATGGAAAGATTATAAAATATTAGACATGGCAGATGGTCAAAAATTAGAAAAATGGGGAAATGTGATATTATCTCGACCAGACCCACAAATTATATGGAAAAATAAAAGTTTCCCCAATAAATGGAAAGACATTAATGCAGTATATAATAGGAGCAAAACAGGTGGCGGTTCATGGGACTTTAAGAAAAAAATGCCTTCTCAATGGCAAATAAAATATAAAGATTTAATTTTTAATATAAAACCAATGGGATTTAAACATACAGGGTTATTTCCAGAACAAGCTGTAAACTGGGATTGGATGATACAGAAAATTAAAAGCGAAAAAAGAGATATAAAAGTTTTAAATCTTTTTGCTTATACAGGTGGAGCAACAGTTGCTTGTCTATCAGCAGGAGCTTCTGTTTGCCATGTAGACAGTTCAAAAGGTATGACGACTTGGGCAAAAGAAAATGTAACATCTTCTGGTTTGCAGGATAGACCTGTTCGTTTTATCGTAGATGATGTTGTTAAATTTGTAAATAGAGAAATTAGAAGAGGAAATACCTACGATGCAATTATAATGGACCCACCTTCTTATGGCAGAGGAGCTAAAGGAGAGGTATGGCAATTTGAAAATAATATCTATGATTTAGTAGAGCTATGTACAAAGGTATTATCAAATAATCCAATATTCTTTTTAATCAATTCTTACACAACAGGGATATCTAGCAAAGTTTTGGAAGATATTTTACATTTAACGGTAGCTAAGAAGTATAAAGGAAAAGTGGAATCTGGAGAAATTGGGCTACCTATGGAGAATTCTAAGTTGGTGTTGCCTTGTGGGATTTATGGAAAATGGGAAAATTTGCAAAATAATTAGCATTTGGCCTTGTTACATTTCATTTGAAATTTAATCAACGTGCGTGAGCACGCCTCATAAATTTCAAATTCATGTGCCTAGCCAAATATCTAATTCTTTTACAAATTATAGTAAATAAAAAAATAAATTGGAAAAGGTTTGAAATGGAAAAGTTAAAAGTTATATATGAAGATAACCATATCATTGTGGTAGAAAAAACACCTAATATTCCTTCACAATCAGACAAGACTGGAGATATGGATATGCTAACACTTGTTAAGGAATATATTAAGGAAAAGTACAATAAACCAGGAAATGTATATTTGGGGCTAGTTCATAGATTAGATAGACCAGTAGGTGGTGTTATGGTATTTGCCAAAACTTCCAAAGCAGCTTCAAGATTAAGCAACCAGGTACGAGAAAAAATTTTCAAGAAAGAATATTTAGCAGTTGTTGATGGAAAGTTTGAAACGACAAAGGGAACTTTGGTTGATTATTTATATAAAGATGAAAGAAATAATATGAGTAAAGTGGTAAATAAAGAAAAGAAAAATGCCAAAGAAGCAAAATTGGATTATGAAGTTTTAAAATATAATGAGATAAAAGATTTGTCACTAGTAAAAATTAATTTACATACAGGTAGGCATCATCAAATACGTGTACAATTATCTCATTTTGGACATAGCATATTTGGAGACCAAAAGTATGGAACAAGAGGAAAAGGAAAGCAGATTGCTTTATGGGCATATAAACTGACTATTGAACATCCTATTACGAAAGAAAAAATGGAATTTAAAGATTTGCCAGAACCAATTGGTACATGGTGTATCTTAAAGGATAAAAATTAATGGAAAAATAAAATTTAAGAAATATAGTTGAAACGATATCAGCTATATTTTTTTGCATTATAGGAGAAATTACATTTTATATAATGCAAATATATGCTTCTAGCTAGATTTGTTTTATACGCATTTAATTTCGTTAAAAAAATATTTTATAAAAAACACAAACACACATTTTTATAAAACAAAATTAAGATTTTGTAAAAGAAAAGTCCTAAAAATGATTAAGCGTGCTACAATCAAATTAGCAAGAAGAGGTGAAGAAAAATGATTGATAATATCTGCACATTCTTGACTAATAGAATCAGAAAAGAAATGCCAGAAATTGACGATGAAAGAGCAGAAGTCATTAATTATGGGCTACAAAATATAATAGGAGAAGTACCAAAGATTTTCTTATTATTTATCATCTCATTTTTTCTGGGAATGTTAAAAGAAGTATTATTTATGTTTATTGTACTTTCTCCATACCGAGGAGCGTCAGGAGGTTTTCATTTGAAAACACATTTAGGATGTATTATCGGAACAACAGCTTTTTATTGTGGAATTGTATTTCTTTCACAACATGTTGTATTAGGAGATATGACAAAATATATCTTTACAGGAATTATATGGATATTTGGAATGATTATGATAAAACTTTATGCACCAGCTGATACAGAAAATGTTCCAATATTATCTAAGAAAGATAGAAAAAAGAAACAAATGATAGCATATATTACATATACAATCGGTTTGATTGCTGCTTTATTAATACAGGACAATGTTATTTCTAATATATTACTATTTGGAAATCTATTACAAACATTGACAATAACAAAATTTGCATATAGGTTAACAAAAAATAAATATGGATATGAAGTATATGGCGATACTTCAATGGAAAATGTTTAAAAAACATATACCGGTGTGTTTTTAATATATATGATAAGGGGGAATCTATTATGTTCAAATTTTTATCTAAAGTAGCTGAAAAATATGCAAAAGTAACAAATACATCTTGCTTTGTAGTATGGGTATTTCACCAACCAAAAATGCCAGCAAGTATGATAAAAAAAGATTAATTTCTTGGCAAAAATAGGACGAAAAATTATTTTTGCCAAATCCTATATAACTTAAAAAGTTATATATTTACAATCCAATACAAGACAGCTTTTTGTAAGCTGTTTTTTTATATATTAGAAAGTCAGCATGACTTTCCTAATATATAAAAACATAATGCACACAATTTTACGGAAGACCTTAAAATTAATATGAATTTTAAGGCTTTCCGATTTGTTCTTTTATAGAAAATTTCTATTCAATAAAAAATGAGACTGTATAGTCTCATTAGTGTTTTCTTAAAATTTATTAGTAGTTATTTATTTTTAATTTTTTAATAGTATATTTCAATTTGTTGAGAAAAATACTTTTCATTCTTAGTAGTATAAAGTGAAAGATTTTTGCTTTTATTTAGAATTTTTCTAACTTCCCATAAACCAAGTCCAGTATGATTTTCTTTTCCAGAGAAGCCTTTGTTAAATATTTTTTCTGTATCTACATCTTTGTCTTTATAAGTATTTTCAATAATAATTAATTGTCTATGATGTTTTTCATCATCTCTAAAAATAATATTAATTACTTTTTCATCACATTCTTTACTTGCGTCAATTGCATTATCTAACAAAATTCCTAATATTCTAGTAAATTCATATATTTTCATGTTTAGTTTGCTTAAATCTAGTAGCAATGTCATATTCATTTTAATGCCTTGCTTTTCAGCTTCATGATATTTTGTGGTTAATAAACTGTAAACACCAGGATTATTAATAAGTTTAGGATTTAGTACATACAAACTATTTACTTTTTGACAGTCATCTTCAAGCTGTACATAATATTTTTTCAAACCTTCCATGTCATTTGTTTTTACATATCCACCAATGGTAGTTACAATATTATCAAAATCATGTTTGAAACCTCTGACATTATCATGTAAAATTGTTAAGGTTTTATTATATTCTTCAGCATTTTGCAACTTCTGCGTAGTAGAAGCTAACTGCATAACTTTAGTTAAACTATAAATACTAATTGAAAAATATGCTAGTGTTGATAGGAAAGTTAAAAAGGTTATTGATAATGGTAAATTATCTATGTAATATATTGTAATTATACATTGCATTAAAAGAGTAAATATTCCAAAGAATAGATTTGAATAGATAATTTGTTTATGCTTTTTATCTATATCATTAAAGATATCTAAAACAATAGCTTTATGTTTAAATATAAAATATATTATCAATACGATGAAATATTGAGAGAATACATATATTAATCTATAAATTGGAATAGTTAATAAATCATCAGCAGAAATGTTGAAAACATATAGATAAGGATTGCTAAGTAACATTCCAAGTAAAACAAAAATAAGCGTTGGTAAGATAAAAGCCAAAATGGTTCTTAACAAATCCGTTTTGAATATAAAATGTATAAGTAATAGAATTAGTAAATAATTAATAATCAAATTAAATGGTGCAGGAATGATATATGTGCTTAAAAAACTAATTGCAGTCATAAGTAAAACATATAAAATTTTTTGCTTTCTCGTTGCATTTATATTTAATATAGATAAAAATAATAACATCAATAAAGTATTTTCTATTATCGTAAAAGGAATAGACAAAATACTTATCAAAGTTTCATTAGGCGTAGTTAACGCATTCCAAATGTTATTCAATAATTCCATGATTTTTTATAACCTCCAAAAATTCTTTTTTATATTTAGGACCAATACTACAAGAAGTATCATTACTAAAGGAAACGGTCAAAGCAACTGGGTCAACATTTTTAATATTATTTAAGTTAACAATATAAGATTTGTGACATCTTACAAAATTATCAGGTAATTTATCTTGAATTTTATTAAAAGAACTATATGTCTCATAATCACGAGAAGAGGTATGAAAGTTTAGCTTCATACCATCTCTTTTAATATATTGAATTTGTGTCTCATCTACAAGTGTGTTCTTATTATCAATCTTAATATATTTTTTAGGTAACCCATAAATATCATCAAAAAGTCTTTTGACAGTGTCTTCAAGTCTTTCATAAGTAATTGGTTTGGCTAAATAATCAAAAGTTTTATATTTATAAGCCATCATGGCATATTCTAAATGACCGGTGGTAAATATTAAATAAACATTTTTATCTTTCTTTCGGATTTCCTCAGCTAAATCCAACCCAGTCTTTTGAGATTTTAAATTAATATCCAATAATAAAACATCTATCTGTTCTTCATTGTCAAAACAGGTCAATAAATCTTCAAAATTATTAAATTTAAACGTAACTCTACCATCAAGATTATTTTTGGTAAATATATTTTCTAAGAGTTTTTCTAGTCTATCTAAAATATTCACATTATCATCACAAATTACAAAGTTTAACATATATACATCCCTCCTATAAAATATATGTAGTAAAAATGCGAAGTTTCGACAATAAAAAAATAATTACCTTATTTTTCCAGCGACAACAACAATATATTCTAAAAAAATCATCTTGTCAATACTCTAATAATAAATTTATCTTCTAGGTAAAGCAATTAATGGTAGTTATTCTGGGAAGTAAAAAGAAAAATGTGACAAATGAAAGGTGAAAAATGTTTAAATACAGGAAGATAATAATAAATGAAAAATAACCAATAAATTTTTTAAAGAAAATTAAAAATGTATTCTTTTATGTTGTATTTTTAAATTTAAATATAGTAAATGCAAATAATTTGTGCTATATTAATAATAGTATATAAAAAAAGATTGGTTTTGATAAAATAGTAGACAAGCATTTTAAAATAAATTTGATTAATTAATAATAAAATTAGAAAAGATGGAGAGTGATAAAAATGATGTATCCTTATTGTAAATATGCTGATGAAACAGAAGTTGTTTTTTCACATATTATAAAAAATGAGAATGGAGAAGAAATTATACATGTGCATTTTGAAAGACCTACTGAAAAAGGATTTGACAGTGTGAGATTTGAACTTCC
>CALWZZ010000057.1 GCA_944386145.1 uncultured Clostridia bacterium | reverse complement strand
CTTAGATGATACGAGATTTAATGAAGATAGAGAAACACTGATACAAGAGATAAAAAAAGCAGGAATTACGAAGTTTGTATCTGCTGGATATAGTATAGAAGGTTCAAAAAAAGGACTGGAATTATCAAAAAAATATGAATATATATATACAACTTGCGGTATTTCTCCAAATGATATTCCACAAACAGAGGAAGCATTGTGGAAAGATATAGATGAAATTAGACATCTTGTGGAAACTAATTTAGAAAGCAAAAAAATTGTAGCAATAGGAGAAATTGGTTTAGATTATTATTGGGAAAAAGATTTTCAAAGAAGAGAATGGCAAAGACAAGCATTTATGAAACAAATAGAAATGGCAAATTCTTTTGAACTACCGATTGTGATTCATACAAGAGAAGCTGTTATGGATACATTAGAAATATTAAAAGAAAACACTGTAAATAAAAAAGGGATATTTCATTGTTGTCCATTAAATCGAGAATTGGTGAAAGAGGCATTAAAACTAGGATTTTATATCTCTTTTGCAGGACCTGTTACATTTAAAAATTCAAAAAATGCCAATGAAATTATTCAAATGGTGCCAAATGATAAAATGTTAATTGAAACAGATAGCCCCTATTTAGCACCAGAACCAGTAAGAGGAACGAGAAACGACCCAAGAAATGTTAAATTTGTTGCACAAAAAGTGGCAGATGTGAAAGATATGACATTAGAAGAGGTGGCTAAGATAACATATGAAAATGCCAAAAAAATATTTGATATATAAATATTAGTATAAAAAATTCAAAATGAGTATACTTTACGAAAGGAAGGATACGCAAAAATGAAAATCAGTTGCGGTACAGATATTATTGAAATTAGGAGAATTAAAGAAAGTATCGAGCAAACAGACCAAAAATTTTTAGAGCGTGTTTATACAAATAAAGAAATTCAATATTGTGAAAGTAAAAAGGCACAAAAATATCAACATTATGCAGCTAGATTTGCAGCAAAAGAAGCGACATTTAAAGCAATTTCTAGTAATCTAACTAGCAAATATGATATTGGATGGCAGAACATAGAAGTCATAAACGACGAAAATGGAAGGCCACATATTAACTTATTAGATATAGAAATATCAGAAATAGAAGAAATGGATATAAGTATTTCACATTGCAAAGAATATGCTACAGCAAATGTAGTAGTGGTATGGAAGTGATATTCAATTTGATAAAAGCCATGCGCACAATTTTACGCAAGTAAAATTGGCGCACGAACATTAATATTTCAAATTCCTTAAAGCCTCAATTCTATCAGCTGTGCTAGGGTGTGTAGACCATATATTTGTGGTCTTTTTTTTGCCATTTTTCTTAAAAGGATTTACAATATACATATTTGCAGTAGCTGAATTTGCAGTTTCTAATTCATTTGGATCATTCTCTAATTTTTGTAAAGCAGAAATCAAACCATCTGGATTACGTGTGAATTCAACTGCTGTACTATCTGCTAAAAATTCCCTTTTTCTAGACAAAGCTAGTTGCATTAAAGAACCAAAGATAGGTGCTAAAATTAGAAAAATTAAGCCGATTAACATTAAAATACCATTTGCTTTACTATCACTATCTCTGTCTTTTACACCGCCCCAGAATAAAGCACGTGAAAATAAATCAGATAACATGACAATAAAACCAACCATAACCGAAACGACACAACTTAAGCGAATATCATAATTTTTAATATGGCTCATTTCATGGGCAATAACGCCTTCTAATTCATAATAATCTAGTTTGTCTAAAAGAGCTGTCGTTACACAAATAACAGCATTTTGTGGGTTTCTACCAGTAGCAAAAGCATTAGGCTGAGCGTCATCTACAACATAAAGTCTAGGTTTATTTGGCAAGCCAGAAGTAACCATTAAAGCATCTAAAATATTTACCAACTTTTGGTTTTCTTCTTTTGTGGCAGGTCTTGCTTTATTTACAGATAGCACAATTTTATCACTATAATAGTAAGAAGCCCATGCAGAACCAATTGAAAAAATTAATGCAATCACGATAGACATAGTACCTAATCTTAAAGCATGGCAAATATAATATACAATTAATGTGATGACTACAATAAAGATACCAACAATGAGACCTGATTCCAATTTATTTTTTTTACTTGTTTCAAACATCGTTTTTTCAATCCTTGTTATAAATTTAGGTTTTTTACTATGTTTCAGCAATGACATATTTGTAAAACGTGAAAAAGGTGATACCTATAAACCTTTTTAGATAATAAAGAGAGGAAAGAAAAATTCCTCCTCCCCTCTATTTATTTACTAAAATCTACTTTTACATTTTTTCTAGCTTCATCATTTTCAGCTTCAAATAAATCACGAGCCTTAAAATTAAATATTCCAGCAATGATATTAGATGGAAAAACTTGTAATTTTGTATTATACATAGTTACTGTATCATTGTAGAATTGTCTTGAAAAAGAAATTTTATTTTCTGTGTTTCGTAATTCTTCTGATAACTCTGAAAAGTTTTGATTTGCTTTTAACTCTGGATAACTTTCAGATACAGCCATAATTGTTTTTAAAGCAGTAGAAAGTTCGTTATCTAATGTTGCTTTTTCAGAAACATTTTCTGTATTTGCCCAAGCTGTTCTTAGTTCAGCAATTTTTTCAAAAGTTTCAGATTCATGTGTCATATAGCCTTTAACAGTTTCTACAAAGTTAGGAATTAAATCAAATCTTCTTTGTAATTGTACATCAATTTGACTCCATGCATTATCAACTTTTATTCTTGCTTGAACAAGACCATTATACATAGCGATAACAGCAATAATAACAATAACAACGACTGCTAATATAATCCAACCAATCATTTATAAAAATCCTCCTTATCATTATTATATACAAAATTATCATATCATATTAATTATTTTTATACAATAGAAATGTGAATAAATGGTAAAAAAAATTTGAAAAAAAAGTAATATTTTTTAAAATTTTTCATATAGTATAGTATGGACGAAAATGGGACAAATATAAACGTTCTAGAAGAAAATATTATGTAAATACAAACAAAACAAACACAAAAAATACTTAGGGACACAAGAGATTCAAGAAAATCAAACACCAAAATTTGACTTTTAATAAAAAAGATAGTATAATAATATTGTGTTGCCAAAAGGAGGTAATTTATTTTTATGAGAAGAGAAGAAAAGGCTTCAATTTCTATCATGAAGATTATCTGTGTAACCATCATTTTAATTTTAATATCAGGAATTAGTGTATTGGCAGTCAACACAGATTTAAAAGACATAACAATTATTTTGCAAAATGGATATGAAATGACAGCTTTAACATCAAAATCAAAAGTGTCAGATATCTTAAATGAAAATAACATTATATTAAATGAAGACCAAAAGACAATACCAGATTTAGATAGTGAAGTATCATCAGGAGATACAATTAAAATAACAGATAAATCGTATAATGAGGTACAAATTGCTAAAATATCAGAAGAAGGCATTGAAACTTCATTAGACCAATTATTGGAAAATTATGCACCAATAACAGAAAAAATCGTTGTAGAACAAGAAGTTATCTCTTATGAAACCATCACAAAAAATACAACTGGAGCAACAACCGACACCACAAACAAAGTGGTTCAAGAAGGAAAAGATGGGTTAAAAGAAGTAACCTATAAAGTAAAATATCAAAATGATGTAGAAATTGAAAAAACGCTTATATCAGAAGTTGTCGTACAAGAACCAGTAAATAAAATCGTTCAAGTACAAAAGAAAGCAACTTCAAGAGGTTCAACACTACCAAGAACAACAAGTACAGCAAGCACATCAGGAGGAACTGTATATAAAATCACAGCATATTGTCCATGCGCAAAATGTTGTGGTAAAACAAATGGAAGAACAGCGTCAGGAACAACAGCAACAGCCGGAAGAACTGTGGCAGCATCTAGTAAATTTGCTTTCGGAACAAAATTAAATATTGGTGGACACGTATATACAGTTGAAGATAGAGGTGGCGCAATTAGTGGTAACAAAATTGATATATTTGTTAATTCACATGCAGAAGCTCTTGCATGGGGCGTAAGATACTTAAATGTAAGTGTTGTAAATTAAGAGAATATATTGTATAATATGCTAGAGTGATTAAGAATCTAGCATATTTTTTAGTAAGGTTGAAAAATAATTACAATTTTGGCTACGTCAAATTCCATTTAAAACGCGGTTACATACAAAAGTATGCTCCCTTGCCTTTTAAATGAAATTTTCCAGCTATGCATACTGACCTTGTAACAGGCAAAGCCTTAACAAGCTCAGCATTGCCAAAATTTAATTCTTTTCCAACCTCAGAATTATATTTTTAGGAGGGAATGCAATAAATTATGAAATTAATTTCTTGGAATGTAAATGGCATACGTGCCTGTGTCAATAAAGGATTTAAAGATTTTTTTGAAACAATAAACGCAGATATTTTTTGCATACAAGAAACGAAATGTCAACCAGAGCAAATTGACTTGAATTTTGAGGGATATCATGCTTATTGGAACAGTGCAGAAAGAAGAGGATATTCTGGAACGGCTATATTTACGAAAAAAGAGCCAATTAACGTGACATATGGAATTGGAATAGAAGAACATGATAACGAAGGTAGAGTGATTACATTAGAATTTGAAGACTTTTTTATGGTAGATATCTATACACCAAATGCAAAAAGGGGACTAGAGAGATTAGATTATAGACAAGTATGGGAAGATGAAATACGAAACTATCTTGTGAATTTAAACAAAACAAAACCAGTTATTATGTGTGGGGATTTGAATGTCGCACATGAAGAAATTGATTTAAAAAATCCAAAATCTAATAGAGGAAATGCTGGATTTACTGATGAAGAAAGAGCAAAAATGACAGAATTATTAAGTGCTGGTTTTGTAGATTCTTTTAGATTTTTATATCCAGAAAAAACGGATTGCTATAGTTGGTGGTCATATATGGGAAAAGCAAGAGAAAAAAATGTAGGCTGGAGAATAGATTATTTTATTGTATCAAATGATATAAAAGATAAAATCAAAGATGCCATGATTTATCCAGAAGTTATGGGTAGTGACCATTGTCCTATTGGATTAATTATAGAATAACGTTGCGTTAAAAAGCATTATAATAAATTTTACATTAGGAATATATAAATGATTTGATTATCTTTGAAATTAGTATGCAAGGAGGAAGTATATGAATGAAATAAAACATAATTGGAAAAAATGGCTATATTGGTTTTGTTTAGGACTAGCTTTAATTTGTATTTATAAAATTTTAGACAATTATGAAAATGTAATGATGGGATTAAATACATTTTTTGGTGTCATTAGCCCATTCCTAATTGGTATATTTATTGCATACATACTATATATGCCATCAAGAAAATTTGAAGAATTGTATGGAAAAATGAAAATTAAATTTATCTCAAAAAGAGCAAGAGGATTAGGGGTTATCACAGTTTATATTATCATTATAGCAGCAATTAGCTTATTATGTGCGGTAATTTTACCAATCGTATTTGAAAGTATAACAGATTTTATTACGAGTATTCCACACTATGTTGAAAATGCTATGAATGCATATAATAATTTGCCAGAAGACTCTATTCTAAAAAGTCAGATTGTACAAGATGAAATTCAAAATTTACAAAATATAGATATCAAACAATATTTAGATATAGAAGCAATATTAGGATATGCTGTTAATGCCATTGGAGCAATTTTTAGTATTGTAGATATCTTTATAGCCATTATCGTATCTGTATATATATTAATCGATAGAAGGAAAATACTTGCTTTTTTCAAGAAATTAGCAGGTGCCATATTGAAAGAAAGAACATATAAAAATTTAGATAAATATTTTAACAACTCAAATGAAATTTTCTTTAAATTTATAGCAAGCCAATTTGTAGACGCAATCGTAGTAGGAATATTGGTATCTATTGCTCTAACAATTATGGGCGTAAGATATGCACCATTACTAGGATTCTTTATAGGAATATTTAACATGATACCATATGTAGGAGCCATTATTGCAACAGTGATTGCAGCCATTATTACACTAATTACAGGTGGATTATCTCAAACGATATGGATGTTAATTGTTGTTATTATATTACAACAAATTGATGCCAATATCATTAATCCTAGAATTGTAGGAAAATCATTAAAAATTAGCCCATTGTTAGTATTGTTTGCTGTAACTTTTGGTGGAGCATATTTTGGAATATTAGGAATGTTCCTAGCAGTGCCAGTTATTGCGGTTATAAAAATATTATTAGATGATTTTATAAAATATAGAGAAACGAAAAAGAAGACAGTTGGGGACAGGTAGGGTTTTGTCCCATTTTCTGTCGAAAAATGACGAAAAATAGTCTATTTGAGATATTTTTTTATATTAATATAAAAAATAAAATACTGTATATCTTATTTTATTCATTAAATGGCTAACATTACAGAATATACAAATTCTAACATTATCAAGTGTAAAATCGCTGGCGCACCGCGACTTTTCCAATTGATAATATAAGAATTTATAATATTCTTCCATTTGCACATTTAATCTCATAAAATAGGATATACAGTATTTTTATTAATAAAAATATGCTATAAAAAATATCCAAAAGAGAATTGTTCTCTAATGGACATTTTTCGTCATTTTTCGACAGAAAATGGGACAAAACCCTACCTGTCCCCAACTGTCTCTTTTATCCTCTTTGTAATAAATATTGTATACCACCGTTAGCAATGGCTGTTAATGTAAGAACAATTAAGCCTGCTGCAAACACACCAGCGACAATTGGTGGAATGGCTTTTTTAGGTGGCAAATCTAAAAAGTTTGCAATTAATGAACCTACCCATGCACCTGTTCCTGGTAATGGAATGGCAACAAATATGAATAAACCTAAAGCAGCGAAATTTTGTAATCTTTCACTTTCTTCGATTTTTCTTGTTGCTCTTTCAGATGCCCAATCAATCACAATTTTAAAAGGTTTCCATCTACCAAAGAAATCAAATAGAGGTCTAATAAATTTAACAATAAAATAAACTGGTATAATATTTCCTATAAAACTACATAAAAAAGACTCTATATAATTTAAGTGAAATGTAAATACACCTACTGGTATAGCACCTCTTAATTCGATAATTGGTATCATGCCAACAAAAGCGGTTAGTAAATATTTTACGATTAATGGTAATCCTGCCATAGTTCCTCCTCATATATTTTCTTAAAAAATTTTCTTAACCATTGTACTATATATTAAAAAAAATGTCTATATTTGTAATAAAAAAATAAAGTATACACAAATGATTAAATTATTTGGAAAAATTGTCCAAAACTATTGACTTCCGTAAGTGTTTTGATATATAATAATACAGATTTGAAAAAGAGAATTTAATGAGCCTAAAAAGAAAAATAAAAAAGGTGATTAAAATAAAGGAAAATAATTTATAACAAAATTGAATATTTTACTAGAGCCAGTTGAAAAATGAAAGTTTTTTGACAGCTCTTTTATTGCCGTTTATTTTATCTGATAGTTAAATAGGATATTTTTCAAAATCAAATTATCAATTCAAAATTTTTTATTCAAAAGTTAAAAATTAAAAGAAGAGGAATTAAATATAAGTTTCCCTAAGCAAATTTAAAATTGTAAGAGCAGACGATTTTAAACCTTAGTAAGAAATTTATCATTTAAGAGGGACTTCTTTTAACAAATAAATCAAATCAACAAAAATGTTGATACTTATTTCTGCTTAATATTTTATATGAGGTGATTTTCTTGAAATTAAAAGAAGTGAAATACGAGAAAGCTTCTCGTAAAGATTTCGCAAAAGTTGGCGACTATATTGAAATGCCAAACTTAATTAAAGTTCAAAGAGATTCTTATGATTGGTTTATAGAAGAAGGGTTAGGCGAAGTATTAAAAGATATTTCTCCAATCGAAGACTATTCAGGAAATCTTGTACTTGAATTTTTTGATTACTACATGGAGGACAAGACAAAATATACTGTAGAAGAAGCAAAAGAAAGAGATGCTACATATTCAACAAGATTACATGTAAAAGTAAGATTAATCAACCGTGAAACAGGTGAAATCAAAGAACAAGAAATCTATTTAGGAGATTTTCCATTAATGACAGATAGTGGTACATTTGTTATCAATGGGGCAGAAAGAGTTGTTGTTAGCCAGTTGGTTCGTTCACCAGGATGTTACTATGACGAAGTATTTGATACCAAAACAGGAAAAAGAACATATACATCAACAGTAATGCCACTTCGTGGAGCATGGCTAGAATATGAAACAGATGGAAATGACATCTTCTGGGTACGTGTCGATAGAACAAGAAAAGTTCCAGTAACTACGCTTTTAAGAGCCATTGGTGTGGCAACAGATGACCAAATAAGAGAATTATTTGGTGATGAAGAATTAATCACTGCGACAATTAATAAAGATACGATAAAAGACCAAGATGAAGCCTTAATTGAAATTTATAAAAAATTAAGACCAGGAGAACTTCCAACAGCAGATGCTGCAAGAAATTTATTTAATGGATTATTCTTTGATAATAGAAGATATGACTTAGCAAAAGTCGGAAGATATAAATTTAATCAAAAATTAGCATTAGCTGGAAGAATTACAGGAAAAGTAGCTGCAACAGATATTGTAGATAATGAAACAGGAGAAGTATTTGTACAAGCAGGAGAAGTTATTTCAGAAGAAGTTGCAGAAAATATTCAAAATGCAGGTATCAACATAGTCGATATTACATTAGGAGAAAGAACCGTTAGAATTATTGGAAATGCTACATGTAATATCCACAAAGTATTACCAAATGTAGATTTAAGCAAACTACATTTTAAAGAATTAGTAAATTATAATGTATTAAAAAATATTATCGATAATACAGACGAAAAAGAACTAGTAAAAGTTATAGAAGAAAGACAAAATGAATTAGTACCAAAACATATTACAACAGAAGATATGATTGCTTCTATTAATTATTTATTAAACTTATCACATGGATTAGGTGAACCAGATGATATCGACCACTTAGCAAACCGTAGAATTCGTTGTGTTGGTGAATTATTACAAAACCAATTTAGAATTGGTTTAACAAGATTAGAAAGAGTTGTTCGTGAAAGAATGACAATTCAAGACTTAGATGTTGTAACACCACAAACATTAATTAATACAAAACCAATTACATCAGCAATTAGAGAATTTTTCGGAAGCTCACAATTATCACAATTCATGGACCAAACAAACCCACTTTCAGAATTAACACATAAAAGAAGAATTTCTGCATTAGGACCTGGAGGATTAACAAGGGATAGAGCAGGATTCGAGGTTCGTGATATCCACTATACACATTATGGTAGATTATGTCCAATTGAATCTCCAGAAGGACCAAACATTGGATTAATCTCAGCATTATCATCATTTGCACAAATTAATGAATATGGATTTATTGAAACACCATATAGAAAAGTAGATCCAGAAACACA
>CALWZZ010000056.1 GCA_944386145.1 uncultured Clostridia bacterium | reverse complement strand
TAGTAGAGATAAAAGACAATGCAGCACATTCTTTAGAAGACTATAAAGAAAAATATGGTTCAGATATATATGGTACAGTTGCTTATATATTGAACATTGTAAGAATTTATAGTATACCACTTTGTTTTTTAGGAATTGCTATTGGTGCAATTCATCAATATGTAGTAGGTGTTAGAAAATTAGATACATTGGAAAAAGGTATGGGGTTAATTGTAACCTTTGTCACATTATTAATTATATGCCAAATATTACCACTAGCATTTGCAGTGTTTGTAAGATTTGGAAGGGGGTAACAAATGAAAGTTTTATTTGCTGTAAGTAATGAGGAAATTTCGCAAGCCATTATCAAAAAATATCAGAAAGAATACAAAGAAATTATTTCACACAAAAATGTCTATTACTTTAATGCAATATTAAAAGAAATACAGAAAGATAAATCATATGATAGAATCGTTATCAGTGAAGATTTAGAGGCTTTTACACACACACAATACGATCAAATTGATAAGTTTATATTTGAAAAATTAGATAGTATTAGTGATGAAGCATCTAATATTAAAGGAAATGACATACCAATTATTTTAATTTGTTCAGATAGAAGAACAAAATCTGAAGAAATGTTAGTAAAATTATTTGGAATTGGAATTTATAATGCAATTCTTGGAAATGACAGAAGTGTAGATGAAGTTTGTCGTTTGATTAATAGACCAAGAGTTAAGAAAGAAGCAAAAGCATATTACAAAATCGATTCAGAAGAAGTAACATATCGTGCTGAAAATGAGAATGATGTTAGTGAGATGGAAATTCAAAATATTTTGGCACATTATAAAAGTTTAGGAAAAGATGAAGATCGATATGTAGATAGTTTTAACAATATTGCTGCTCAATATAATGATACGCAATTAAGAATTATAACCAAATTTTTACCTTTGAATGTAAGAGCAGTCTTAGAAGAAAAATCTCCAAAATATCAAAAAATCATGTCATTTAATAGTAAAGTGTCTAACAATTTGAGACAAAAAAAGAAGGAAGAACCAGGAACAAGTGAAAGATTATTGAAACCAAAAGATAAAACAGTTACTATGACAAAGCCAGTAGTAATACCTTCTTCAGTAAATATGACAGGTGCTAAAAAAATGTCTAGAACAAGAAAAGTTCAAGAAAAGCCAGAACTACAAGAACCACAAACAACAGTGCAAGAGCCACAAATAGTTGAACAACCAAGAATGACAGCACAATCACAGACAGCTGTGAAAGTTGCACCAGTTGAAAAACAAAGAAATGCAGATGTGGTTAATACAGTGGCAAGCACAAATATGGAAGAAAGTGAACCACAAGTTAGCCAAGAAGTTGTAGAAACAGTACAACCTGTAAAAAGAGGAAGAGGAAGACCTAGAAAAAATCCAGTACAACCACAAGTGGTAGAACAGCAACCAGTAAGTCAACCTGTAAAAAGAGGAAGAGGAAGACCTAGAAAAAATCCAGTGCAACCACAAGTTGTTGAAGCACAAGAAGAAACAACTATATTGCCAGGATTTGAAGATGTAGATGATGAGCAAGATACAATTTTACCAGGATTTGATAATCTAACACCATCTGAGCCAGAAACAAGATATGATACAACAAATGATACGATTTTACCAGGAATTGAAGATGAAGATAATGATATGGTATTACCAAGATTTGAAGAAGAATCAAAACAACAAGAGGTGGTGCAACCAAGTCAAAACATAGAAGAAGATATCGATGACAATGAAATGTTTCTACCTGGATTAAATCAAAATACTTCAGAACAAACAGCACATACAGATACACCAACAAATACTTCACATTCTTCAATATCAACAGATTATAATAGATTATTAAATAGTCAAGGATTTTATAATCAAAATGAAACAACAGTAAATACAAATCGTCAGCAAGAAGATGTATATGGAGGATATACACCTGTTTCTCCAAATACAACAAATATAACAAGAACAAATAATAATTATGTACAAACTGTCGATATTTCATCACTTTTGACATCTGACAAAAAAATAGTTACTTTTGTAGGAACAAGTAAAAATGGAACATCATTTATTGTTAACAATGTGGCAGAGTTATTGTCATCTATGGGGATTAATGTAGCAATATTAGATACAACCGTTAACAGAAATGCATATTATATTTATACCAAAAATGAAGAAGCATTAAGAAATATTGCTGCAAATAGTATTGAACAGCTTTCACAAGGAATTGCCAATGGAATACAAGTTAATAAAAATTTAACCGTATTTACATCTTTACCAGATGAAGGTGATGCTATTAGCAAAGTAGATGAAATATTAGAAACATTAGTAAAAAATTATTCATTAATATTAGTGGATTGTGATTTTAATACACCTGTTGGATATTTTAAACAATCTTTAGAAACATATCTAGTGCAATCATTGGATATCTTAACAATACAACCACTAACAGCTTTTTTAAGAGAATTAAAAGCAAAAAATATATTAGATGAAAGTAAATTGAAAATTATATTAAATAAATATGTTAAAGTAAGAGGGGTAAATGAAAAAACCATTATTGGTGGAATGGCTTTTTATAATGACCCGGCAATGTCATATATGACAGAATTATTTGATAGAAATCTAATTAAATATATTACAATCCCTTTTGAGGAAGAAATTTATACAAAATATTTAGAAGGTATCATTAATTGTGATATTAGTTTAAAAGGATATTCTAAAACATTTATGCAAATTTTAAAATCATTAGGAAATATGATATATCCATTAGTATCAGGACAAGGAACATATAAACCACCAACAGTTGGTGGAAGTAATGCAGGAATGGGAGCATTTTCACCAAGCATGAATGATACATTAAATCAAATGAGGAAAAATTTTTAAATAGGAGGAATTAATCGTGATAATAGGAGTTGCTGTAGTATTAGTAATTATTGTTATTATACTAGTTATCTATAATATAAAAATCAGTAAAAAAATACAAAAATTTAAAAATATTAATCAAAAAATTACGAACCTACAGGTTGTTCAGGATTTTATGAATACAATAGGAGAAACCTCATCTGTAGATGAAAAAATTAAAAAGATTAATGAAATATTAATTGAAAAATATGAAATAAAATATTCAACAATTGTGGTTTTTAATGGTGCTGAATATGAAATTAAAGCTTCTAATGTTGATGAAAGACACTGGGAATCTTTAAAATCATTACAAGATGTGGATATGTTTAAAGATAGCATTCAAACAGCTACCCCTAAATATGTTACGGTTAATAGTGAAAGCGAAAGACTTCCATATCAAAAAATGGAATTTGGAAGAGCAAAATCTGCTATATTCTTTCCATTGTATATAGATAATGTATATATAGGATATTGGATCATAGAAAGTGGTACACCACATGATTTTGATAATGTAGATACAACTGTACTAGAAGTTATAAAAGATAATATTGTATCAGTATTAAAAACAGTTGTACACCAAAAAACATTAGAGTCTATCGTTAGAACAGATCTATTCACAGGGTTACATTCAGAAGAATACTTGTATGGAGAAGGAAAGAAAATCATAGATCAATATACAATTTCTACAATATGTATGTTTAGAATTGTGAATATAGAAGAAATTAATAAAAAATATTGTAGAGAATTAGGAAATGAAGTGATTAAAGAAATTAGTAGATATATTCAAGATAACATATCAGATGATTATGTGTTTGTTCGATATATGGGACCCAAATTTGTTATTGCATTTTCAGGTGTAGATACAGAAGGGGTTGCGTCATTTATCAATGATATAAAAGAATATATTGAACAAATGAAAATTTCTTTACCAGAAGGAACAGAAAATTATACAACAGAAGAACCTAGTGATAAAAATATAGATATGACAAAACAACAAGTAACCCCAATTATAAATGTTGCCATATCTTCATATTATAAAGGAACAGGATTAGAGGAAGTATTGAAAAAACTAGAAGAATATTTAGATAATGCAGATAAAAATGAAAGTGATATAACAAATATCTAAAGGAGGGATTTGCATGGAATTTGATAAAACAATGAACTTTAAAGTTGAAAGAGAACAAAATGTCAAAAGCCAAGAAATTTTAAAAGAGGTTTATGAGGCATTGATGGAAAAAGGATACAATCCTATTAACCAAATTGTAGGATATATTCTATCAGGAGATCCAACATATATAACCAGTCATAATGATGCAAGGAATAAAATTAGAACCATTGAAAGAGACGAGTTATTGGAAAAAATGGTAAAAAAATATATAGGATTAGAAGAGGACTAATATGAGAATATTAGGAATAGATTATGGAGAAGCAAGAGTGGGAATTGCCATAACAGACGCCTTAAACATAACAGCACAAGGATTAGAGACAATTCAAAGAGAGCATTCAGACAAGGTGATTTTAAAGCGATTAGATGAAATTTTAGAGAAATATGAGGTGGATACAATTGTAGTAGGATTGCCTTTAAATATGGATGGAACAATGTCACAAAGAGCAGAAATTACTGAAAAGTTTGTTCATAAGTTAAAATGCAAATATAATAAACTAAAAATTGAGGTAATTGATGAAAGACTAACCACAGTTGCTGCACATAAAACGATGAATTTTTTAGATGTTAATAAGCATAAAAAACGAGAAATTGTAGATACTATATCTGCAGTATATATTTTAGAAACATACTTAAATAAATTAAAAAATACATTGAAAAATTCTAATTAATCATGTATTATATGTAATGTATAATAAATAATAAAAATTGAAAGGAGAAATTTATGAACGATAACGAAAATTTTGAAGGAGAAGATTTAGATAACATTGTTATTTTAAATGATGAGGATGGAAATGAAGTTAAATTCGAATTCTTAGATTTAGTGGAACTAGATGATGAAGAATATGTTGTTCTATTACCAGTAGTAGAAGAAGGCGAAGAAGAAGAGGGAGAAGTTGTTATTCTAAAAGTAGAAGACGTAGATGAAGAATCAGACGAAGAATCTTATGTTAGTGTTGATGACGAAGCAGTTTTAAATCAAGTATTTGAAATTTTTAAGGAAAAATTCAAAGATGATTTTGATTTTGTAGATTAATAAATAAGGGGGCATACGAATGAGAAACTTTTCTACATGGCTATTAGCATGTTTTATGGTAATGTTTTGGGTGTTTAGAATTATTGTAGCTTTAATGGCACAATTACATCAAGATTTTTTTATAACCCCATTTGATGAAACAATGGAAATTATTTTATTGTTCGTAGTATTAGCATGTTTAGTATTAGTTGTAAAAAGAAAAATGGCAGGGGCATTAATTTACTTATTTGCTTATGGAATGTATTTTGGAGCAGATATAGCAACAAAAGTTACAGCTTTATTTGAAGACGCTTCACAATTTGGACTAGCAGACTATACTGCTTTGATAATATCTTTAATTGGTGTTATAATACCAGTTGCGGTATTATTAGATTTATTGGCAGATAAAAATAGAAAAGCACATCCTAAAGACAAAAAGACAGATTGGTTCTATAAAAATGAAGCATATGATAGAAAACTAGATGAAAGAGCAGATAAAAATAATTATAGAACGTTGTAGATAAATAAAAATTAGAAATTTTATATATTAAATTTGTGTTGAAAAGAAAAACTGAAGAATATTAGTTAATATTACTTCAGTTTTTTTTGTAAATTTTCCTTTATAAAAGAATTAAAAAATGATATAATATACAAGTAATTAACAATTTATGAAATCTGTAATAAGAAAGGAAAGAATTTATGCAAAAAAATAGTCAAGATAACTTTGCTAGTATGAATATTAATTGGTATCCGGGTCATATGGCAAAAACCAAAAGACAAATTATGGAAGATGTAAGATTAGTAGATATTATAATAGAATTATTAGACGCACGTATACCAATTTCTAGTCAAAATCCAGATATAGCAGAAATTACAAAAAACAAAAAGAAAATGATTGTCTTAAATAAATGTGATTTAGCAGATGAAAGACAAAATAAAAAATGGGTGGAATATTTTAATAGCAAAAATATTCCAGCTGTACTGACAGATTCCAATTCTGGAAAAGGAATAGACGAATGTGTGAGAAAAGTAGAGAAAGTAATGGAGGAAGACTTAAAAATTCAAGCTGAAAGAGGAAGAGTTGGAAGAAAAATAAAAGCAATGGTATTGGGTATACCAAATGTAGGTAAATCTTCTTTCATAAATAGAATATCGAAAAAAACATCTGCTGGTGTTGGCAATAAACCAGGGGTAACAAAACAAAAGCAATGGATTCGTATTAACGAAAAAATCGAATTATTAGACACACCAGGTGTCTTATGGCCTAAATTTGAAAGTGAAGAAGTAGCACTACATCTTGCATTTACAGGAACCATAAAAGAGGATATCTTACAAAGAACAGAAATTGCTTATTATTTAGTAAAATTTTTAATAGAAAATTATCCAAAACAATTATGTGAAAGATATAAAATAACGGAAGAATATATTAGTGAACAATTACAAAATCAAGAAAGACCAGAAAATGAAAATATTTATGAAATCTTTTTGGCAATTGGTAAAAAAAGGGGTTGTATCATTTCTGGAGGAAATATTGATGAAGAAAAGACAGCAAGAATTTTATTGGACGAATTCAAAAATGGGAAGATTGGAAAGATAACAATAGAGAAAACTCAATAGATATAAAGGAGAACATATTGTTAGGTAAGAAAATGAATTTTGATTGCACAATATAAACAAATACTTAGAAGGACAAAAAAGAAAGGTAAAAAATAGGATGGAAGAATTTTTAAAAATAGATAGACCAAAAGAAGAAGTAGAATTAATGTCACCGCTTACATGGGCATATATTGGAGACGCTGTATTTGAATTGTATATAAGAAATAAATTAATTAATGAAACAAATTTGAAACCACATAAATTACATATTGAAGCAATAAAATATGTAAAAGCCAAAAGTCAGGCAGAAACCTTAAACAAAATATACGAAACTTTAACAGATGAAGAAAAAGATATTGTAAGAAGAGGAAGAAATACACAAAATCATCATTTACCAAAAAATTCTAATGTACAAGAATATATGTATGCAACAGCTTTTGAAGCTCTAATTGGATATTTATTTTTGACGAAACAAAATGAAAGATTAAAAGAAATTTTTAATAATATTTAGTAACAAATTTTCTATCTCAAAGTAACTATTTAGAGTTCAAGTCGGTTTTGCCTTAACAGGCAAAATCGACTTGAACTATGAATAATTACATTTCAAAATTTAAATTTTACCAAAAAACTTGAAAAATTTAAAAGTTTGTGATATATTGTTGACATAATTTATTATTAACAAGGCTAAATATTATTTTGGATAAAGATATCAAAAATTTTGAAAAGTAGAAAATAAAGTATTTTTATTATTTTTAGTATTTTAAATCATAAAATTTTAGGTCTTATAGAATTTCAAATGCTATTATTAACTATGAATGTATATGTATATTTGTTGTAAAAAAAACGGGAAAGTTAGACTTGACAGAAAACCTAGAAATACATATAATTGAGATACCAAGGAAATCATTTGATATAGAAAATTAAAGATAGAGGTGAAACATGAAATCCAATGTTTTTAAATATATATTTATCATATTTGTTATCATTATTGTGATTGTAGCATTTTTTGTAATAAGAAATAATGAAAATGAACAACAAACAGAAGAAGAAACGACAAGTGTAGATGAAGAAATTGTAAGAGAAATCAGATTGGGTATAGCACAATGTGATACATTAAATCCATTATTAACCAACAATAAAAATGTACAAGACATAACCAAATTAATTTATGAGCCATTAGTAGATATTTCTTCAGATTATAAAGCAACACCAGCTTTAGCAACAGAATGGGCGAAACAAGATGCAACAACTTATATTATAAAATTAAGAGAAAATGTTAAATGGTCAAATGGAGAAAGATTTACATCGGCAGATGTACAATTTACCTATGACAGGCTAAAGGAAAATTCATCAATTTATTCTAGCAATTTAGAACATGTAACAATGTTAGAAGTAGTAGATGATTATACAGTAAAAATGTATTTGGACCAAGAAGTTCCATTTTTTGAATATTATTTAACATTTCCTATCTTGTCAAAAACTTTTTATGATACACAAGATTATAATGACCTAAATATTGTACCTGTTGGAACAGGCAAGTATGTAGTAAATAATGTACAACAAAATTATATAACACTTACGAAAAATACAAATTGGTGGGATAGAGATACAGAATTATCTTTAGAAAAAATTACAGTTAATATTTATGACTCTATTGGAGAATTGTATAATGCATTTAAGTTAGGAAATGTAGATTTGGTAAGTACAGATAATACCAATATACAACAATATATAGGAACTATTGGATATAGTACAAAAGAGATAAAAGGAAGAACACATGACTTTTTAGTCTTAAATACGCAAAATACATTGTTGGCAAACCAAGAAGTTAGGCGAGCGATTTCCTATTCAGTTGACAAAAATAATATTGTGTCAAATGTTTTTCAAAATAAATATTATACATCCAGTTTTCCATTAGATTATGGTTCATGGGTATATCAAGAACAAGATGCAAGTTCAGGATACAATCCAGAACAGGCAAATCAATTATTATCGCAAAACGGATGGAGCTATCGAAATAGTTATTGGCAAAAAAGAATTAATAATCGAACCCAAAGAATAGAGTTGAATTTGATAGTAAAAGCATCAGATTCTACACAAGTATCGGTTGCAGAAAATATACGAACACAATTAGCTAGCCAAGGATTCAGAATTACAATTCAACAATATGCAGATGAACAATATAGTAGGGCCATTCAAAATAAATCTTATGATATGATTTTGTGCAGTATGAATTTGTCGCCTAATCCAGACATGTCACTATTTTTTGGTAATGGGAATTTGGCAAATTATACAAATGAAGAAGTTACAAATTTAATGGATGAAATAAAAAATACAACAGATGAAGCAACAATAAAAAATGATTATACAAGACTTGCAGAAATCTATAAAACAGATATACCATATATTAGTTTATATACGAATAAATATACAATTGCCTATAATACAGAACTAGTCGGAGAGATGAATTCTAATTGGTTTAATCCACTTTGTGGAATAGAGACATGGTATAAGTAAAAAAATTTAAAATAAGTCTTGACAAAACAAATTTTTGATATATAATAACAGTATCAAACAAAAGTTCAAGTAAATGAGGAGGAAAATTATGAGTGAAAATGCTGAAAAAAAGAAAGCTTTAGAAGCAGCAATGAGTCAAATTGAGAAACAATTTGGTAAAGGTTCTGTTATGAAATTAGGAGAATTTAAAGCAATGGAAATAGAAGCTATTCCAACAGGTGCGTTAAGTCTAGATATTGCTTTAGGAATAGGAGGCGTACCTAGAGGAAGAATTATAGAAGTATTCGGACCAGAATCATCTGGTAAAACCACATTAGCATTACATATTATTGCAGAAGCA